>DATMBX010000100.1:0-14075 GCA_035558955.1 Solirubrobacterales bacterium | reverse complement strand
GCACCCAGATGAAGACGAGGACGAGGCCGATCATCTTGGTCAGCATCCAGATCGGGTCGAGGAAGCCGGGGCCGGGGCCCATCCAGCCGCCGAGGAAGATCGCCGCGGCGATCCCGGAGACGACAATGATCTCCATGTACTCGACCAGGAGGAAGCTGCCGAAGCGCATCCCGCCGTACTCGGTCATGTAGCCCTGGACCAGCTCGGCGTCGGCTTCGGGTAGGTCGAACGGCGCCCGGTTGGTCTCGGCGAAGCCGGCGAGCATGAAGATCAGGAAGCCGACGACCTGCGGCACGATGAACCACATCTCACCCTGCGCCTTGACGATGTCGACGAGCGAGAGGGAGCCGCTCATCATGACCACCCCGAGCAGCGCCAGACCCATCGCCACCTCGTAGGAGATCAACTGCGCCGCCGAGCGCATCGCGCCGAGAAAGCTGTACTTCGACCCGGAAGCCCAGCCGCCGAGAACGAGGCCGTAGAACGCGATCGAGCCGACGGCGAAGAAGTACAAGATTCCGATCGGGACGTCGATTCCGTAGAGGCCGACACCATCCTGGACGTCGCCCCAGGGGATGATCGCCAGGGCGAGAACTCCAGAGAGGACCGGCAGCAGCGGGCCGAGGATGAACAGGGTCGGAATCGCGTTGGCCGGGCGGAATGCCTGCTTGCCGAGCAGCTTGCCGACGTCGGCGAGCGGCTGCAGGATGCCAAAGGGGCCGACGCGGTTCGGCCCGTAGCGGTGCTGGAACCGTCCGATCAGCTTTCGCTCCAGCACCGTCATCAGCGGCAAGATCCCGAAGATCACCGCGAAGATCACCAGCGACTTGGCGATCATCACCCAGGTCGCCTCGGTGTAGCCGGTGTCCGCGAACGGGATCATGCGCCGGCCTTCTCGATCTGAACCGCTGCCGGGCTGTCGTTGAGGAGGCAGTTGGCGTTGTCCTCGGCGGTGCCCTCGATCAGGAAGCAGGCGCCTTCCTGGATCCTCTCCTTGACCGACACTCGGGCGCGGAGGCTTGTGCCGTTCCGGGACACGCTCACCTCATCGCCGCTCTTCAGGCTCAGGCGCTCGGCGTCCGCGATCGACAGCTCGACGCGTTGCTGGGGCTCCAGGAAGCGCAGCGGTGGGTTCAGCTCTGTGATTGGGCCGGCCCAGAGGTCGCGGTACGTCCCGAGGGTGAGGGCCTCCGGGGAAGGTTTCCCGGATCCGCTATCGCGGAGAGTTTCCCGGGGACCTTCCCCGGAGGCCCCCTCGGCCTGAGGCGCTTTCGAAGCGGCCTCGGGGCGATCCTGCCAGCGGACTCCCTTACCTGCTATTTCCGAATCTTCGATCCCCGCATAGAAGGGAACAGCCTCCGAGATCGCGGCGAGGGCCGAAGGTTGGGAGGCGATGCCAGTGTCGTGGCCCAAAGCTTCTGAGAGCTGCGCGAGGACACTCAGGTTGGAGAGGATTTCGTCGGGGCGGGAGGCGCTGGGGCGGAGGCGTTGAATGCGACCGTCCGGGTGGGTGACCGTGCCGTCTTTTTCGGCGTGGGACTCCAGGGGAAGGACTACGTCGGCCTTGGCGGTGGTCGCGTTCTCGAACATCGAGAAGACGACTACGTGGTCGGCTGCGGTGAGTGCTCGGTCCCAAGCTTCCGTGTCCGGGAAGTCGCGGAGGGGATCGACGCCGAAGAGGATCAGGGACTTGAGCTCGCCCGACTCCAGGGCGGCTCGGATCTCCTCGGTGCTCTTGCCCGGCGCTGTTTCCGCGAAGCCGGGGCCGGCATCTGGGATGCAGCCAACTTCGCGCAGGCCTCGAGCGTTGGTCGACTCTGGGATCTCGAGGAGGCCCGAGCCTTCGGTGGCCGAGAGGTTGAGGGCCGAGGCGACGTCGAGGAGGGCGCGGAGGGCTCCCTCGCCTTCGCGGCCGATTCGCTCGCCCCAGAGGATTGCGACGCTCTCTGCTTTGCGGAGGACTTCGGCGACTTCTGAGACCTCGCCTTCGGTGCCGACGCGGAGGCAGGCAGCGAGCTGGGAGAGGAAGAGGGTGGCTCCTCCCGGGGCGTAGCGGGTCGCTGCCTGGGCGCCGCCGTCGAGGGCCGTCGGGCGGTCGGTGGCCACGGCCAGCCTGGCGCCGTTGCGACGGATCGCCTTGCGGATGCGGAGGTCGAGGATCGGGGAGGAGTGGAGGGGGTCGGTGCCCACAACCAGGATCGCGTCGGCTTCGTCGATGTCGCTGACGCGGGCGGAGATGCTCGGGTCGGCGAGGCGCAGGAGGGTTTCGCGCCCGGGGCCGCGTGACGCGCGCGAATCGATATGGGGCGATCCGAGGGCCTCCCGCACCAGCCGCTGGACCAGGAACCCCTCCTCATTAGACGCGTCGCCGACGATCGCCGCCACGCCGCTTGACGAACCCGACATTGACCCCACCCCAGTGTGGTCAATCTCGGGTTCGCGCAGGGCCTCGGCGGCGCGGGCGATTGCGGTGGCCCAATCGGTCGCGCCGCTCTTCAGGCGCGGCCCGCTCACCCGCTGCTCGGCGCCGAACATCTCGAAGCCGTAGCGGCCGCGATCGCAGAGCCAGCCGTCGTCGACCTCGGCGTTGTCGCGCGCCACCACTCGCTTCACCTGCTCGTCGCGAACGGTGAAGCTGACGTTGCACTGGCTCGGGCACAGCGTGCAGACCGAGCCCGCCTGCTCGATGTCCCAAGGCCGCGCGCGGAAGCGGTAGGTGTAGTTGGTCAGAGCGCCGACCGGGCAGAGGTCGGTGATGTTGCCGTGGAAGGGGGCGACGTAGGGCCGGTCGTCGAAGGTGCCGACGAAGCTGCGGTCGCCGCGCTCCAGCAGCTGCAGCTGCTCGTCCTCGGCGACTTCTTGGCTGAAGCGCACGCAGCGGTAACAGAGGATGCAGCGCTCGCGGTCGATCGCGACCAGCGGGCTGAGCGGCAGCGGCTTCTCGAAGTGGCGCTTGGGGTCGGTGAAGCGGCTCTTGCCCGGCCCCCAGCCCATCGCGATGTCCTGCAGCGGGCACTCGCCGCCTTTGTCGCAGACGGGGCAGTCGAGCGGGTGGTTGACGAGGAGGAACTCGACGACGGCGCTCTGCGCCTCTCTCACCTGCTCGGTCCGGGTGTGGACGACCATCCCGTCGCGGACGGGCGTCGAGCAGGAGGTCTGCAGCTTCGGCATCCCCTCGATCTCGACCAGGCACATGCGGCAGGCGCCGACCGGCTCGCCCAGCTTCGGCTCGTAACAGAAGACCGGGATCTCGACGTCGCCGCGCTTGGCCGCGTCGTGGAGCATCTCGCCCTCGATCGCGCTTACCTCGCGCCCGTCGACGATCAGCGTGATCTCTCTGCCGCTCATACCGGCACCGCCTCGCGCCCCGCCGCGGCGATCACGGCTTCAAATTCGCCGCGGAACTTGCGCACCATCGCTCCGACCGGCATCGCCATCGAGTCGCCGAGCACGCAGAGGCAGTTGCCGATGATGTTCTCCTGCACCGAGGCGACGATGTCGAGATCCATCGGGGTCGCCTCCCCTCGGACCACCCGCTCCAGCATCTTCACCGTCCAGTTGGTCCCCTCGCGGCAGGGGGTGCACTTGCCGCAGGACTCGTGGTGGTAGAAGCGCGCCGTGCGCAGCGCCATGTGGGGGATGGATACGCGGTCGTCGGCGACGATGATCGAGCCCGAGCCCAGCATCGAGCCCGCCGCCGCCATGTCCTCGAAGGTGTAGGGAAGGTCGAGGTCTTCGGCGGTGAGGACCGGGGAGGAGGAGCCGCCCGGATAGAAGGCCTTCACCTCACGCCCTTCCTCGGGCCCGCCCGCGAGGTCGTAGATCAACTCCTGGGTCGGCACACCCAGCTCGACCTCGTAGTTGCCCGGCCGCCGCACGCAGCCAGAGACCGAGACGACCTTGGTACCCGGCGACTGCTCGGTGCCGAAGCCTTTGAACCACTCGGCGCCGTTGGCGACGATCCCCGGCACGTTGGAGAGCGTCTCGACGTTGTTGATCAGCGTCGGCCCGCCGTAGAGCCCTTGCACCGCCGGGAACGGCGGCTTCAGCCGCGGGTTGCCGCGCTTGCCCTCGAGCGCGTCGAGCAGCGCCGTCTCCTCGCCGCAGATGTAGGCGCCGGCGCCGCGGTGGACGACCAGCTCGAGGTCGCGGTGGGTGCCGAGGATGTTCTCGCCGAGGTAGCCCGCCTCGTAGGCCTCGGCGACCGCCGCGTCGAGGATGTCGGCCTGCAGGTCGTACTCGCCGCGGATGAAGATGAAGGCGTGGCCGGCGTCGGCCGCGAGAGCGGCGATCGCGATCCCCTCGATCAGCTGGTGCGGATTGCGCTGCATCAGCTCGCGGTCCTTGAAGGCGCCGGGCTCGGACTCGTCGGCGTTGCAGCAGAGGTACTTCTTCATGTCCCCGCGGGGCAGGAAGGAGGCCTTTTTGCCCATCGAGAAGCCCGCGCCGCCGCGGCCGCGCAGGCCGGAGTCCTCCAGCTCGGTCAGCACCTCGTCGGCCTCCATCTCGCGGTAGGCCTTCTTCAGAGTGGAGTAGCCGCCGTATCTCTCATAGCCGGCGAGCGTGCGCAGCGCCGGGTCGTCGGCGTGCTTCAGCAGGACGCGCGTTTCAGGCATCGGTCCCTCCCGCCAGCGGCCGCTTGGCCAGCGCCTTCTCGGGCAGCACCTCGGTGCCCGCCACCAGTTGCTCGATCGCGGCCGCGGCGTCCTCGCCCTCCAGCGGGCCGAAGTAGCGCTCGTCGATCGAGGCCATCGGCGCGATGTCGCAGGCGCCCAGACACTCGAACCCGGTAACGAACACATCCTCGCCCTCGGCCGCGGCGCGGAAGGCGTCGAGCAGCTCGTCCCCTCCGCGCATCCAGCAGCTGATGTTGGTGCACACAGCCACCTTGTGGGTCCCAACCGGCTCCGTGTGCAGCAGGTCGTAGAAGCTGGCAACCGACTCCAGGTAAGCGGGGCTGACCCGCATGATCTGTGCCGCTTCTTCGATTCCCTCCGGAGTGCACCAGCCGTAGCGCCGCTGCACTTCCCATAAGGCGGGAATAGAGGCGGATCTGCGGTCGGGGTAGCGGGACATCAACTCCTCGATCCGCTCGCGCATCCCTCTCACCGATCAACCCCCCCAAGAATCGGATCAAGCATTCCCAACGAAGCGATCATGTCCGCCACATAGCTCCCGACCGCCATGTCCCTGAACGCCTGCAGGTTGACGAAGGAGGGGTCGCGGAAGTGCACCCGCGCCGGCTTCGAGGATCCGTCGGCCAGCACGAAGCAGCCCAACTCACCGCGCGGCGATTCGATCGAGTAGTAGATCTCGCCTGGGCCGACCCGGAAGCCCTCGGTCACCAGCTTGAAGTGGTGGATCAGCGCCTCCATCGAAGTCGGCAGCTCCGATCGCGGTGGCAAGACGTACTTGCGGTCGTCGGCGATGTGCGGTCCCTCGGGCAGCCCGTCGAGCGCCTGCTCGACGATCCGCGTCGACTCGACCATCTCCGCCATCCGCACCCGGTAGCGGTCGTAGCCGTCGCCGACCGTGCCGACCGGGATCTTGAAGTCGAAGTCGGGATAGGCGAGGTAGTCGAAGGCCTTGCGCAGATCCCAGGGCTCGCCGGCGGCGCGCAGCAGCGGGCCGGTCACGCCCAGCTCCAGGAGCCGCTCGCGCGACACCGTGCCCACCCCCTTGGTCCGTTGCAGGAAGATCTCATTGCGGTCGAGCAGCGCCTGGTACTGCTCGACCCGCCTGGGCATGTCTTCGACGAAGGCGCGCAGCTTCGCCTCGAAGCCGAGCGGGATGTCCTCGACCACGCCGCCGACCTGGAAGTAGCGGGTGTGCATCCGCTGTCCCGCCGCCATCTCGAACAGGTCGAGGATCTTGTCGCGCTCGCGGAAGCAGTACCAGAGCATCGAGATCGCGCCGAGGTCGAGCGCCGTCGTCCCCAGCCAGACGAGGTGGGAGTGGATCCGGTTCAACTCGAGGAAGATCACCCGCAGGTATCTGGCCCGCTCGGGGATCTCCAGCTCGACCAGCCGCTCGACCGCGCCGCAGAAGGCCTCCATCTGGAAGAAGTAGGAGACGTAGTCCATCCGCTCGACGAAGGGGATGACCTTCCAGTAGCTCTTGTCCTCGCAGGACTTCTCGATCCCGGTGTGGACGTAGCCGATCACCGGCTTCAGGTCTCGCACGACCTCACCCTCGAGGTCGACCACCAAGCGCAGCACGCCGTGGGTCGCGGGGTGGTGCGGCCCGATGTTGACGGTCATCACCTCGGTGGTGCGGTCTTCGATCGGAGCCTCAGCCACGATCGCCCTCGTTGTAGGTGAAGAGGACGGGCTCGCCGCCGACGGGGAAGTCGCGGCGCTGGGGCCAGCCGACGTAGTCGTCCGGGAGCAGAATCCGAGTCAAGTCGGGATGCCCCTTGAAGACAATCCCGAACATGTCGAATGCTTCCCGCTCCTGAAACTCAGCCGTGGGGAACAGCTCCACGCACGAGTCGATCTCCGGGTCTTCTCCCAGCATCGCCTTCACCCTGATCCGCTCCACTCGATTGCGGTTCAAGAGTTCGTAGTGGACCCCGAAGCGAGGCTGAGCTGGAAGGTAATCCGCCGCGTGCAAGCTGGAGAGGAAGGTGTAGCCCTGGCCGGGCGCGTCGCGCAGCCAGCGCAGCACGTCGAGCACCTGGGCCGGGTCGACGACCAGCGACGCGCCGCCGCGGTCGAAGACTGTGTCGCGCACCGCTCCGGGATGGTCAAGCTCGATTTCCCCCCGGATCAGCTCCAGCCCGGGGGCATCAGGCATGAATCAGCCCCCGCGCCGCCTCGTAGGCCTCGAGCGCCTCGGCGCTCGGCGCGCTCGCCGGCCCGCCCCGCGCCCACTCCTCGGTTCCCGCGGCCCTGTAGCGCTGCCGCCAGCCCGGGTCGGGGTTGCCCTGGATCTTGCGCTGCAGCTTGGTGAAGCCGTAGAGGACCGCTTCCGGCCGCGGGGGGCAGCCGGGGATGTGGAGGTCGATCGGCATGAACTTGTCCGCCCCCTGGACCACGGCGTAGTTGGAGAACATGCCGCCGCTGGAAGAGCAGGCGCCCATCGAGATCGCCCACTTCGGCTCCAGCATCTGGTCGTAGAGGCGGCGGACGACCGGCGCCATCTTGATCGAGACCCGGCCCGAGAGGATGATCATGTCCGCCTGGCGCGGGGAGGCGCGCAGGGCCTCGGCGCCGAAGCGGGCGAGGTCGTAGCGGGCGGTGACGAGGGAGATCGGCGCCTCGATCGCGCAGCAGGCGAGGCCGAAGGTGAGCGGGAACATCGAGTTCGACCGCGCCCAGTTCAGCATCTTGTCGAAGTTGGTCATCACGACCCGCTCCTCGACATAGCGCTCCAGCTCCTCACCCTCGAGGTCGCCGCGCAGCATGTCGCGGGCGCGCAGTCCCTTCTCTCTAAGTGTCTGGCGCTCTACTTCCAATCGAGGGCTCCCTTGCGCCAGACGTAGACGAAGGCGACCAGCAGCAGGACGACGAAGAGGATCAGCTCGGCGAGGACGAAAACGCTGTCGGCGCTCTTCAGGATCACCCCGACCGGGAAGAGGAAGACGACCTCGATGTCGAAGAGGATGAACAGCATCGCGACGAGGTAGAAGCTGATTCCGAAGCGGAAGCCGCGCATCGCCTCGACCGGGATGCCGGACTCATACGGCTCGTCCTGGCGCCGCGTCGCAGCCGTTGCCCGCGCCGGGCGCTTTGGCCCGATCACGTGGTTGAGCATCGCGAAGGCGCTCCCGACCGTGAGGCCGAGGAAGCCAAAGACGAGTATCGGCAGGTAGCTCTTGAGCACCGCAGGGTGCGTTATACACCCACCTTGTGACAACTTGCTACATAGTGATATTCCGCATCAGGAAGCCGAATCCCGACCCTTTAAGGCGGATATAGGATGGCCGAAGTCCACCTCGTCACCGGCCTGGCGGTTCTGCTGCTGAACCTCGCCGCCGGCGCGGTGGGCGGCCTCGCCTGGTTTCGCGACCGGCCTTCGGTCCCGTTCTGGTACCTGCTCCGCGCCGCGCAGGCCTCTGTCTTCCTCCAGGTGACGCTGGGAGGCCTGCTCGTCTTCACCGATCACGAGGCTCCCGACGACCTCCACTACCTGTACGGGGCCCTTCCCCTCGTCGTCTCCTTCATAGCCGAGGGCGCCCGGGCCGGCGCCGCCGACCGAGAGCTGGGCGACGTCGACCTCGAAGCCCTCTCCGCCGAAACTCAGCAATCCCTCGCCCTTGCCATAGTCCGCCGCGAAATGGGGATCATGGCCGTCAGCTGTGGCGTGATCTTCTTCCTCGCCCTCCGCGCCGCGGGCACCAGCGGCCATTAGGACTTTGAATCGTTTTCAAATTCACCCTATGTTTCGCGCATCGCTTGGAGTCAAAGAAGCTAAGAGCGTGGAGTGAGTCCCGAGGACGAAACTCTCTGCGTCAACCTTGACGCAGAACCACCTCCGGTAGGCCGGAGAAGCCATTCCGATCGCCGCTTAAGACCTCGCGATTCCGTGCTCGCGCTGTAGCGGCGATGATCAGATCGTGGGCGCCGCGTGGTTGGCCGGTGCGGCGGGTGTGGGCGAGCAGGGTCGCATGTGCTTGTGCGACGTCGAGGTCATAAGTTTCGATCGATACCGCCTCGAGTAGGGCTGAAACGAACGCTTGACGACCGTAGCGTCGCTTTCTGTCGGCTAGCTCCACGCCGACCAAAAGCTCAGCGACCGTGACTGCTGCGATTGCAGTGTCGTCCTCGTCACCGACTAGCGCATCGAGTGCATCGCCCCCAGTACGCTCGGCGGCAATAAGCAGCGAGGTGTCGAGGATCAGTCGCGCCAGGGGTCTGCAGGAGGTCCGACGGCTTCACGTAGTTCGCGAAGCTCGCTTGCCCACTCGGGGTCAGGCGGGTGATTCCTCAGCGCTTCCTTGAGAGCGCGTCCGGTTCCCGCGACCGCAGGCCCAATCGTCGCAACGGCTCGTCCGTGGCGAACCACGACGAAGGACTCGCCGTCGGACTCGACGCTGTCGAGCACATCGGAGAATTTCCGCGCGGCGTCGGTGGCGCTGAGCTGCTTCACGAAATCAGATTATCAGACTAATATGAACCCATGCGCACGTTTGCCGTTCACGAGGATGTCGTCGTCGCGGTCGGGGCGATCTGGAAGACGACCTGCACCGCCGTCCGCGCCGGCGACGAGGCATTCCTGATCGATTCGCCGATCCTGCCGGAGGAGCTGGAGGCGCTGCCGAGGGTTCTGGAGCAGGCCGGCTTCCCGGTTGCGGGGCTGCTCGTCACGCACGCCGACTGGGATCATCTGCTCGGCCGCTACGCCTTTCCGGAGGCCTCGATCGGCTGCGGCGAGACGACCGCGGGGCGGCTGGCGGCCGAGCCCGGCACGGCCCAGCGCGAGCTGCGCGACTTCGACGAGGAGTACCTGATCGAACGCCCCCGGCCGCTCTCCCTCTCCGGCGTGCAGGCGCTGCCCGTGCCCGGCCATTGCGCGCTCGGGGATCGCGAGCTGGAACTGCACCCGGCCGGCGGACACACCTCCGACGGCACGGCGATCTGGATCCCCTGGGCGCGCGTGCTCGTCTGCGGCGACTACCTCTCGCCGGGTGCGATCCCGGAGTTATCGCCGAGCAGCTCCGTCGCCGGCTACCTGGAGACGCTGCGCCGGCTCGAGCCCCTCGTCGAGCAGGCGGACGCCGTCGTCCCCGGTCACGGCGAGCCGCTCGACTCCACGCGCGCCGCCACGATCCTGCGCGAGGACGTCGCTTACGTCGAGGCGCTCCGGCACGAGGGCATCGACGCCCCTCTCCCGCCGACCCGTCGCACGGGCGCGCAGAGAAGACTGCACGAGTACAACGTCTCGCTTCTTCCCTGAGCGACCAGGAAGTTCCGCTGCGACTTATCCCGGTATGCCGGTGATAAGTCGCAGCGGAACGTCAATGCCGGCGGCGTTGACCGGACTTCTTGCGGCCTCGGGCCTCGAGCTTGGAACGGGAGGACTCCCCGGCGGGGACTCTCTGCAGGCCGATCAGCTGGGGGATGAGGAGCTCCTCGGCGCAGCGGCTGTGCCAGTGGTGGTGGTCGGTGCCGCCGAGGCGGCGGACGTACTGGACGATCGTGTGGTCGGCGCCGATCTCGATCTCTCCGTGGCAACCGGGACAGCGGTAGAGCTTCTGGGAGATGCCGCGAATAAGCCAGGCCTCGTCCCCTTCGTCGTTGCGCCCTCTCAGGCTCCAGCGCTTGCTCGGCCCGTCCATTAGCCGGGGAGGGGTCGGTAGCGGCCTTGGTGGAAGACGAGGGGGTCGCCTTCGCTGGTTGTGAGCCCCGTCACCTCGCCGGTGACGATCACGTGGTCGCCGCCGGCGATCACGTCGCGCAGGTCGCAGGCGACCCAGGCGAGGGCGCCGTCGATCGCCGGGATGCCGTCGCGGTCGCTCCAACCGATTCCCGCCCACTTGTCCGCCACCGGAGCCTTGGTGGCGAAGGCGCGGGCGATGTTCTCCTGTCCGGCGTGCAGGACGTTGACGGCGAATCTGTTCGCCGCCTGGACCGCCAGCAGAGTGCGCGAGCCCCGGTCCAGGCAGGCAAGCATCAGCATCGGATTCAGAGAGAGGGAGCTGACCGCGTTGGCGGTCGCCCCGGCCGGGCCGTCGGGGCCGCTGGCGGTCACCACGGTGACGCCGGTGGGCAGCGAGCCCATCGCGTCCCGGAAGCGGGCGGGGTCGGGGGGACTCATGGCTGGGCCAGACAATATGATGCGCGCCGCGTGCGCCCAGTTTGGATCACAGCTCTGGCGGTTGCCGCCGCTCTCGGGCTCGCTGCCTGTGGCTTCGGCGAGGAGGGGATCACCGTTTCCAAGGACGACCCGAACTACAACGGGGCGGTCCTCTTCGCAACCCACTGCTCCGGTTGCCATACGCTCAGCGCCGCCGGCACCCAGGGAACCGGCAATCGCGGCGAGCGGGTGCAGGGGCCGAACCTCGACCAGCGAACCGAGACTTATGAGGATGCCCTCTTTGCGATTCAGAACGGCGGCTTCTCCGGGGCGATCATGCCCCAGAACATCGTCGTCGGCGAAGAGGCCGAGGAGCTGGCGCGCTTCGTCGCCGAGTACGCAGGGCAGGACGCCCAGACCTCGCCGCGCCCCGGCGACTCTCCCTAATACGGGAACGCCATGCTGGACCTGAAGCTGATCCGCTCCGACCCTGAGCGGGTCAAGGCGGCGCTGGCGCGGCGCGGGGCGGCCGAGCGCGTAGACGATCTGCTGGCGCTGGACGCCCGCCGCCGCGAGCTGCTGCCGGAGATCGAGAGCGCGCAGGCCGAGCGCAAGTCCCTCTCGAAGAAGGTCGGCGAGGCGAAGCAGGCGGGGGGCGACGCGCCGGAGCTGATCGAAGAAGTCGCGGCGCTGAAGGAGAAGATCGAATCCGGCAGAGCAGAGTTGGAGAAGGTGGACGCAGAGTTGGAGCGGGCCGTCGCCTCCCTGCCCAACTTGCCCGATCCCGGCGCCCCCGACGGCGAGACCGAAGAGGACGCGGTCGTCCTGCGCGAGGTGGGGGAGCGACCGGAACTCGACTTCGAGCCGCGCGACCACTTGGAGATCGGCGCCGAGCTGGGCTTGATCGACATGGAGGCGGGGGCCAGGCTCTCGGGCTCCCGTTTCGCCTACTTGAAGGGCGACCTTGTGCTGCTGGAGCTGGCCCTGGTTCGCTACGCGATGGATCGGCTTTCGGCGGAAGGGTTCGAGCCGGTGATCCCACCGGTGCTGGTTCGTGAGGAGGCACTCTTCGGCACCGGCTTCCTCCCCGACACCGAGCAGCAGATCTACGCGATCCCCGAGGACGGCCTCTACCTCGCCGGCACCTCCGAGGTGGCCCTCGCCTCCCTGCACGCGGGTGAGATTCTCGAACCCGGCGCCCTGCCACGCCGTTACGCCGGCTTCTCCTCTTGCTTTCGCCGCGAGGCTGGGGCCGCCGGCCGCGACACGCGCGGCATCTTCCGCGTCCACCAGTTCGACAAGGTGGAGATGTTCTCGTTCGTCGAGCCCGCCGATTCGCCGGCCGAGCACGAGCGCATCCTCTCGATCGAGGAGGCGATCCTCGGCGAGCTGGAGATTCCGTACCGCGTGGTCGACATCCCGGTCGGCGACCTCGGCCCCTCCGCCGCTCGCAAGTTCGACTGCGAGGCGTGGATCCCCAGCCAGGGCCGCTACCGCGAGTTGACCTCGTGCTCCAACACGACCGACTACCAGGCGCGGCGCCTCGGCTGTAGGTATCGCGCCGTTGACGGCGAATCCCCCCAGGCGGCGCACACGCTGAATGGCACCGCGGTGGCCGTGGGAAGGACGATGATCGCGCTGATCGAGAACCGGCAGGAGCGAGACGGCGGTTTCACGCTACCCAATACTTTGCATTCCTACGGCGCCCCTGAGAGGATCGGCCCAGCATGAGCGCAAGCGTTAGGGAGGCGAGACGGGTGGTCCTCTGCGACGATCACGAGATCGTCCGCGAGGCGATCAAGGGCCGCATGGCCAACTCGAGCATCGTCGAGATCGTCGGCGAGGCGGGCAACGGGCGCGACGTCGTCGACGTCGTCAAGGAACTGGAGCCGGACGTCCTGATCATCGACGTCGAGTTGCCCAAGCGCGACGGGATCGAGGCGACCAAGGAGGTGCTCAAGGCACGGCCGCGGACCAAAGTGATCATCTTCACCGCCCACGCCCAGCCGGACCTGCTGGCGCTGGCGCTGCGGGCCGGCGCCTCCGGTTACGTGCTGAAGTCGGCGCCCGCGGAGGACATCGCCAAGGCGGTGAAAGCGGTGACCGGAGGGGGAACCTTCCTCGGCGGCGACTTCGCCGGCGGCAAGCCATCGGAGGTCGAGAAGCTGCTCGACCTCTCGCCGCGTGAGCGCCAGATCCTCGAGCTGCTCGCCGAGGGCCTGCGGGTCAAAGAGATCGCC
Organism: Solirubrobacterales bacterium; assembly: GCA_035558955.1. Taxonomy (GTDB): domain Bacteria; phylum Actinomycetota; class Thermoleophilia; order Solirubrobacterales; family 70-9; genus DASVDE01. The sequence goes on along the minus strand of DATMBX010000100.1, from coordinate 1,098 downwards.
GACCGGCTGCAGCTCAGCCCCGCGACCGTCCACACCCACGTCCGCAACGCGATCGCCAAGCTGGAGGTCGACACCCGCACCGAGGCGGTCGCGCTGGCGGTGAAGTTCAGCTATCTGGGCGCCGGCGGCACAACATAAAGCGCCGCCTCCTCTGCTCCGGGGGAACCCAAAGAATCAGATATGGATGGGTTCCCCCTCCGCGTCCGGGGGCGGCTTAGCTGTCTAGTTGCAAGGCGCAGCCGTTGATGCAGTAGCGCCGGCCGCCGCGCTCGGGCGGCCCGTCGTCGAAGACGTGCCCCAGGTGGGCGTCGCAGTTCTTGCAGACGACCTCGGTGCGTCGCATGAAGAGGCTGTTGTCGGGGCGCAGCTCGACGTTTTCCAGGTTGGCCGGCTCGGTGAAGCTGGGCCAGCCGGTGCCGGAGTCGAACTTCGTGTCCGAGGAGAACAGTTCGGCCCCGCAGCAGACGCAGCGGTACATGCCGTCGGCCTTCTCGTCGACGTAGGGGCCGCTGAAGGCACGCTCCGTGCCGCTCTTGCGAGTCACCTCGTACTGCTCGGGCGTCAGCTGCTCGCGCCACTCGGCGTCGGTCTTCTCGATTTTCGGCATAAGTAGAGGGTAGGGCGAGGAGACCCTCCGCGCCCATCTATGAGATGAGATCGCGAAGGCGATCGTCGCGGCGGAGATGAGGCCGAAGAACGCGGCGACGAGGAAGGCGCCCTCGTAGCCGGCGAGCGCGGCGGCGGCTCCCGCGAGCGGGGCGCCGAGGCCGACGCCGGCGTCGAAGAAGGCGGTGAAGGTGCCGAGGGCGGCGCCGCGGCGGGTCTCCGGGACGCGGCTGACGACGATCAGCGAGAGGGAGGGATAGAGGAGGGAGAAGGCGGCGCCCATTGCCAGGGCGCCAGCGAGGGCGACGGGCAGGCTATGGGCGAGCGCGATCGTCGCCAGGCCGATCGCCTCGATCAGCGCCGCCGCCGTCGCCACCCGAGCCGGGCCGACCCTGTCGGGGAGGTCGCCGCCGACCAGGCGCGTCAGCACGACCATCGAGGCGAAGGCGCCAAACACGGTCGCACATGGCCGACGTCGCGGTCGTCGAGGTG
>DATMBX010000099.1:0-10714 GCA_035558955.1 Solirubrobacterales bacterium | reverse complement strand
CCGAGCGCGTCCTCGCCGCCGGTCACGGCCTCGACCGTGTACTGGCGCAACTCGCACTCGGTCCCGGTCGCCTTCTGGATCGCGTGGAAGATCGCGTCGACTGGGCCGTCGCCGCCGGCTTCACCAACGACCTCCTTGCCGGAGGGCAGCGTCACCGCGACCTTCGCCAGCGGTTCCCGTCGGGAGCCCGCCTCGACCTCGAACCAGGCCAACTCGTGGGCGTCGGCGCGCTCGCGCATCTCGTCGGAGACGATCGCCTCCAGGTCGAGCGCGGTCACCTGCTTCTTGCGGTCGGCGACCTCCTTGAAGCGCTTGAAGGCGGCGTTCAGAGCATTGCCCTCGACCTTGAAGCCCAGCTGCTCCAGCGCGTCGCGCAGGGCGTGGCGGCCGGAGTGCTTGCCGAGCACGATGGAGTTCGACTCCAGGCCGACCTCGGTCGCGTCCATGATCTCGTAGGTGGTTCGCTCCTTCAGCACGCGGTCCTGGTGGATGCCGGACTCGTGCGCGAAGGCGTTGCGCCCGACGACCGCCTTGTTGGGCTGGATCGGGTAGCCGGTGAGACGCGAGACCATGCGGCTGGTGCGCGCCAGCTCGCGGCTGTTGACTTCGGTGTTGAGGCCGTGCGCGTCCTCGCGGGTCCGGATCAACATCACGATCTCCTCCAGCGAGCAGTTGCCGGCGCGCTCGCCGATCCCGTTCACCGCGCACTCGACCTGCCGGGCGCCGGCCAGCACTCCGGCGTAGGAGTTGGCGACCGCCAGCCCCAGGTCGTCGTGGCAGTGGACCGAGGTTTCGACCTCGGGCAATCCCGGAACCAGCTCGTAGAGGCGGCGGAAGTACTCGGCGTACTCCTCGGGGGTCGTATAGCCGACCGTGTCGGGGATGTTGACGACGGTGGCGCCCTCCTCGACCGCGATCGCGCAGACCTCGGCGGTGAACTCGATGTCGGCGCGCGTCGCGTCCATCGGTGAGAACTCGACGTCGGCGCAGTAGGACTTGGCGAGCGCGACGGCCGCCCGCGCCTGTCCTTTGACGTCCTCGCGGTCGGTCTGCAGCTGATGCTCGATGTGGATGTCGGAAGTGGAAATGAAGGTGTGGATACGTGGGCGCTGAGAGTCCTTGACCGCCCCCCAGGCCGCGTCGATGTCGGCCTTGTGGGTGCGGGCGAGGCCGCAGATCGACGGGCCCTCGACCCGTCGCGCGATCTCCTGAACCGCCTCGAAGTCTCCCGGCGAGGTGATCGGGAAGCCGGCTTCGATCACGTCGACCCCCAGGCGGGCGAGCTGCTGGGCGATCTCGACCTTCTCGGCCGTGTTCAGCGAGATGCCGGGCGACTGCTCGCCGTCCCTCAGCGTGGTGTCGAATATGTGGACGCGGTTGGCGTCAGATGCTGGTCCCACTGGACCTCCTCCTTCTCTGCTTCGCTCGAATGACCTTGTATCTCGCGGCTATCGCGCCGCCCAGCGCTATTCCCCCCGAGGGGGGAGGAGAAGGAGAAGCGCCAGGGTGTTGAGCCGGTGCGTCATTCGGTTGCCCGTAGCCTAGCGTAGCTACTCGCGAACGCTGTCGATCCCCGAGCCTGGGATAAGGAAGTCGACGCCCAGGCCGCCGCGCAGCAGATCGTTCCCGTTGCCGCCGACGAGGCTGTCCACCCCCGCTCCGCCGAAGATGATGTCGTTGCCCGCCCGGCCGAGCAGGCGGTCGGCGCCCTCACCGCCGAAGAGCCTCTCCCGCCCGCCGCCGCCGGCGACGTAGTCCTTGCCGGGCCCGCAACGCACGGTGACGGGGATCGTGACGGCTCTGTCGATGATGATCCTGTCGTCGCCACCGTCGGCGTTGAACTCGAAGCTGGCGACCCCGGATGCCCGGCAGATGAGCTCAGTTGGGACGTCGGGAGGATTGGCGCAGACGGTCCCACCGACCTCCAGGGGCACGATGGAGTCGATCACGTAGTCGCGGCCGTCGGGGCTGAGCGCGATCCAGATCCTGTTCGATGCCGCGCTACCCGCCAGGAGCACGTTGACGGGAGCATCCGGGCTCGCCGCATCCGCGTACGCGTACGCGGATGCCGGCATCGCGCAGGCCAGCATCGCCAAGAGGAGCAGCTTCTTCATCTAGGAGGGGAACAACACGACCTTGCCGACGTTGCGGCGCTCGGCGATGAACATGTGGGCCTCGCCCGCTCGTTCGAAGGGAAACGACTCGGCGACGACCGGCTCCAGGCGACCGGCCTCGAGATCGGCCATCAGGGGCTCGGTCAGCCGGTCGAGGCTACCCTCGCGGTCCCACCACTTGAGCATGTTTAGCCCGAAGACCCCTTTGTTCTCATTCATGGTCATCAGGCTCTTCCACCACGGCATCGTCGCCGTCGGCATCGTCGCCAGGCTCTTCAGGGTCAGCGGGAGGCTGCGCTTGCCTTCCTTCGAGTTCTCCGAAAGCCCGTACATCACCAACCGCCCGCCGGGGCGCAGCAGGCGGTAGTCCTTGCGGAATGAGGTTGGACCGAGGGCGTCGATGATCAGGTCCACTCCCTCGCCGTTCGTGATTCGCATCACCTCCGCCTCGAAGTCCTGACTGCGGTAGTCGATCGCGTGAGCCACTCCCTGGGCTCGGATCGCATCGTGCTTGGACGGCGAAGCCGTGCCGAAGATCTCGGCGCCGCCGTTGCGAGCGATTTGGGTGGCTGAGATGCCGACCCCTCCGCCGGCGGCGTGGACGAGGACGCGGTTGCCCTCGCGCAGGCTCCCCATGACAACCAGCGCCGCGTAGGCGGTGCCGTAGTTGACCGGGAAGGCGGCGCCCTGCTCGAAGCTGAGCCGATCCGGGAGCGGCAGTGCCTGCGCTTCGGGGACGGTCACCAGCTCCGCCTGGCCACCGAAGCGGGTTCCGGCGACCACGCGGTCGCCTCTCTTGTGAGCGGCGACGCCCTCCCCCACCGACTCGACCTCGCCCGCAACCTCGTAGCCGAGCACGCAGGGCGTCTTCGGCGCGTCGGGATAGAGGCCGACCCGGGCCAGGGTGTCGGCGAAGTTGATCCCGGCCGCCTTGACCGCGATCCGGATCTCGCCTGGTCCGACCGGAGGGTCGGGCATCTCCCGCACCTGGAGGACCTCCGGCCCACCCGTCCCCGTTAGCACCACCGCCTTCATCTACAGGTCCACCGAGCGGCCGACGGTGAAGCCGTCGAGCTGGAGGATCTTCTCGATCGTCTCCCGATGCACCGGCGCGTCGGTGGTCAGCGCCATCACCGCGCGCTCGCCGTCCTCTTCGGCGCCGACGGCGGCGGAGATGATGTTGACCCCCTCCTCTCCGAACACCGTCCCGACCCTGCCGATCATCCCCGGCTGGTCGGCGTAGCGGAAGACCGCCAAATGGTCGGCGAACGGCAGGTAGAAGCTCTCCCTCCAGACGCTGACCAGGTAAGGCTCGTTGCGGGGGCCGACGCCGGTGCCGGCGACCTCGACCTCCTCGCCGCCCGACTCCAGCCGCACCGTCACCAGTTCGGTGAAGTCCTCCGAGCCGGAATCCTTGGTCTCGGTCAGCTCGATCCCGCGCTCCTCGGCCATCTGCGGCGCGTTGACGAGATTGACCGGCTCCTCGGTGTGACCGGAGAGGATGCCGACGAGGACGGCGATCCCGAGCAGGCGCGTGTCGTGGGAGGCGATGCGGCCGCGGAACTCGACGGCGACGCGATCGACCGAGCCTTCGCCAAGGCCCTGGGCGAGGCGGCCGAGCTTCTCGCAGAGCGGCACGAAGGGCGCCAGCGCCTCCATCTCCTCCGGGCGGACGGCGGCGATGTTGACCGCGTTGGTGACGACCCCGCCGGTCAGCGCCGCGGTCACCTGCTCGGCGGTGACGACCCCGGCGCGATCCTGCGCCTCGGCGGTGGAGGCGCCCAGGTGGGGAGTGACGACGACGTTTTCGCGCTCGAAGATCGGGTGCTCGGTGAAGGGCTCCGACGGGAAGACGTCGAGCGCGGCGCCGCCGACCTTGCCGGACTCCAGTCCGGCCTCAAGCGCGTCGAGGTCGATCAACTCGCCGCGAGCGCAGTTGACGATCCGCACCCCGTCCTTCATCGCCTCGATCGCCTCGGCGCCGATCAGGTCGATCGTGTCCGGCGTCTTGGGGACGTGCAGGGTGATGACGTCGGCGCGCCCGTAGAGGTCGTCGAGGCTCTCAGCCCCGTCGACGCCCAGTTCGCGGAAGCGCTCGGCGGAGACGAACTTGTCGAAGGCGACGACGTCCATCTCGAAGCCTTGAGCGCGCTTGGCGACGAGCTGCCCGATACGGCCGAAGCCGACGACGCCAAGCGTCTTCCCATACAGCTCCGCCCCTTTGAACTTGGCGCGATCCCAGCGGCCCTCGACCAGAGAGCCGTGAGCGAGGGGGACGTTGCGGCAGAGAGCAAGGGCGAGGGCGAGGGTGTGCTCGGCCGCCGCGACCGAGTTCGACTCGGGCGCGTTGGCGACGATGATGCCGCGTCGCGTAGCGGCGGCGATGTCGACGTTGTCCACCCCGGTGCCGGCGCGGCCGATCGCCTTCAGGTTCTCGGCCCGCTCGATCAGCTCGGCGGTCATCTTCGTCGCCGAGCGGATCAGGATCGCGTCGTACTCGGCGATCGCGTCGCGCAGCTCCTCGTCGGACATCTCGAGGCCGAGATCGACGTCGAAGTTCTGCCGCAGCAACTCGACGCCGGAGTCGGCGATCTTCTCCTTGACGAGGACCTTCACTTGGCGACTCCCTCCACATTGTCGATCGTCCAGTCGATGCAGGCCGTGAGCGCTTCGACGTCGGCGGGCTCGACCGCCGGGAACATGCCGACGCGCAGTTGGTTGCGGCCGAGCTTGCGGTAGGGCTCGACGTCGACGATGCCGTTGGCGCGAAGCGTCGCCGCCAGCGCCGCCGCGTCGACCGAGTCGTCGAAGTCGATCGTGCCGACGACGAGGGACCGTTTCGCCGGGTCGGCGACGAAGGGTGAGGCGGATCCGGTCTTCTCCGCCCAGCCGTAGAGATGACCCGACGACGCGGTGGTCCGCTCGACGCACCAGTCGAGGCCGCCGCCCGCGAGCATCCACTCGACCTGGTCGGCGAGCAACAGCAGGGTCGCCAGCGCCGGGGTGTTGTAGGTCTGCTCCTTGCGCGAGTTCTCCAGCGCAGTCTGCAACGAAAGGAAGGCGGGCTGCCAGCGGTCGCCGGCGCCGTCGAGCTCCTCGATCCTGGCGATCGCCGCCGGGCTGAGCAGCGCCAGCCAGAGCCCGCCGTCGGCGCCGAAGGCCTTCTGGGGGGCGAAGTAGTAGGCGTCCGCCTGGGAGGCGTCGACCGACAGGCCGCCGGCGCCGGAAGTGGCGTCGACCAGAACCAGCGCCTCGCCGGCGTCGGCCGGGCGGACGACGTCGACCATGACTCCCGTGGAGGTCTCGTTGTGGGCCCAGGCGATCGCGTCGGCGGCGGGGTCCGCTGTCGGCGCCGGCGCGTCGCCGGGGTCGGCCTCGACCACGATCGGCTCGGCGAGGAACGGCGCGGCGGCGGTCGCCTTGGCGAACTTCGCCGAGAACTCTCCGTAGGTGAGGTGGAGGGCGCGCTCGCGCACAAGCCAGGCGGTGGCGGCCTCCCAGAAGGCGGTCGTGCCGCCGTTGCCGAGCGCGACTTCGTATCCGTCTGGAAGGGAGAACAGCCGGCCGAGGCCGCTGCGCACTCGCCCGACCAGGTCCCTGACCGGCTTCTGGCGGTGCGATGTGCCCATCAGGTCCGCCCGCTCGGCCAGGCGCGCGAGCGCCTCGGGCCGCACCTTGGAAGGGCCGCAGCCGAAGCGGCCGTCGGCGGGCTTCAGGTCGGAGGGAATCTTTGAAGTGGTCGAGAGCGCCACGCGGGCGACAGGTTATTGACAGGCGCGGGTGGACTCCGGCCGGGGGCGAGGTTAGTGTGACCACACGCCAATCCAGGCAGGGCTAATGGAGGAGGGATCGATGTATCCAATCGCCTATGAGGCGGACTTCAACCCGGAGCCAAACCGCTGGACGACGTTCTTCCGATTGATCCTCGCCATCCCGTGGCTGATCGTGGCGGTGGTCTACCTGATCGCCTTTTCCATCACCCATTTCATCGCCTGGATAGCGGTGATTATCTTGGGCCGATACCCGGAGGGGCTCTACAACCTCAACTCTGGCTTCATCCGCTTCTTCGTCCGGACTGGGGCTTGGGCGTACCTGCAGACCGACGAGTGGCCGCCGTTCGGAATCAGAGATGACCCGAACTATCCGATCCGGATCAATTTCGCGCCCCCAGCCGAGCGCCAGAGCCGGCTCAAGGCTCTGTTTCGCGCGATCCTGGTATTGCCAATGTCGATCGTCATCTATCTAGGCGTCGCCGGCGTCCATTCCGGCGCGGCAGCCGTGGCTTGGTTGTCGATCGTCTTCCGCGGCTACCAGGCGGAGGCGATCAACGGGATCCTCACCTACGTCAATGGTTTTTACGCGCGGGTAGGCGGCTACGCCACCATCCTCACCGATGACTACCCGCCGATCGGGCTGGAGCGAGCGAAGCCGGCCGCCGTCGCAGCGGCCCCGGTCGCACCTCCGGAGCCGCCTCCCCCCGCCGCCGCATAGCCTGCGCGTATGAGCGAGACAACAGAGAAGTCAATCAGCAAGGGTGAGGGCTACGCCGTCGCCAACCTCTCCGACCTCGGCGAGGGGCCGGGATTCCGCAAGATTCGCAAGGAGTTGGGCGTGACGGCGTTCGGCGCCAACGCGATCGTGCTGCCGCCTTCATACGAGACCGGCCGCCACTACCACGACGAGCAGGAGGAGCTGTACTTCCTCCACAGCGGCCGGATCGAGATGGAGTTCGGCGACGGCTCGACCCACGAGCTGTCGCCAGGCGGCCTCGCCTGGGTAGACGCCGCAACCATCCGCAAGGTCCGCAACCTCAGCGACTCCGAGGACGCGATCTACGTGGTCGTCGGCGGCAAGGACGGCTACATCGGCCGCGACGGACGCCAGCCCGAGGACGAAACTAGACGTTAAGAAGTTCTGAGACCAAGCAGATCAAGGACGCAGGGAGCGTGGCGTGCCCTGCACGCGAGCGACTGAGGACGCCGATATGCGCCGGTCTCAGAACTTCTGGTCGATCCAGGGCATCATGTCGCGGAGATCTCTGCCGACCTCTTCGACTTGGTGCCCGGCGCCCTCTTCGCGCATGCGCGAGAGGTTCTCGCCGCCGGCGCGGTTCTCGGCGATCCACTCCTTGGCGAACTCGCCTGACTGAATCTCGTTGAGGATCTGCTTCATCGCGGCGCGGGACTCCTCGCCGATGACGCGCTTGCCGCGAGTCATGTCGCCGTACTCGGCGGTGTTGGAGATTGAGTAGCGCATCCCCTGAATCCCCTTCTCGTACATCAGATCGGCGATCAGCTTCAGCTCGTGCAGGCACTCGAAGTAGGCGAGGCGCGGGTCGTAGCCGGCCTCGACCAGGGTCTCGAACCCAGCGCGGACCAGCTCGCTGGCGCCGCCGCAGAGGACGGCCTGCTCGCCGAAGAGGTCGGTCTCGCACTCGTCCTTGAAGGTCGTCTCGATGATCGCCGCGCGGCCGCCGCCGATCCCGGCCGCGTAGGCGAGGACCAAGTCGTGAGCGTTGCCGGTGGCATCCTGGTGGACGGCCATCAGACAGGGCACGCCATGGCCCTCCTCGTACTGGCGGCGAACCAGGTGTCCCGGGCCCTTTGGCGCGATCATGCCGACGTCGACGCCGGCTGGGGGCTGGATCTGCTCGAAGTGGATCGCGAAGCCGTGGGCGAAAAGCAGCAGGTTGCCGGGGGCGATTCCGTCGGCGATCTCCGCCTCCCAGACCTCCGCCTGTTTCTCGTCGGGGAGCAGGATCATCACGGCGTCGCCGCGGCTGGCGGCGTCGGCGATGTCGAGCACTTCGAGACCGGCCCCTTCGGCCTTGGCTCGGCTGGATGAGTCGGGGCGCAGGCCGACGACGACGTCGACACCGGAGTCCTTGAGGTTGAGGGCGTGGGCATGGCCCTGGGAGCCGTAACCGAGAATGGCGACGGTCTTGCCCTCCAGCTTGGAGAGGTCGGCGTCCTTGTCGTAGAAGATGTCGTCTGTGCGCATGGTCGGCGACTCTAACGAAGCGCCCTGCGCATCAGCTTGCCCGACGGCGTGCGTGGTAGCGCCGAGGCCAGCTCCACTCGCTTGGGCACCTTGAAGTCGGCCAGCGAGGAGGCGCAGTGTCGGCGCAGCTCGTCCGGGGTCGCCTCGGAGCCGTCGGCGAGGACGACGATCGCCGTCACCGCCTGTTGCCACTCGGGGTCTTCGCGGCCGACCACGGCGGCGTCGGAGACCTCGGGGTGGCGCAGCAGGACGCCCTCCACCTCCGCCGGGACCACGTTTTCGCCGCCGGTGACGATCAGGTCGTCGATCCGGTCCTCGACGTAGAGGAACCCCTCTTCGTCGATCCGCCCGAGGTCTCCGGTGTGCAGCCAACCGTCGGCGTCGGCGGCGCCGGGGGCGACGGTCGGGCCCTGTACGAGGATCTCGCCGTCCTGGATCCGCAGGTGGGTGGTTAGCAATGGGCGGCCGGCCGAGCCGAGCTTGCGCCGCGCGTCGGTGGGCGCCAGCGTCGTCACCTGGGAGCAGGTCTCGGTGAGGCCATAGGTCTGGACGACGGTCGCGCCGCGGCCGAGCGCTTCCTCCAGGGCATCGTCGGGAACCGGCCCGCCGCCGACCAGGATCGCCCGCGGGCCCGAGAGGTCGGCGCCCGCCTCCAGCAGCCTGGTCAGCATGGTCGAGACGAGGGAGACAACCGTGATCCCGTCCCTGCGGAGCGAATCAGCGACCCGATCGACGTCGAAGCCGTCGAGGAGGACGGCGGTGGTGCCGTAGATGACCGAGCGCATCGCGATTGAGAGGCCGGAGACGTGGCTGAGCGGCAGGCAGCAGAGCCAGCGATCGGTCGGCTCGACGCCGATGTTGAAGGCGGAGCCGACGGCGCTCCAGAGGTGGTTGCCGTAGGTGAGGCCGATCGGGCGGGCGGCGCCGGTGCTGCCGCTGGTGAGGATGTGGCAATGGACGTCGTCCATGTCGTGCTCGCCGAGCAACGGCAGATCGGCCTCTGTCTGGGTCAGCTGGCCGGGGTCGCCGAGGTCGACCGTCGGCTCCTCGGTGGCGATCACCGATGCTCGCTCTTCGGCCGTGAGGCGCGGGCTGAGCGGGAGGACGATCGCGCCGACCTTCATCAGGGCGTGCAGCAGGACCACCTGCTCGCGGCGCGGGTGCATGGTCAGCGCCGCCGTGGAGCCGCGACGCACGCCGTGGGCGGCGAGCCGGCGGGCGACCCAGATCGCCTCCGCCTCCAGCTCCGCGTAGGTGACCTCGGCACCGTCCGCCACCAGGGCGGTGCGGTCGGGACAGCTCTGAGACCTTTGGGCGAGCCAGTTGTCGAGTTTCATCGTTGGGCGGCCTCCCGGCGCCGCTGGTTATCGTGCGCATCATGCCGCAACGCCACAGGGACGCCCCGCCCGAGCAGGAGCTCTACGCGCCGATCGAGTGGAACAGCGCCGCCGAGTACGGCGACATCCGCTACGAGAAGGCCGACGGGATCGCCAAGATCACGATCGACCGGCCCGAAGTTCGCAACGCCTTCCGGCCGCAGACGCTGATCGAGATCTCCGCCGCGCTCGAGCTGGCCCGCGAGGACACCGACATCGGCGTGGTCGTCCTCACCGGAGAGGGAGAGAAGGCGTTCTGCGCCGGCGGCGACCAGAGCGTTCGCGGCGATACCGGTTACGTCCCTGAGGGCACCTCCCTCGGCCGCTTCCACGTCACCGACCTGCAGGTGCAGATGCGGCGCCTGCCGAAGCCGGTAGTGGCGATGGTGGCCGGCCACGCGGCCGGAGGCGGCCATGTCCTGCACGTCTGCTGCGACCTGACGATCGCCGCCGACAACGCCCGCTTCGGGCAGACTGGGCCTCGGGTCGGCTCGTGGGACGGCGGCTTCGGAGCCTCTCTCCTGCGCGATCTCGTCGGGACCAAGAAGGCGAAGGAGTTCTGGCTGCTGTGCCGCCAGTACGATGCCGCGGAGGCCCTGCGGATGGGCCTGGTCAACGCGGTCGTCCCGCTCGACCGCCTCGAGCGGGAGACGGTCGCATGGTGCCGCGAGATGCTCGCGCTCTCTCCCTTCGCCCTTCGCCTGGTCAAGGCCAGCTTCAACGCCCACGAGGACGGCTACGCCGGGATCCAGCAGCTGGCCCACGACACCAACCTGCTCTTCTACGGCAGCGAGGAAGCTCGCGAAGGCCGCGAGGCGTTCAAGGAAAAGCGCAAGCCCGACTTCTCCAAGTTCCCGAAACGACCATGAGGATCTGGCTGATGGCGGCACGTCCGCGGACGCTCCCCGCCGCCATCGCGCCGGTGCTGGTGGGCACGGCGGCGGCTGTCCAGTGGTATGGCAGCCTGCCGCGGGCGGGCGCCTTCGTCGCCGCTCTGATCGGGTCGATCTTCATCCAGATCGGGACCAACCTGGCCAACGACTACTCGGACGCGCGCCGAGGAGCCGATACCGCCGATCGGCTCGGGCCGGTGCGGGTCACCTCGACGGGACTGGTGACCCCGACGCGGGTGCTGCGCGCGACCTGGGTCGCGTTCGCGATCGCCGTCGCCTGCGGCATCTACCTCGCCGTCGTCGCCGGGGTCGTGATCCTGGTGGTCGGCGC
>DATMBX010000098.1:0-32753 GCA_035558955.1 Solirubrobacterales bacterium | reverse complement strand
TTGCAGGCACCGGCGACGGGATCGCCGCGGCGCTGATGACGATGCGGGAGCTGGGGGAGAGAGACCTCGCCGGCGCCGTCCCGATGGAGAAGCTGCCGCAGACCCTGGTCAACGTCGAGGTCGCCGACCGCGAGGCGATCGCCGGCGCCACCGCGGTCTGGGAGGCGGTGGAGCGCGAGGGCGAGGCCCTGCAGGGCCGCGGCCGCGTCCTGCTGCGCCCCTCCGGCACCGAGCCGCTGGTCCGGGTGATGGCCGAGGCCCCCACCACTGAAGAGGCCGAAGCCGTCTGCGAGCGTCTCGCCGGCCTGGTCCGCGCCGAGCTCTCCTAAGCGTTCCCGCCAGACGCACGGTGCAACGTGTTGTCCCCCTATTGCGGGGACAAAACGTTGCACCGGGGGTGGGCCGTACTCTTGATTGCCTTCTATGTGCGGAATCGTCGGATATGTGGGTGAGCGCCCCTGCCGCGACCTTCTGGTCGCCGGTCTCGAGAAGCTGGAGTACCGCGGCTATGACTCCGCCGGCGTCTCGGTGCTCGAGGGGGACCGGATCGACAGCGTCCGCGCGGTCGGCAACCTCGCCAACCTGCGCGCCGCGGTGGCCGAGCACGATGGCGACGGCGGCGTCGCGACCGCGGCCCCTCCGGCCACCACTGGTGTCGCCCACACCCGCTGGGCGACGCACGGCCGGGTCACCGAGGAGAACGCCCACCCCCACAGCGACAGCTCCGACCGCGTCCACATCGTCCTCAACGGGATCGTCGAGAACCACGCCAAGCTGCGCCGCCGGCTAGAGGAGGAGGGGGAGGACTTCACCTCCGAGACCGACGCCGAGGTCGTCGCCCACCTGATCGCCGGCAACTACGACGGCGACCTCGCCGCGGCGGTGCGCGCCTCCTTCGCCGAGCTGCGCGGCCACTACGCCTTCGTCGCGATGCACGCCGACCATCCCGGGCTGCTGGTCGGGGCGCGCAAGGAGTGCCCGCTGGTCGCCGGCGTCGGCAAGGGGGAGACCTTTCTCGCCTCGGCGATCCCGGCGTTTCTCGCCGAGACCCGCAAGGCGGTTCTGATCGAGAACGGCGAGATCGTCACGATCGACGCCTCCGGGGTCTCGATCACCGACGCCGACGGCAATCCCGTGCAGCGGGCCGCCGAGGAGGTCACCTGGGACGAGGACGCAGCCGAGAAGGGCGGCTATGAAACCTTCATGTTGAAGGAGATCTACGAGCAGGCCGACGCGGTCGCCGAGACGATCGCCGACCGCCTGCCCGGCGATGAGGGCGTCGACCTCTCCGAGGTGGAGCTGGACGACGAGTTCCTGCGGGGACTGCGGCGGATCGTGATCGTCGCCTGCGGGACCTCCTACCACGCCGGCCTGGTCGGTCGTTACGCGATCGAAGAGTGGGCGCGGGTGCCGGTCGAGATGGACATCGCCTCCGAGTATCGCTACCGCAACCCGGTTGTCGGGCCCGAGGATCTCGTCATCGGCATCACCCAGTCCGGGGAGACCGCAGACACCCTGGCCGCGATGCGGCTTGCCCGCGACGCCGGCGCCAAGGTGCTGGCGATCACCAACATCATGGGAAGCCAGGCGACCCGCGACGCCGACGCCGTCCTCTACACCCGCGCCGGACTGGAGATCGGCGTCGCCGCGACCAAGACCTTCGTCGCCCAGGTGGCGACGATGTACTTGATCGGGCTGCGGCTGGCGGAGCTGCGCGGGACGCTGCCGCCAGAGCGCCTCGCCGAGCTGGTCGCCGAGCTGAAGGCGATCCCCTCGAAGATCGAGACGACGCTTGCCGCCTGCGAGGATCGCGTGGGCGAGGTCGCCGCCGCCCACAGCGACCGGAACTTCTTCCTCTACCTCGGCCGCCACATCGGCCTGCCCGTCTGCCTCGAGGGGGCGCTGAAGCTGAAGGAGATCAGCTATATCCCCACCGACGCCTATGCGGCGGGGGAGATGAAGCATGGGCCGATCGCTCTGCTCGACGAGTCGACCCCGGTCGTCTGCGTCGCGACCGACAGCCCGGTGCTGGACAAGATCCTCTCCAACGTCGAGGAGGTGCGCGCCCGGGGCGCCGACACGATCGCTATCGCCACCGAGGGGTCCGGCCGGGTCGCCGAGGTCGCCGCGGAGACGATCGAGGTCTCCCGCACCGACTGGCTCCTGCAGCCGATCGTCGCGATCCTCCCGCTGCAGCTGCTCGCCTACGACATCGCTCGCGCCCGCCGCCTCAACGTCGATCAGCCACGCAACCTGGCGAAGACGGTCACGGTCGAGTAGCCGAACCGGTCCGGCGCCGGCGCAGCCGGGTTAGGCTGCTCTCGGGATGGAGCCGTGGTTGAAGCCCCTCTATGACGCTGATGGGATTCGCGCTGTCGATCGCTGGGCGATCGAGGAGCAGGAGATTCCCTTCGAGGACTTGATGGAGGCGGCCGGGACGGCGCTGGCCGAAGCGGTCGCCGGGCTTGCGCCGGGAGGGCCGGTTCGGATCGTTTGCGGGAAGGGAAACAACGGGGGCGACGGCTTGGTTGCGGCTCGCCGCCTGACGGAGATGGGATTCGAGGTCGATGTCCTGGAGTTGTGGGCCGAGGGCGTCCCGGATGACCTGGATGCCTGGCTGGAGGACTCAGGCGCGGTCGTCGACGCGATCTTCGGGACCGGGTTCGCCGGGGCGCCGCGCGATCGGGCCGTGAGGGCGATCGACGCGATCAACCGCTGCGGGGCGCCGGTGGTCGCCTGCGACATCGCCTCCGGCGCGGATGCGTCGACCGGAGAGGTGGAGGGCGTCGCGGTCGAGGCCGACCTCACCGTCAGCTTCCACGCGGCGAAGCTGGGGCACTTCGTCGCGCCCGGGAAGTGGCATACCGGCGAGCTGCGAGTCGCGCCGATCGGGATCCCGGCCGGGGCGCCGAGCGAGCCCGCCGGGGGCGCGATCGATCCCGCCGTGCTCGGCCTTGCGCCCGCACGGGGCCGCCAATCGACCAAGTTCACCTCCGGCCAGGTGGTCGTCGCGGGCGGCTCGCGGGGCCTCACCGGCGCGGTGCGGATGTCCTCGCTGGCGGCGATCCGAGCCGGCGCCGGCTACGCGACGGTCGCCGTTCCCGCCGACCTCGAGCCGATCTTCGAGCAGGGGCAGCCCGAGGTGATGTCGGTCGGTTGCCCCGGTGGCGATGGCTGCCTGGCGCCGGCTTCGAAGAAGGCCCTGCTCGGCGCGTTCGAGCGGGCCGAGGCCGGGGTTTTCGGCCCCGGCCTCGGCCGAGACCCCGGAGCGGTCGAGCTTGCCCGCGAAGCCGTCCCGGCGATCGGGACGCCGCTGGTCCTCGATGCCGACGGCCTCAACGCCTTCGCCGGGAGGATCGAGGAGATCGCCGCCCGGGGGGCGCCGACAGTCCTCACCCCGCATGCCGGCGAGTTGGGGCGCCTGCTCGATCGTCCCTCCGAGGATGTCGCCGCCCATCGCCTCGCCTGCGCCCGCGACGCGGCGATCGCGGCCGGCGCCGTCGTCGTCCTCAAGGGCGACGACACGATCGTCACCGACGGATCGCGGATCGCGGTCAACGCGATCTCGGCGCCGGCGCTCGCCACCGCCGGCACCGGGGATGTCCTCTCCGGGATGATCGCGGCCCTGCTCGCCCGCGGCTTCGAGCCCTTCGCCGCCGCCTGCGCCGCGGTCGTCGCCCACGCTCGTGCCGGTCGCGACGCCACCGCCCGGGTGGGCGCAGCGGAGTCGGTGATCGCCACCGACGTGATCGACTCGATTCCCGTGGGGATGCTTCCCGACTCCCACGTCGAATAATCTCGCCACTGACGAAGGGCCGTGCGCCGGCTCCAAGTCACGAAGGAATTGGATATGGACGTCCCCTCCACCGACACTTGCCTGTGAAAACCGCCGCTGAGATCATGCGCGCCGAGGTGCCCACGGTCACCCCCGAAGAGGATGCGCGCGCGGCGATCGACTTGCTCGCCAAGACCGATATGGGGGCGATCCCGGTCGTCGACGAGGATCGCAAAGTGATCGGGATCGTCAGCGAGTCGGATCTGATCCTCAGCGACGAGGAGTCCGACCTGCATCTGCCGCACTACCTCAACATCATGGGCGGCATCGTCTTCGTCGGCTCGATGAAGGGCTTCGAGGAACGGTTGAACAAGGCGTTCGCGACCAAGGTCTCCGAGTTGATGACCGCCGACCCGATCACCGTCAACGACTACGCCAGCGCCGAGACGGTTGCCCGCAGGATCGCCGAGAAGCACCATAACCACCTGCCCGTGGTCGATGACGATGGCCGCTTCGTAGGCCTCGTCACCCGGGCCGACGCGCTCGCCGCGCTCGTCGACGGCTAGCCATGGCCCAGCGGGCAGTCGCCCGGATCGACCTCGGCGCGGTGCGGGACAACTGCGCTCACCTGAAGGCGACCCTGCTCGATGGCGCCGAGCTGTGCGCGGTTGTGAAGGCGGACGGCTACGGGCACGGCGCCGACGGTTGCGCCGAGGCCGCGCTTGCCGGTGGGGCAACCAGGCTGGCGGTTGCGACCGCCGCCGAAGCCGCCCAGATCGGCCGTCGCTTCCAGCACGTTCCGCTGCTGACCATGGGAGCGCTGACGCCCGCGGACGTGGATATAGCGCTCTCGTCCGGCGCGGAGGTGGCGGTCTGGCGCGAGGGATTCCGGGCCCTCCTTGCCGATCGCGCCAGGGCCCAGGGGCGCCCGGCTCGCGTCCACGTCAAGCACGACAGCGGCATGGGCCGGCTCGGAAATCCCGACCCCGCCGAGACGCTGGCGCTGGCCCGCGCCAGCGACGCCGACCCCAACCTCACGCTGGCCGGGCTCTGGACGCACTTCGCCACCGCCGATGACCCCGACTCCGGCTTCTTCGACGAGCAGCTCGACCGCTTCACCGCGCTCGTCGATGCGGTCCGGGCGGAGTTCCCCTCCGTCACCGTCCATGCCGCGAACAGCGCCGCCGTCTTCCGCGAGCCGCGCTCGCACTTCGACATGGCGCGCTGCGGCATCGCCGTCTACGGGCTCGACCCCTTTCAGGGCAACCCGGCGGAGCGCG
Source organism: Solirubrobacterales bacterium (assembly GCA_035558955.1). GTDB lineage: Bacteria > Actinomycetota > Thermoleophilia > Solirubrobacterales > 70-9 > DASVDE01. The sequence continues at coordinate 27,698 of DATMBX010000098.1, read as the reverse complement.
GCCTGATTCCCGCCCTCTCGCTGCATTCCTACGTCGCCGACGTGAAGCGTTTTTCGGCCGGAGCCAGCGCCGGCTACGGGCAGACCTGGAGAGCGCCGGCCGAGACCTGGGTAGGGGTGCTCCCACTCGGCTACGGCGACGGGGTGCGGCGAAGCCTCTCCAACAACGCCGAGGTGTTGGTGCGGGGGCGGCGCCATCCCCTGGTCGGCACTGTCTCGATGGACAACGTGACGATCGACCTCGGCCCCGAAACCGACGTCGAGCCGGGCGACGAGGCGGTCCTGATCGGCACCCAGGGGGAGGAGGCGATCCTCGCCGAAGAGGTCGCCGCTCGGCTCGACACGATCAACTACGAGATCACCTGCGGCATCTCCGCCCGCGTCCCCCGCTCCGCTGCGACTTATCCCGGTATGTCAGGGATAAGTCGCAGCGGAGCGGATCGCGAAGGCCGATGAGCGTCGCCGGTCGTCTCGCCGCCGCGCCCCTGGTCGAGATCGCGCGGCGAGCGCTGGGGGGCGGGGGGGACGCCTGGATCGTCGGCGGCGCCGTTCGCGACGCCGCGCTGGGCCGCGACGTAACCGACCTCGACCTCGCCGTCCGAGGCGATCCGGCCGCCGCGGCAAAGGCGATCGCACGCGAGGGCGGCGGCCACGCCTTCGAGCTGTCGGCCGAGTTCGGGACATGGCGGGCGGTCGCCGATGACCGTTCCTGGCAGATCGACGCCACCGCGTTGCGGGGCGAGACGATCGACGCCGATCTGGCCGAGCGCGACTTCACGGTCGGCGCCGTCGCGGTCCCGCTCGCCGGCGGTGGGCCGCTCGACCCGCACGGGGGCCTCGCCGACCTGGAGGCGGGTCTCCTGCGCGCCGTCGGCGAGCGCAGCTTCGCCGCCGATCCGCTGCGGCTGCTGCGCGCCCCCCGCTTGGCCGCGGAGCTGGGCTTTGCGATCGACCCCGGCACGCTGGAGTTGGCCCGCGCCGAGGCCGGCCGTGCCGGAGAGCCCGCCGGCGAGCGCCAGCTCGCCGAGCTGCGCCGACTCGTCGGCGGCCCCAACCCGCTGCGCGGCCTCTCCCTGCTCGACGAGGTGGGCCTGACCGCCGTCGTCCTGCCGGAGCTGGAGGCGCTGAAGGGAGTCGAGCAGGGCCCCAACCACCACCTCGACGTCTACGGCCACACCCTCGCGGTGCTCGAACATACGTTGGAGCTAGAGGAAGACCTCGATCGCTTCGCCGGCGAGCGCGCCGCCGATGTGGCGATGCTGCTCGCCGAGTCGCTTGCCGATGAGATGACCCGCGGCACCGCGCTTCGCTTCGGCGCCCTCCTGCACGACGCGGGCAAGCCTGCTACCCGCGGCGAGCGCGACGGCTACGTCACCTTCATCGGTCATGACAAGGACGGCGCCGAGGTCGTCGGCGGGCTCTGTCGCCGCCTGCGGGCTTCTCGCAAGCTGACCCAGCACCTCCAGGCCCTTACCCTGCACCACCTGCGACTGGGGTTTCTCGTCCACGAGGCGCCGCTGCCGCCGCGCCGGGTACACGAGTACCTGCACGCGACCGAGCCGGTCGCCGCCGACGTGACCCTGCTCACCGTCGCCGATCGCCTCTCCGCCCGCGGCAGCGGGCCCTTTGCCACCGAGGAGGCGATCGAAGCCCACCTTGCCCTCGCCCGGCAGATGCTCGCCGCAGCGCTCGACTGGCGCCGCGACGGGCCTCCTGTCCCACTGCTTGCGGGCGACGAGCTCGCCGTCGAGCTGGGCATCGCCGAGGGACCCGAACTGGGGGAACTGCTCGCCGAGCTGGAAGCGGCCCAGTACGCGGGAGAGGTGGGTACCCGGGAAGAGGCGGTCGAACTCGCCCGTCGCCTACGGGGATAGCCGAATCGGCCTGTTGGTCCGCTACGCTCCTCGCCGCATGGGCAAAGAGGAAAAGATCGAGATGGAGGGCGAGATCACCGAGGCCCTTCCCAACACGATGTTCCGGGTCAGACTCGACAACGGACATGACGTGCTCGGTCACATCTCGGGCAAGATGCGCCGCCACTACATTCGCATCCTGCCGGGCGACCGCGTCAAGATCGAGCTTTCGCCCTACGACCTGGACCGCGGCCGCATCACCTACCGCTACAAATAGGCTCGACCATCTCGGCTATCAAGGCGGACCAGGCGAAGTCCTTGGCGCCCATCCCTCTGCCGTCGCGCGGGTCGTAGTACTCGCGTAAGCCTTCTTTCTCCACGGCGCCGATCAGGCCTTCAGCCATGTGCGCGGCCTCCGCTTCGTAGCCGAGCCTTTTCATCCCCAGCCAGACCATCCAGGCCGAGTTGACCCAGGTCGGGCCGCGCCAGTAGCGGCGGATCGGTCCGCGATGCCGGCTCGGCGCGTAGGTGGGCTCCGACACCGCGACCGAGGGCGGCGCCACCGGCGTCAGAAACTCGCTCTCGTTCAGCAAGTGCTCTTCGATAAGCCGCCGGCCGATCTCCTCCGGCAGGTCGGGAAGGGCGAGGGGGGAGAGGGCGGCCCAGGTGAGGACCCCCGGGCGCGCTCCGCCTGGCTGCGCCTCGTCGAGGAACAGTCCACGGCTTTCGTCCCAAAGCCGGTCGACCAGCGCCGGGGTCGCCGACGGCCGCCCCAGCGCCTGCAGGGAGAGCGACCACATCGTGTTGACCAGCGTTTCGCAGAGCACCGGGCCGCCGCGCTCGCGCACCCGCCGGGCGTCGAAGCCAAGCTGGCGGTTGCGCCGCACGAGACAGGGGAAGCCGATGCGGGCGTTCGACCGCCGGCCCCAGACCGGGTCGAACTTGGGCGAGGCGTCGAGCCCCGACTCGTCGGGCTGGAGGATCCAGAGCAGGCCGTCGCCCTCGAGGTCGCGGTTGGCCGCCAGCCAGTCGGCCTGGGCGGCGATCCGCGGTTCCGCGGCCGGGTCGCCGACGGCGATTCGCCAAGCCCAGGCCAGCAGCGGCGGCTGGATCGTCTCGGTCTGGAGGGAGCGACGCGAGGCGACGTTGTAGAAGGGGAGGCGAGTCAGCGAGACCGGACGGTCCCAAAAGATCGTGTGGCCGATGAAGCCATCGGGCCGTTGCGCGGCGAGCAGGCTCTCCAGCTCCGCCCGCGAGCGCCTCGCGTCGAAGCGCCGCCAGACGATCGCCGCGAAGCAGGAGTCCCAGTACCACTGCCAGGGGTAGCGGCTCGGGCTGGGCCGCGTATACGAGTAGGGCGCTCCGTTTCGTTCACCCTTCAGCCAGTTCTGGCGCAGAATGCGCTCGGCGATCTCGACAGCCGGAGAGCTCACACCGCGGTGCGGCGCATCCCCCGCAGCGAGAGGGCGCCGAGGATCGCCAACATTCCCGCCAGGGCGACGATTCCCGGCCAGGTATCGCTCCAGGCGATGCCGCCGACGAATCCCTGGCGGACGGCGTCGACGACCTGGGTCATCGGGTTGACTCGCGCGATGTCCTGCAGCCAGCCCTGCATCAGGGCCAGTGGCGCGTAGGCGGTCGTGCAGAGAATCAGGGCCAGCATTCCCGCCTGCATCAACGGCGCCGCCGCCTGGCTGCGGTAGCGCAGCGCCAGAGCCGAGGCGTAGCAGGCGGCGACCGCGGCGGTGGCGGCGACCATCGCGTAGGCGATCAGCAACCCGTCGAGGCCGGGCCAGTGGGCGCCGATCGCGAAAGCGACCGCAAGCACCGCGGTCGCCGGGATGAAGGCGCGCAGGCTGGCGGATAGGACGATCCCGCTGAGCAGGACCCAGCGCGGAGCCGGGGAGGCGAGCAGCCGGTCGAGCCAGCCGCCCTCGATGTCGCGGGCGAGGTTGACCCCGGTGGCCGCGCCGGTGAACCCAGCGCCCTGCAAGAGGCTGACGGCAACGAGGAAGCTCGGGTAGCTGTCGGTGGTGAACCCGTTCAGCTGCGTGAGGTTGCCGAAGACCCCGTTCAAGCCGAGGAAGAAGATGGTCGGCGCCAGGACCCCGGGAATAGCCGCCGCCGGCACTCGGAGCAGCTCGTTCTTGGCGCGGCCGACCAGAGCCGCGATCGTCGCCAGGTCTTCTCGCCGCGGCACGTCAGCCCCCCGTCCTCAGCCGGTGGCGGAGGGCGCGCACGCTCAGCACCATGGAGAAGGCGGCGATGCCCACCACCGCGATCGCGGCGTCGAGCACGTCTGTGCCATCCAGCCCGGAGACGATCGGCTGGCGGATCCCCTCGACCACGAAGCTCATCGGGTTGTACTCGGCGATCGTTCGCGCCGGCTCGACCATCAGCGCTTCGGGGAAGAAGGCGGTGGAGAGGAAGAGGACGACGAAGATCAGCGGGAACATGCCTTGGACGATGCTCGACTTGCCGGTGCGCAGGGCGATCGACGCCCCGATCCCGCCGATCGCCACCGCCGCCGATGCCGTGAGGGCGATCGCCACCAGGGCCCCCGGCACGCCGCCGGCGATCTCCGCGCCGAAGACGAGCCCGACCGCCAGAAACCAGAGCGCCGTGACCACGCCGAGCGCGGCGGTCCCCGCCAGCCGTCCCAGCACCACCGCGTAGCGGGAGATCGGCGCCGCGAAGAGCCGGTCGGTGAAGCCCATCTCGATGTCGACCGCGAGCGCGATCCCGCCGCTGTTGGCGGCCAGCATCAGCGACTGCATCATCGCTCCCGCCAGCATGAACTGGAGAAAGCTCTGCACGGGCGGGAAGCCGGGCAGGTTGACCGCGCCGCCCGCGCCGCCGGTCTGGATCGCCAGCAGCAGCGTGGGGAAGACGATGATGGGGGCCATCAACTGCGGTCGCCGAAAGGTTTGGCGAACCGAGCGCATGCCGAGCGCGCGCACCACCCGCAGGTTGGCGGCCAGGCTGCTCAAGCCTCCACGGGCTCCTCTTCGGCGTTCGCGTCGTCGCGCTCGAGGTGGTGTCCGGTCTTCTCGACGAAGACGTCGTCGAGGGTGGGGGTGACCAGATCAAGCGAGCCGACCTCGATTCCGGCGTCGTCGAGAGCCCGCACCACGCGCGGGATGTCGGCGGCCCCGTTCTCGACCTCGACCAGCACGCTGCGGGCATCCTTCGGCGGCAACAGCTTTCCTATCTGGCGGCAGATCTCCTCCGCCTGGGCGATCGACCCTTCCGCCAGCGTCAGTCGGACGTGGGGGTTGCCGATCTCGGCCTTCAGCGACTCCGGCGTCCCCTCGGCGACGATTCTGCCGCTGTCGATGATCCCGACGTTGTCGGCCAGCTGGTCGGCTTCCTCCAGGTATTGGGTGGTGAGGAAGACCGTGGTGCCCTCCGCGTTCAGCGCTCGCACCTCTTCCCAGATCGTTTTGCGACTGACCGGGTCCAGGCCGGTGGTCGGCTCGTCGAGGAAGAGGACGCGGGGCTCGTGGACCAGCGCCGCGGCGAGGTCGAGGCGGCGCTGCATCCCGCCCGAGTAGGCGCCGATCCTGCGGTCCGCGGCGGCGACCAGGTCGACCCGCTCCAGCAGATCGTCGGCGCGGCGACGGCCCTCCGCGGTGGGGATTCCCTGCAGCGTCGCCTGCAGTCGAATCAACTCGCGGCCGGTCATCAGGGGATCGAGGGCCGCCTCCTGCAGGGCGACTCCGATCGAGGCGCGCACCGCCCGCGCTTCCTTCACCACGTCGTGCCCGGCTACCGTCGCGCGCCCGCCGGTCGGCAGCAGCAGCGTCGTCAACATCCGCACGGTCGTCGTCTTGCCGGCCCCGTTGGGGCCGAGGAAGCCGTAGATCTCACCCTCGCCTACCGTGAGGTCGACGCCCTGCACCGCGAGCACGTCGTCGAAGGCACGCTCAAGTCCTTCGACCGAGATCGCCGGCATCAGACTCCGGTGGGCTCGGCCTGAGCCAGCGGCGAGAGCGCCTCGACCCAGCGCCGCCCGTTGGCGCGCTCCAGCGCCTCGGCGGCGTCCAGCAGCAACTCATCTCCGCCCCAGGCGCCCTGCAGTTGCAGGCCGACGGGCAGTCCTTCGGAAAGGCCGACCGGGACGTTGATCCCGGGAATCCCGGTCAGGTTCGCCAGGGCGCCTCCGCGCACGTTGGCCTGGTCGGCGGTATGCGTGCCGGAGGGAAGCTCGACCAGCGGCGCTTCCAGAGGCGGCGCGACCGCGGGGAGGGTGGGCCAGGCGATCACGTCGACCCGCTCGAAGATCGCCGCCAGGCGACGGCGCATCAGCGCCCGTATCCGTTTCGCCTGCACGATCGCCGCCGCCGGCATCAGCATCCGGTACTTGACGAATCCCTTGTTGATCGCGCTCAGCCCGGGGTCGATGTCGTTGAGCTTCGCGGGCGTCACCCCGTTCATCATCTCGGCGTTGATGATCAGGATGCCGGCCATGGTCGCCGGCTCGAGGTCGGGAAGCTCGATTTCGCGAACCTCTCCGCCGGTTTCCGCGCGCAGCGCCTCGATCGCGGTCTCGCACGCCTCGCGCACTTCGGGGGCGACGTCCTCGGAGACCGGGCTTCGAACCACCCCGATCCGCAGTCCGGCCGCGTCGCCCGCCGCCAACTCCTCGCCGAACAGCACCGAGGCCAGCAGTCGGCAGTCGGCGGCGTCGGCACAGAGCGGCCCGGAGACGATCGTCTCGGTGACCGGCGCCGCGTGGTGCCCCGCGAGCGTCGAGCGGCCGAAGGTCGGCTTCAGCCCGGTCAGCCCGCAGTAGCCGGCGGGAAAGCGGACCGAGCCGAGGCCGTCGGCTCCGACCGCTCCGGCGACCAGCCGCGCGGCGACCGCGGCGGCGGGCCCGCTGGAGGAGCCGCCCGGGCAGCGCTCGGTGTTCCAGGGGTTGCGGGCCGGGCCGTAGACGGAGACGTTGCCGGTGCTGCCGGCGCCCAGCTCGTGCATGTTCGCCACCCCGACGATCACCGCGCCGGCGTCGCGCAGGGCGCGATAGGGGCCGGATTCGCCGGGCTCGGCGGGGGCGAGCATGTCCGCGGCGCCGAAGCGCTGCGCCCGCCAGGGCAGCGGCCACTCGTCCTTGATCACGACGGGAACGCCGCGCAGCGGTCCCTCCGGCGCCGCCGCCAGCATCTCCCGCGAGCGCTCGGGGAAGGTCTCGACCACGGCGTTGATCGCCGGGTTGCGCTCCTCGATTCGCGCCAGCGCCGCATCGAGCAGCTCCGCCGGGTCGGCGTCGCCGGCGGCGATCGCCGCCGCCTGCTCGCGAAGGGAGAGGTCGAGCGCGCTCACGGAGCCTTTGAGAGGTCGGGGTCGTGCTCCGGCGCCACGTCGCCGAGGTCGGCAGAGATCAGGCCGAGGATTCCCGGCCAGAACATCTGATGGGCGGCCTTCATCACCGCCATGTCGACCTCGTCGGCCTCGATCCCGAGGGAGGCGAGCCCGGAGGGGATGAACTCGTCTGCGCGATCCGAAGCCTCCATTCCGGCTGGCAACCCTACCGAGGTGGGTTGGCCGGGTTCGTGCAGAGGGCCCCCCGCGGCGCATTTGGCCGGCACTGGCGGCAGAATCGTGGCCGCAACCGGGTGATGCGACCCGTGTTGCCTGGAAACATGCCTATCGCAGGACAGACAAGACTGGGCAGGGCCCGCGCGCTCACGGCCGCCGCGGCAGCCTGTCTGCTTGCCGCGCTCGTTATCGCGGCCTGGCCCGGCGCCGCCGGCTCCGCGCCCCCGCGCTCCGTCGTTCTCGGTCAGACCGCGACGACGCCCCGGGCGTCCTGCCCCGGCAAAATCGTCAACAACGTCGAAGTCGTCCCCTGCCGGGTCGAGGGCCACGTAACCGGCTTTCAGGCAATCGCCGACGGAGTCGCGCGCCCCTACGAGGCGCCGTTCGACGGCAAGCTCGTCGCCTGGTCGATCACTCTCGCCAAGCCGTCGGCCAAGGACACCGCCACCACAACGGACGAGCTCGGCTTCTTCAACGACTTCCTCGGGCAGCCCTCGCAGGCTCGCGTCGGCGTTCTGCGCCCGGTCAGAGACTCGAAGCCGCCCAGATACACCCTGGCCCGCCAGAGCCCGCTCGAGGTTCTCAACCCTTACTTCGGCAGCACCGTCATCTTCGCCCTCGACCACCCGCTGACCGTCCTCCGCGGCCAGGTCGTCGGACTGACCGTCCCCACCTGGGCGCCGATGTTCGCCTTCAACGTCGAGGCCGACAACACCTGGCGCGGCAGCCGGCTGCCCGGCAGATGCTCTTCGAAGGAGGACATCCAGGGCGGCCACCCCCAGCAGGGCGTGAGAAAGACGAAGACCTACGGCTGCTACTACAGCAACGCCCGCCTCCTGTATACGGCGACGCTGGTGAAGAAGCCTTAGAGCGCTTCTTGCCGCAAACCGCAGTAAGGGCAGTCGCTGACGTCGAGGCCGATCAGCTGGTCGCAGCGCCGGCAGGCGCGCAGATTCTCGGGGGTGCGAGGGAGCGCCGAGACGGAGGGGGCGAGGGGCAGGACCATCGCGACCGGCTCCATCTCCTCGCCGGTCTCCCGGTCGACGTAGACGCCGCCGGGCTCGGCGTACGCGAGCGCCTCGCGGCCAGAGGCCGGGGCGCGCATCCGGTAGAGCTGCTTCGAGTTCACGGCCGGGAACACTAATAGCTTGAGCGGCACCCATGCGCGTCCTCCTCTTCCACGGCTACATGCTGCGCGGCACCGGCAGCAACATCTACAACGCCAATCTCGCTAGAGCACTGGCCAGACTGGGCCACGAGGTCCATCTCCTCTGCCAGGACAGGGAGACCGAGATCGAGGGCGTCCATATCCACAACCCGGACATCCACGGCCTTCTGCCGGTCTATGTGAAAGACCCCTATGAGGGCTTCGAGGTCAGAAGCTTTCCGGAACTCACCGACGAGGAGCTCGACCGCTACATCGACTCCAACGTCGCCGCGGTGCGGGAAGTGGCTGGGGAGGCAGGTGGAATAGATGTGGCTCTGGCCAATCACCTCGTAATGGGACCAGCCATCCTCGCCCGTGCCAACGTGGCTCCCTTCGCCGCCAAGATCCACGGCTCCGCCCTTGAGTACACGGTCAAACCCCACCCGCGCTTCCTTCCCTACGCCATCGAGGGAATGAAGGCCGCCTCCGGTGTCCTGGTCGGCTCCCGCCACACGGCCGAGTCGCTCTGGGCCGCGCTCCCGGATGTCTCTCTCTTAAGAGAGAAGACCCGCCTCGGCCCGCCCGGCGTCGATACGAGCGAGTTCACGCCCGAGGGACCGGGTGGGGGTTCCGCTTAACTTTTTCGAGTTGCGTTCAGCGGCTGTCGCCCAATGGTCTCCCCGCGAAAAAGTACAAGACGCTCCACCCCCACCCGGTCCCTCGGGCCGCGGATCGTCTTCGTAGGGAAGCTCATCGTGTCGAAGGGCGTTGATCTGCTGATAGCCGCGTGGCCCCTGGTGAAGGCAAAGCACCCCGAAGCGAGGCTGGAAATCGCAGGATTCGGCGAGTACGAAGAAGGGCTGCGCAGGTTGCTTGCGGCGCTTGAGCGGGGAGATCTGGACGAGGCTCGCGAGGTTGCGCGACTTGGGTGGGCGTTGGAGGGTGGGGAGGAGAAGCCTTTGCCGATCCTCAGCGCCTTCTTTGCCAATCCGCCCGATGGCTACGTCGAGGCGGCGAAAGCTTCCGTGGGATCGGTCGAGTTCATTGGGCGACTGGAGCACAGCGAGGTCGCCGAGCTTCTACCCGCCGCCGAAGCCCTGGTCATGCCCAGCACTTTCCCGGAGGCGTTCGGGATGGTCGCCGCCGAGGCCGCTGCCTGCGGCGTGCTGCCGGTGTCCGCGGGCCACTCCGGAATGCTGGAGGTCTCCCGTCAGCTGAGGGCCGCGCTGCCGCCGGAGGTCGGTCGCCTTACCTCGTTCCCGGTCGCGGAGGGGGCGGTGGAGGCGATCGCCGAGCGGCTGAATGACTGGCTGTCGTTGCCCGAGGAGGAGCGTGAGGTCGCGCGGCAGGCGCTGGTCGAGACGGTCTCTCGGCTGTGGAGCTGGGAGGGGGTCGCCCGCGGGGTGATCGCCGCCGCGCGGGGGGAGCTTGACCGTCTGCCGGATGCATAGAATGCCCGTCCCCGATGATGGGCCGCCTGCCGATAGCGAAGATGCTTGCCGCCACAGCCGCGCTGACCGCGGTGATCTCCGTGGTGATGCTGCAGGTTCGCTGGGACGGCCAGCAGGCCTCCACCGCGGCCCCGAAGATCGACCACCTGCTGGACGTGATGATCGTCCTCTCCTCCTTCGTCTTCTCGCTGGTGATGGTGATGCTCTTCTACGCCCTCTGGAAGTTCAGAGCCAAGCCCGGCGACGAGTCCGACGGCGAGCCGATCCACGGCAACACGCGCCTTGAGGTCGCCTGGACGCTGATTCCGACGATCATCGTCCTCTTCGCCGGCGGCTACAGCTGGAAGGTGCTGGACGACATCGAGGAGCCGGCTCCGAACCCGCTCAAGGTACAGGTCTTCTCCCAGCAGTTCGCCTGGAGCTTCGGCTACCCGGGCAAGGGCGGCGTCTGGTCGGAGGGCGAGCTGCACGTGCCGGTCGACCGCCAGGTCCACTTCAAGATGCACGCCCAGGACGTGATCCACTCTTTCTGGGTTCCCGAGTGGCGGATCAAGAAGGACAACGTGCCGGGGATCACGACGACGGCGATCGTCACGCCGGACAAGGTCGGCACCTACCAGCTGATCTGCACTGAGCTCTGCGGCTTCGGCCATTCCACGATGCGCGCCGAGGTCGTCGTCGAGCCTCCCGCCGAGTTCCGCAAATGGGTCGCCGGCTTGAGAGACAGAGTGCCCGTGGCGCTGATGGAGTCGGTCATCCAAGACACGGAGACGAACCCCATCCCGGTGGGGGCCGGCGGGGCATAATGGAGAAGAACTGATGGTCGCGGCTATCAAGCAACCAGGATGGCTCCGCGGAGGCCTCGGCGCGATTCTCGCCGGCGCCTTTGGCTTCGGCCTGGTGATCGCTCTGCGCGCGATCTCCGACCTGCCGCTCTACCAGACAGAGCAGACCGGCTATCCGCATGTGGTCGTGCCGCTGCTCACCGCGCCGCTCGGCTTCCTGGCGGGCTTCGGCTGCTTCGACTACTGGCTGCGCTGGGCGGTCGGCGCGCCCACGGTCCCCGACGATCACTCCCAGCACGGAGCCAAGAGCTGGAAGGACTATTTCCGCTTCAACACCGATCACAAGGTGATCGGCATCCAGTACATCGTCACCACCTTCTTCTTCTTCTTCGTGGGCGGGCTGATGGCGATGATGATCCGGGCCGAGCTGGCCCAACCCGGCACCCAGATCGTCGACGCCTCGACCTTCAACGGCCTCTTCTCGACGCACGCGGTGCTGATGATCTTCGTCTTCGTCATCCCGGTCTTCGCCGGGATCGCCAACTACGTCCTGCCGCTGATGATCGGCGCGCCGGACATGGCCTTCCCGCGATTGAACGCGCTCAGCTTCTGGATGCTGCCGCTGGCGGGGTTGCTCTTCATCGGCAGCTACCTGGCCCCCGGGGGCGCCTTCGACGCCGGCTGGACCGGATACGCGCCGCTCTCGACGGGGGCGCCGTTAGGGCAGTCGTTCTTCAACCTGGGCGTGCAGTTCGCGGGGGCGTCGTCGATCGCGACCGCGCTCAACTTCCTGGTCACGATCATCACCATGCGTGCGCCTGGAATGAACTTCTGGCGCATGCCGCTGCTGGTCTGGGCCAACCTCTCGACCTCGCTGTTGGTCGTCGCCGCGACGCCGTTCATCGCCGGCGCCCAGTTCATGGTCCTCTTCGACCGCGCCCTCGGCACCCAGTTCTTCGAGTTCGCCGGCGGCGGCGACGTGGTCAGCTACCAGCACATCTTCTGGTTCTACTCCCACCCGGCCGTCTACATCATGATGCTGCCCGGGTTCGGGATCATCAGCGAAGTCATCTCGACCCACGCCCGCAAACCGATCTTCGGCTACCGGCTGATGGCGCTGGCGCTGATCGGGATCGTCGTGCTCAGCTACTCGGTCTGGGCGCACCACATGTTCGTCGCCGGCATGTTCAGCTGGCTGCGGGTGCCGATGATGATCACCACGCTGCTGATCGCGGTGCCGACCGGGATCAAGATCTTCTCGTGGCTTGGAACGCTCTACTTCGGCAAGATCCACACCTACTCGACGGCGATGCTGTTCGCGCTCGCCTTCATCGTCACCTTCACGATCGGCGGCATCAGCGGCGTGATGCTGGGCATGGTGCCGATCGACATCCACGTCTCCGACACCTACTTCATCGTCGCCCACATCCACTTCGTGCTCTTCGGCGGCTCCGTCTTCACGATCTTCGCCGGCATCTACCACTGGTTCCCGAAGATGACGGGGCGGATGTACGACGAGAAACTCGGCCGCGTCCACTTCTGGGGGACGGTGCTCGGCACCTGGGGCACCTTCATCCCGATGCACTGGGTGGGGATGGACGGGATGCCGCGACGCGTCGCCGACTACGCCGAGCAGTTCGGCAACTGGAACCTGATGATCAGCGTCTTCGCGTTCATGCTCGGCGCCGTGCAACTCGTCTTCCTCTACAACATGATCGTCAGCTGGCGCTTCGGCCCGCGGGCGGAGGCAAACCCGTGGCGCGCCAACACGATCGAGTGGCAGGTCTCCTCGCCTCCGCCGATCTTCAACTTCGACGAGATCCCCCGCGTGGTCGGCGGCCCCTACGAGTTCGGCGTGCCCGGCGCCCGCCACGCGATCATGGCCGGCGAGGGCGCCGAGGTGCCGGAGCCCAAACCCAGCGTGGTGGGGTCGCCATGAGCGAGGCCGTGGAGGCGCGTCCCCTGCTGGTCTTCCTCAACGAGGTCGCGGGCGGGCGAAAGCTGCTGGCGGCCGTTCGCGAGCGCGCAGAGAAGGCTCCCTATGTCGCCGTCGCGGCGCCGCAGAACCAGCCGGCGGTCGGCCAGCTGATCGATGCCGGCGAGCTTCGCGACGCCGCGCGCGCCCGGGTCGAGGTGACGATGGCGATCCTCTCGGAGTTCGGGATCGAATCGGTCGGCGAGGTGATGGACGCCGATCCGGCGCTGGCGCTCGACGACGCGATCCGCGCCCACGAGCCCGGCGAGGCCCTGCTCTCCTGCCTGTCCGAGACGCGCTTCGGCATCACCCGCAAGGACCTGGTCGAGTGGGCCCGTGGGCGCTTCGAGCCGGAGGTGGCGGTCACCCATATCCCGGTGCGGATCGAGGACGACTCGATCCGCTGGGACCTGAATCACACCCTCGTCGTAGCCACCCAGACCGTGGCCACGCCGGACCTGGTCAGACGCTTGAAGGACCGCGCCGCCGAGCGACCCCACCGCTACACGATCGTCTGCCCGCGCTCCGACGACATGACCGAGGCCGAGATAGTCCGCGCCCTCGCCTCGACCATGGCCGAGCTCTACCGCGCCGACATCGACGCGACCGGCCAGCCGATGAGCCCCGACCCGTTCCACGCCGTCAAGAACGCGGTCGAGCACTACCGCGTCGACGAGGTGCTGATCTCGACCTTCGCCGGTGAGATGTCGAACTGGCTGGAGGAGGACCTGGTCGGCCGCGTGCGCGAGATCACCGACAAGCCGGTCGAGCACCTCGAGGTGGGTCGCCCCGCCGAGGCGGTCGCCGCCGCCGTGGCCGAAGAGGGGGGAGTCTGATGGAGAGCGCGACCGTCTCCCTGGGCCACGCCCATGAGCACCACGGGCCGCCGGAAGCCAACGAGAGCTCCCGGATCGACCGCCAGACGCTCGGCATCCTGCTCTTCATCGTCTCGGAGATCATGCTCTTCGGCGCCTTCTTCGCGGCGTACTTCTTCCTCCGCGTCGTCGTCGACCCGCCGAGCTGGCCGCCGGAGCCCTACGAGCTGCCGGTCGCGGTCGCCGGGGTCAACACGGCGATCCTCGTCTCCTCGAGCTTCACGGTTCACTACGCGCTGGAGTCGATCCGGCGCGGAAACAGGACCGGCCTCAAACTCGGTCTCGTCCTCACCTGGCTGCTGGGCGCGACCTTCCTCTTCATCCAGCTGAACGAGTACGTCAACATCGGCTTCAGCGCCCGCGATCTCGGCTTCGGCTCGATCTTCTACGGCCTCACCGGCCTTCACGGCGCCCACGTCTTCGTCGGCCTCCTCCTGCTCAGCTTCGCCACGATCCGAGCCTTCCGCGGCCACTTCGGCCCCAAGGCCAAGGATCACCTGGGCGTCGAAGTCCCGGGCATCTACTGGCACTTCGTAGACGTGATGTGGATCATCGTCTACGTAAGCGTGTACATCCTTTAGCGCCACCCCGCAAACCGGCGCATTTCGGAGCGCTCAGTAGTACAACTGAGCTATGCATAACCCGCTGAGGTCCGAGGCAGACGCCTTTCGTTGGGTGGTCGTAATCGGTGTTGGAGCGGTGTCTGTGATCCTTTTGACGCTTCTCACGAGGCCCGCGATCGGCGCGGTTTGGGCCGCTGTCCTGATTGGCTTCGGGGCGGGGGTCGCCTACCGCAACTCGCGCGGATCGCTACCGCGCACGGTCGAGGTGACCCGGGGCGGGGATGGCAAGCACAGGGTGTTGGTCGTCGCCAATGAGACGGTTGGGGGCAGAGCGTTGCTGGAGGAGATTCGCGACCGCTGCCGCGATCGGGACTGCGAGATCCTCGTGGTCACCCCTGCTCTCGCTGGTTCGCGCGCCGAACACTGGGCATCGGACGTAGACGAAGCGATGGAGCTGGCACGGCAACGAATGGAGTTGTCGCTGATCGCGATTGGGGAGCTGGGCTTGAAGGCGAGGGGAGAGATCGGCGATTCCGATCCAAATGTTGCAATCGAGGACGCGCTGAGGGTCTTCCCGGTCGACGAGATCGTCATTTCGACCCATCCCCCAGAGCGCTCCCGCTGGCTCGAGCGAGGGGTTGTGGAGCGGGCTCGTGAGGAGATCGATCTACCGATAGCTCACGTGGTCGTCGATCTGGAGGCCGAGCGGGTGACCGGTTGACGAGGCGGCCGCTAGTCGTACTTGACCATATGGTGGTGTATGGATCTGGCGATTAGTTCGCTGAGGGAACGCTTCTGCGATCCCTCGGAATCGAAGTTGTCTGCCGCGAGCCAGGTCTCGAACCCGGCGCGAATCGCGGGCCAATCGTCGTCGGCGATTGCGAACCAGGCGGTATCGCGGTTACGGCCCTTGATGACCAGGTGGTTGCGGAAGATCCCCTCGAAGGCGAAGCCGAAGCGCTCTGCCGCGCGCCGGGAGGCTGCGTTGAGAGCGTTGCACTTCCATTCGAGGCGACGGTAGCCGAGATCGTCGAACGCGTGGCGGGCGAGCATGTAGATCGCTTCGGTGGCAGCGGTTGTGTTCTTCAGAGAGGGAGCGAACCAGATGTTTCCGATCTCGATCGACCCGTGGTCCGGCACGATGCGCAGGTACGAGGCGACGCCGAGTGGGCGCTCACCTGGCAGGGGCACGAGGGCGAAGAAGAGGGGGTCGTCGGACTTCTCGGCTTGCGCCAGATCCTGTCGCATCTGGCCCGGGCTCTCGTATGGCCCCTCGAAGAGGTAGGTCCAGATCGTCTCGTCACCGTCAGGCGGGTGCGAAACGGAGTAGAGCGGCTCGGTGTCGGCTGCGGCGTCGAGCGGTCGCAGCAGGACGTGTGAGCCCCGCAGCTTCTCGCGTCGGGGCGGTTCGACAGGCGCCCAATCGAGGCGCTCCCCGAGAGGGAGGTCGTTCGACACAGCGAGGACTAAAGCACACGGGTGAGGCATTCAGTGGCGTCATTCGCCGCTCAGCTCTGAGTCAACGCTGGGGCGCGAGAGCCTCGCTGAGTTTGCGTCTCGCTCCCGGTTTCGGAACGAGACTCACCTGGTTCCAGACGCCCGGCGGTGGCTACGGTCCAGAGCATTGCCAGCCATGTGGCCGTGGCCAGGGCTACATGGAGCCAGACCAGCTCTGAGGGGAGCTTCAGGGACCACTGGACGGCGCCGAGGACACCTTGTAGGCCCAAGAGGGCGATGACGACGGTGAGGGGACGGACGGCACGGCGGTCGCCGCCCCGACGACGCAAGAGCACCCAGACGGCGATCGCGGCGATGCCGAAGACGGCGGCGATCGCGCTGTGGCGCTGGACCACCCATTCCAGGGTCCCAGTTCCCTCGAAGTCGAAGCGGTGGACCAGCTCCCCCTCGTGGGCGCCGGCGTGGGGGCCGGAGGCGGTGGCGATCGTGCCGGCGAGGATGGTGAGCTGGCCGATCGGAATCAGCGCCCTGACCGCCCAGACGCCGAGCCGGTCGGTCGAGAAGCCCCGCTCGCCGGGCTCATAGCGTGAGCACCAGGCAAGAGCGAAGGAGGCGTCGAGCAGCAGCATCGAAAGGATGAAGTGGCTCATGACCAGTCCCGGGGCGAGGTGGTATCTGACGACGAGCGCGCCGAGGATCGCCTGCCCGAGCACGCCCAGGGGGAGCAGCGCGCCGAACAGGGCCAGGTGGCCGCGGAACGGCTTGCGGAACCAGGCGCCGAGGCTGGCGGCGATCACCGCGAAGCCGACGAAGCCGGTGAGCAGCCGGTTGCCGTATTCGATGACCGCGTGGGTCTCGAGCGGCGGCACCGTGCCGCCGTAGCATTTGGGCCAGTCCGGGCAGCCGAGGCCCGATCCGGTGAGGCGCACCGCGGCGCCGGTGAGCACGATCAGGGAGAGGGCCGCGAGGGCTACCAGCGTCACCTGCGCGTAGCGCTCCGGCGTGATTGTCAGACGCTCACGCATCGCCACCGGATGATGTCAAGCGGCCACGAGCGGCCGCTTGAAGGGCTCAGCCGCCCTTGGACTTCGATCTGCCCTTGCCGCCGCCGGTCGATTCGGAGAGGAACAGGACGAGCTGGTTGAGCTCCTCGGGGGTGATGATTTCGCCGTAGTTCGACGGCATCACATTCGCCGGGAAGCCTTTGGCGATGGCCTTGTTCGGATCGACGATCGACTCGTGGATCATCGCGAGACTCTGACCGGGGAGAACCTGATCCAGATCGGGACCGACTCTGCCGCCGGAGTTTGCCGCGGCGAGCGTGTGGCAGCCGCCGCAGCCTCTGCTGGCGAAGACCTGGGCGCCGGGGCCGCCGGGGACTCTCGGCGGCGTCGCGCCGGGAACGCCCGCGTAGCGGGCCATGTAGGCGGCGACGTCTTCGAGGTCCTGGCCGCTGACCAGTCCCGCGGGCATCGAAACCGCCGGATTCGCGGTGCTGGGGCGCGGGTTCTCCACCTGCGCCCTGACCACGCCGGCGACCGTGTCGCCGTCCTGACCGGAGGCGCGTGCCGCCGCGAACGCCTCGTCGAGGTCGGGGCCAACCCCCTGGGCGGTTCCCGCCTGTGCCAGCGCATGACAGCCGCCGCATCTCTGGATGAAGAGCACGCGACCACGCTCGACGTCCGCTGTGCTCGTTCCGCAGCCGCTCGCGCCAATCGCGATCGCCGCAAGGGCGGCGAGGGTGAGCAGGGGGCGAGTGTGGTTGGGCGGCTTGAGCATTGCGAGGCGCGAAGCGCGCCGGATTCTATATGTCCAGGCCCCCGTAGAAGCGGCTTGCCAGGCGCGGATCGTGGGGTAGTCTTGAGGCGATCCGCACTAGCGCCGAAACACTGGAAAGCAAGGGATGCCGATGCAGGTGAGCGAAGGGATGTCCGACGTTGTCCTCACCGTGGGCCCCTCGCACACGCTGCGCGAGGCGTCCCGGATGATGGTCGAGAAAGGCACTGGAGCGGCGCTGGTCACCGATGAGGAGTCACCGGTGCCGCGGATCGTCACCGAGCGCGATGTCCTGCTCTCGGTTGGCGGCGGCGAGGATCCCGACGTCGAGCGGGTCGCCGATCACATGAGCGACAGCGTGATCTCGGCCGCCCCCGACTGGAGCCTGGAGCGCGCCGCCGCCGAGATGTCGCGGCGCGGTGTCCGTCACCTCGTCGTCTTCGACGAGGGCGAAGTGGTCGGCGTGCTGTCGATCCGCGACATCGTCCGCGTCTGGACCTCGGACGGGGCGACCTCAGGGATGACGCCGGACTGAACTAGTCGCGCGGGACCGAAATGGTTTCGACCGGGAGCACCGCGCCGCGCACGCGTTGCTTGCGCGGCAGGCGGAAGTAGTCGCGAACGGCGCCCTTGACGAGGCTGCGAAAGGCGAAGAGGAAGACGATCGCTCCGATGATCGAGTAGATCCAGCCGCGGACCATGAAGCCCTCGGCGTAGACCCCGCAGACCATTACGGCAATGCCGGCCGCCAGGGCTATAGGAGCCCAGGAGGGGCGGGGCGCGTAGACGAGCTCGCCGGGCTCGGGGATGTCGCGGTGCTCATCCATCTATGAGGCGATGTAGAGCATCGCGACGACGAAGCAGAGGGCGAAGACGCCGGCGGCGATGCCTCCGGCCAGCAGGCCCCCGCTTATGTTGCGCTTTGCGGTCTCGCGATCCACGGCCGAAGTTCTATCAGGGGCCCTCAGACGTTGGCGTCGACGGCCATCGCCAGGAAGAGAAGCGCCAGGTAGGAGAGGGAGTAGAGGTAGGTCCGCAGCGCCCAGCGGCGATCCCCCGTGCGCAGCAGCTTCACCGCGCAGTAGATGAAGACCGCGCCGAGCGCCATCGAAGGGATCAGGTAGCCGATGCCCATGCCGCCCGCGCAGAAGGGCAGCTGCGTCACCGCGTAGAGCAGCACCGTGTAGAGGAGGATCTGGCGACGCGTCTCGTCCTCTCCGCGCACCACCGGCAGCATCGGCACGCCGGCTTTGGCGTACTCGTCCTTCATCAGCAGGGAGAGCGCCCAGAAGTGCGGTGGGGTCCAGAAGAAGACGATCGCGAAGAGATAGAGCGCCGTGCCGCTGAGGCTGCCCGTGACCGCCGCCCAGGCGACCAGCGGGGGCATCGCGCCGGCGGCGCCGCCGATCACGATGTTCTGCGGCGTCGAGCGCTTCAGCCACATCGTGTAGACGCAGACGTAGCCGAGCAGGCCGGAGAGCGAGAGCGCCGCCGCCAGCGGGTTGACCGTGAGCGAGAGCAGCGCGAAGGAGGCGCAGCCCAGAGCGACGCCGAAGCCGATCGCCGCGGCGGGGGAGATCCGGCCGGCGGCCACGGGGCGGTTGGCGGTGCGAGCCATCGTGCGGTCGATGTCGCGGTCGATCGCGTGATTTATCGCCCCGGCTCCGCCGGCCGAGAGGGCTCCTCCCAGGCAGGTGAGGAAGACCAGCCCGATCGACGGGTCGCCCGCCACGTACATCGTGGTGACGGTGGTGAAGAGCAGCAGGGACTGGACCTTCGGCTTGGTCAGCGTGACGTAGTCGCGCAGGACCGTGAGCGCCGCTGGCCGCCTTGAGACCGCCGCTACCGTCGCTTCCATCGTGCTCAGGCTACTGGCTGGGATTCGCTCGCCGGCTGCCGGCTGCGGTCGGCGCGATGGGCGATCGCCTCGCGGATGTCGCGCATCGGCTGGGCGCTGCGCACATCGGGAAGGACGTCGAAGTTATGCGGCTCCGGCGGTGAGAGCGCGAACCACTCGAGCGACTCGCCACCCCACTGGTCATGGCCCGCCTCCGGTCCGCCGTTGCGGCTGAGGAGCGCGTTGGCGAGGGTCAGCACGATCCCGATCGCCAGCACCAGGGACCCGATCGAGGCGATCAGGTTGTAGGCGTTGACGCCCGTGCCGTCGAAGAACTTGTAGGCGTCGATCACCTGGCCCTCCACTCCGCCGGCCATGAAGAGCGGCACAAAGGCCAGTAGTGCGCCGCACACGATTGTCCAGAAGGAGATCCGCGCCAGGCTCTCACCCATCGTGCGGCCGGTCATCTTCGGGAACCAGTAGTGCAGCGCCGCGAAACCGCCGAAGACGGCGCCGCCGAGGAGGGCGAGATGGGTCGCCGCGGTCGAGTCGGTCGTGTTCTTCAGTTTCCAGGCGGCGGCGACCAGCGAGTGCGAGAGCTCGGAGGCGAGGCCGAGGGCGATGAAGGAGAGGGCGCCCAGCGCGAAGAGCAGTGGCGCCCGCATATGCAAGGTGCCGCCGATCATCGTCGCGATCAGGTTGAAGCAGATCAGCCCGACCGGGACGATCAGCGCCAGCGACATCAGCATCGCGAAGTACATCCAGCCGATCCCGATCGGCGCGGTCAGCATGTTCTGCATCCAGGCGAGGGTGCCGATCACCGCGATCGCCACCAGCGAGCCGATCACCGCGCCGCGGTTGAAAAGCGGCTTGCGGGAAAAGGTCGAGACGATCTCCGCGATCGCGCCGAGGGCGGCGATCAAGATCAGCATGTAGGCGCCGCTGTAGAAGATCCAGCTGAGGTGCTGCCAGAGCAGCGGCGCCCCGCCGGAGCCGTCGGCGAAGAAGATCCCGTCGAAGTTGCGGTCGATCATCAGCATCGTGATCGCGGCCAGCATCACCGGGCCGATGAAGAGCAGAAGCCAAGAGCCGATCGCCGCCGCCCAGGCGAAGACCGGCAGCCGCCGCCAGGCCATGCCGGGTGCGCGCATGTTGCGCAGGGTCGTCACCAGGTCGATCGCGACCAGGACGAAGCCGAGGGTTGCGAGGCCCGTCGCCGTGGCCCAGGCGTCGACGCCGTCGTTGGCGAGGAAGGTCAGCTCGGAGAGCGGAGGCAGCGGGTTGACGCCCGCCTCCGAGGGCGTGTAGAGGAACCCGGCGTAGAGGACCGTCGCGCCGGCGATGAAGAGCCAGGCGCCGATCTGCCCGAGGCGGGGCAGGGCCGTGCCGCGGGCGCCGATCTGCAGGGGCGCCACGTAGTAGAAGAGTCCCAGCGCCAGCGGCAGCGCGAAAAGGAAGATCGCCGTCGCTCCATATATGGAGAGCATGCGATTGAAGGCGACGGGGGAGAGGAAGCTGTTCTCGGGGATCGCCAGCTGAAGCCGCATCAGCAGCAGCTCGATCAGGGCGATGAAGAGGAAGCCGAGGGCGCCGCTGATGAGGAGGCGGCCGATGTCCTTGTGATCGGCGCTGGTCGCGATCTCGATCCAGCGCGGGCGGCGGCGCGGAAAGCCCTCGACGACGATTTCCGGCCGGCTTCCCCCGCTCATGGCGTCTCCCCTTTCGCGATCAGCTCGACGACCCGGTCCTGGGCCGCTTGGATGCCGGTTTTCTGGCTCTCCAGGAAGGCCTCGTACTCCTCGGGCGATACGACCTGGACTTCGGTCCGCATCGCCGCGTAAGCCTGGCCCGAGAGTGTGGTGGCCTGGCCCTCGTAGACGCCCTCCTCATCGGCGCGGAAGACGACCTCGTTGACCTTGCCCGGGACCGCGTCGCGCTTGCCCGCCAGCGCCGGCACGTCCCAGGTGTGGACGACGTCGGTGGAGACGAGGTCCAACGCGACGGTGGTGTCGACCGGGACGACGAGCTTGTAATAGGAGAAGGCCTGGTTGGGGTAGTCGTAGCGCCACAGCCATTGCTGGCCGGTCGCCTCGATCCTCAGCGGCTCTACGCCGGCCGCCTGGAGGCCGGCCGGGCCGGTGGCCGGGACCTCGCGGGCGCGTTCGGTGAAGACGACGCCGGCGACGAACAGGGCGATGGCGAAGATGCCCAGCAGCGCGGCGACCTGGATCTGGATGCGTCGCGAGCCGCGAATCTGGCGAGGCTCGGCGCCCCGCTCGGAGCGGTACTTGCGCGCGGCGAAGAGCAAGCCTCCGACGATCGCGACCACGACGATGGTCGCGGCGACGAAGCCGATCCAGAGCAGGGTGTCGATCTGGTCAGTGCCAGGAGAGTTGGGCGCCAAAGCGCGGCCATTCTAATCACGCCCGGCGGCGCGCCGCCGCCGGGCTCCACACTGCTCGGCCTATACTCGCGCGCTCTATGAGGAGGCGAACCCGGCCATCTTCGGCGTTGGGCACGACGGTGCGCGCCGGAGCAGCGGCCACCGTCGCCGCCGCGGTGATCGTCCCGCTCCTCCGCCGCCGTTTCCGCATCCCCGCACCGGCCTCGGTCATCGCCTGCGCCGGAGGGCCGCTGGCGCTCGCCGTTCTCTATCCGCGTTCGAAGAAGCGCGACGTGGCCTTGTTCGCGATGCAGATGTGGGCATTCACGATGGTCCACGAGTTCCCTTATGACGACCCCGACCGCCTGCGCGCCCGCCTGCGCACGCGCTACCCGATCTCGATCGATCGGGCGATCGGCGCCGGCAGCCTTCCCAACGTGCGCCTGCAGCGCGCCCTCTCCCGCCTGCCCGGAGTGAAGGCGGTCAACCGATTCCTCACCTGGGTCCACTGGCTCTGGTTCCTGGAGCCCTACATGGCCCTGATCCTCATCCTCGTTCGCCATAACCAGCATTTCCCACGCTCCGCCCGCCAGCTGGCGGCGGTCTTCGATCTTGGCTGCGCCGTCTACTTCCTGGCGCCGACCGCGCCGCCTTGGTGGTCCTCGCAAGAAGGACTGGCGGGCGAGGAGGTGCGACGGATCATGGTCGAGGTCGGAGAGGAGACCTGGGGCGCGGCTTGGCCGCGGATGTACGACACCCTGGGCGGCAACCCCTGGGCGGCGATGCCCTCGCTGCACTTCGCCACCGCGGTGATGGCGGCGATCTCCCTGGCGGAGGCGGGCAAGGTCGAGGGAGCGATTGGTTGGAGCTACGCGCTCACCCTCGGCTTCGCGCTGGTCTACCTGGGCGAGCACTACGTCACCGACCTGATCGCCGGCGCGGCTCTGGTCGCCGTGGTGCGCCGTGGCGAGCCACTCGCCGAGCCGCTCGTCTTGGGCGTCAACCGGGGATTGCGACGCTTGGAGCGCCTTGCGAGCGGGTAGCTTCTGAAGGGTGTCTCAGCAGGATCCGGCGAACGGCCGCGATACCGCCGAGTTGCCGCTGTTCACGACGCGGCGGCTGGTCCAGACGATGGCGGTCGTCCTCCTGCTCCTTGGCGCGATCTACTTCCTCTTTCCGAGGCTGGTCGGCCTGGGGGATGCGCTCAGCAAGCTGGGCGACGCCGACCCCGTTTGGATCGCGGCGGCAATCGGCTTCAACGTCCTCGCCTTCGCCACCTACATCGCGCTGTTCAAGGCGGTGGTCGGAGGGGACGTGCTGCCGCTCGACTGGAAGGAGACCTATGAGATCAACATGGCCGGAGTCGCCGCGACGCGACTTTTCTCCGCGGGAGGCGCGGGCGGCATCGCCCTCACCTATTGGGCGCTGCGCAAGGCCGGGATGCGCCGGCACGAGGTCGGGCGGCGGATGGTCGCCTTCCTCTCCCTGCAGTACGTCTTCTATCCAGTCGCGCTGATCGTCTGCGGCGTCCTGCTTCGCACCGGAGTGCTGCCCGGAAAGGACTCGATCGAGCTGACGGTCGTACCGGCTGCGGTCGCGGGGTTCCTGTTGCTTGTGGGAGTGCTCGTCGCCCTGATCCCGCCGGACCTGGGGCGGCGGGTGGGCTCGTTCGCCCGCGGCGAGCGCAGCAAGGCGATTGCCGCCAACATCGCCAAAGTGCCGGCCATCGCCGGTGAGGGGCTGAGGTTCACGGCGAGCCTCTTCGCCCACCCCTCGCGGGGAGGGCTGGCGGTGGTCGGCGCCGCCGGGTACTGGGCGGCCAACATCGGCATTCTCTGGGCCTCCTTCAAGGCGTTCGGAGTGCATGTGCCGCTGGCGGTCGTCGTCCAGGGCTTCTTCCTCGGCATGGTCGCCAACCTCTTCCCTCTGGCGCCGGCCGGGGTGGGAGCGGTCGATGCCGGGATGATCGGCGCCTTCGTCCTCTTCGGCATTCCCGAAGGGACCGTCTTCCCGGCGATCCTGATCTACCGCCTCGTCGCCTTCTGGATGCCGATCCCGTTTGGGACCGTCGCATTCCTGCAGCTGCGAAGAACGGTCGGGCGCTGGGAGGAGGAGGGCCTGCCGATCGACCGAGGCGTTACTATAAAAAGTAAAGTATTAGACTTCCAGGCGGCGAAAGATGGCTGAGAAGAAGG
Source organism: Solirubrobacterales bacterium (assembly GCA_035558955.1). Classification (GTDB taxonomy): domain Bacteria; phylum Actinomycetota; class Thermoleophilia; order Solirubrobacterales; family 70-9; genus DASVDE01. The sequence goes on along the minus strand of DATMBX010000098.1, from coordinate 3,863 downwards.
TCGAAAACGTGATCGTCGTCGGCGGCGGCCCCGCCGGCTACACAGCCGCGCTCTACACGGCGCGCGCCAACCTAGAGCCCCTTGTCTTCGAGGGCTTCCAATGGGGCGGGCAGCTGCAGAACACGACCGACGTCGAGAACTACCCGGGCTATCCCGAGGGAATCATGGGGCCGGAGATGATGAGCCAGTTCCGCGCCCAGGCGGAGCGCTTCGGCACGCGCTTCGTGACCGATGACGTCGACCACGTGGAGCTCTCGGACGGGGGTGTGCAGAAGGTCTACCTCGGCGACGAGGAGCACCTGGCGAGAGCGGTGATCCTGGCGATGGGCGCAGAGCCGCGCCGACTTGGGGTTCCCGGCGAGATCGAGCTGGGGGGCCGCGGCGTCTCCACCTGCGGCGTCTGCGACGGGGCCTTCTTCAGAGATCGGAGAGTTATCGTGATCGGCGGCGGCGACTCGGCGATGGAGGACTCCATCTTCATCTCCAAGTTCGCCAGCGAGCTGACCGTGGTCAACCGCCGCGACGAGTTCCGCGCCTCGAAGATCATGTTCGATCGCGCCAAGGAGCAGCCCAACATCAGCTTCAAGACGCCCTTCGTCGCCGAGGAGTTCGTCGCCGGCGGGGACGGCAAGCTCGCCCACGTCCGCTTGCGCAACGCCGAAACGGGGGAGACGGAAGACATCGACGCCGACGGCGCCTTCATCGCGATCGGCCACATCCCCAAATCTGAGATCGTCGAGGGCCAGGTCGACACCGACGAGGACGGCTACATAGCCACCGATTCCGGCTCGACCCGCACGAACCTCGCCGGCGTCTTCGCCGTAGGCGACGTCGTCGACCACACCTACCGCCAAGCGGTCACTGCCGCCGGCACGGGCTGCATGGGCGCCCTCGACGCCGAGTGGTACCTACGGGACACCCCACCCTCACCCGAGGCCCACTGGATGCACGGCGGCGAACCAGTCGAGGTAGCCCCGACTCCGGGCCCATAGCCAAAAAGCCAAAGCCAAACGCAGGCCGAACTGCGTGGAGTGGTTAGAGCCAGGGGCGCGCGGGTAGGCCCGGTGACATGAAGCTCAAAGCATCGCTCGCCCCTGCCCTGCTCGTCCTCGTGTTCTCCCTTGCGGCCTGTGGGGATGACGGGGACAGCGACACCGCCACGGAGACTCAGACCGCCACCGAGACGACCGAGACGACTTCGGCGCCAAGCGGCAATGCGCCGGCGCCCAGCGGGGAGGCTGTGCGGTCGGCCAAAGTCGAGATCGTCGACTTCGCCTACGACCCGGACCCGGTCACGATTCAGACCGGTGGGAAGGTGATCTGGATTAACCGGGACGCCGAGCCGCACACGGCGACCGCGGATGACGAGAGCTTCGATACGGGGACGCTCGAGGAGGGAAAGCTCAAGTCGGAGAGCTTCAAGGAGCCGGGCAGCTACCCCTACGTCTGTGAGATCCACCCGACGATGCAGGGCACCGTCGAGGTCGTCGACCAGGAGTGAGGCTCAGCCGACGAGTTTGCGGATTTTGAAGGTGCGCTTGCCTTTTGGAGTTTCGATCTCGACCGACTCGCCGGCCCGACAGTCACGCAGGGCGCGGCCGATCGGCGACTCGGCCGAGAGACGGCCCGCGGTGAGGTCGGCTTCGGTCGAGCCCACCAGGGTCCAAGTCTGGACCTTGTCCGCGCCCTCGTCGTAGACCTCGGCGGTGCGGCCGAATGCGAAGGCGTCGCTGTCGCCGTCGACTTCCACCACCTCGGCGTTTCGCAGGCGCTCCCGGAGGCGCTTGATCTTCGTCTCCAGGTGCGCCTGGTCCTCCTTGGCGATGTGGTAGTCGGCGTTCTCCTTCAGGTCGCCCAACTCGCGCGCGGCCTTGATCCGCGCCGCCATCTCGACGCGCGCCGACCCCTCCAACTGCGCGATCTCCTCGCGCAGCGCGGCGATTCCGGCTGCGGTGATCGCTTCCCCGGCGTTGTTGGGTGCTTTCACCGACTCACCTTTGCACACCGTGTGGCCCGATCCGCATCCCCGTCGATGGCGATTCGTTGCTGAGCCTCAGTCCCGGAGGCGTTTTCTCAGCACCACCGTCTTGGTGCGCCGCAGGGGCTTTCCGCCGGAAGGCGTATAGGCGATCCTGGCCTTGACTTTCACTTGGCCAGTCTCGTTCAGCCTTCCTTTCGCCCCTCCCTTGACTCTGAGGAGGAGCGTTGCCTTGAGATGGGACGCCGTCCCGACCCTGATTCGCTTCCGCTGCGAGACGAGTCCTTTGCCGGTCAGGCTGACTTTCCCGGCACCGGAGGCCGCGACCGGCAGTCTGGCGGTGCCTTTGCGGACGTTGCGGGCGATTCGCCCCAGCTTGAATTTCGCGGCGATCGTCAGAGACCCACTGGGCTGGGAGCTCGCGCCGGCGAGATTGGACGCGGTTACTTCGCAGACGTACTCGCCGACCAAGCTGGCGCTCAGGACGCTCGAGGTGGCTCCCGCGATCGGCTGGTTGTTCCTTTGCCACTGGTAGGAGAAGGTCTGCGGGGCGCGGTAGAGGAAGGACTCGACCAGATCGCCGGCCCACTCGCCGCTCGAGCAGGTGAGGAGCGCAGCGTGGCTCGGCACTTGGCCGGACGGCCTCTGTCGCAGTGCTGCAAGCGGACGGCGCGGCGTTCCAAGCGTGCGACTAGTGATCTCCGGAAACCGAAGGTTGCGCGGAACGTCGGCCAGGACCGGGAACGAGACGTCGTCCAGCGTCGCCCCAGCGGTCTGGAGCTGTCCGGCGGTGACGCCGAGAAGGCTCGTGTAGGGGAGCGTCTCAGTGCCGGCGTTCGCCCAGAAGAGCAGGCTGTGGACGGGGTCGATGGCGAGGCCGACCGGTTCGTCGACGACCGGCCCGGTCGTAGCGACCGGGCCGCCACCGCCTCCGCTGAGATTCGCGTAGCCAAACGAGTCGTTGCCGAAGTTCGCCCAGTAGATCCGCTCGGTCGTCGGGTCGATGGCGACTCCGTCGGGGGCGCTGACGGTAGCCCCCGTCGTATCCAGGTCGCCGCCGCCGGTCCCGTCCACGTTGGCAAAGGAGATCGCGTTGGCGTCGAAGTTGGCCCAGTAGACGCGACCGGCTGTGGGGTCGACCGCAATGCCGTTGGGACCTTCCAGGGTGGCGGAGCCGGTATCGAGGTCGCCGCCGCCGGAGCCGTTCAGGTTGGCGAAGGAGATCTCGTCGACTTCGTAGTTGGCCCAGTAGATCCGTCCACCGGCGGGGTCGATGGCCAGGCCGCTTGGCCCGCTCACCGTTGCCCCAGTCGTGTTCAGCAGGCCGCCGCCGGTGCCGTCGGCGTTGGAGTAGCCGATCGTGTTGCCGTCGTAGTTGGCCCAGTAGATGCGCCCGGCGGCGGCGTCGATCGCCAATCCGAAGGGCCCGTCGATCAGCGCCGGGTCGATCGGGATGTCCGCGCCACCTCCCTCGAAGAAGCCCGTGCGCGAGACCTTCTCGCCGCTGAAGTTGACCCAGAAGACGCTGGTCGTGGCCTGGGCCGAAGCCGCAGCCGAGAGGCAGAGCGATGCGGCCGCGAGGACGATCGTGCGAATCCTGCGAATGGTCACCGCCGCCATCCTAGTCCGGCGTGACGATGGCAAAGCCCGGGTCTGGCTCGTCGAGCAGGCCGAGTAGCTCGCCGAGCTTGGCGCCGTCGCCCTCCAGGCGGAGGCGGCCGCTCTCGGCCAGCTCACCGAGGTTCGCTGTTCTGAGCAAGAGCAGGTTGAGCGCCTCGCGCTCGATCACGAGGCCCGCGTCGGCGCGCGGGTCGTGCCGGCCGGGACGGTGGCGCAGGACGCCGTTGCGCACCGTGATCGCGTGCTGCTCGTCTGGATCGGTCAC
>DATMBX010000097.1:0-11663 GCA_035558955.1 Solirubrobacterales bacterium | reverse complement strand
CGCGAAGATCCCCAAGGGACGGGTCCGCCGCTCGGCGAAGCTCGGCTCGGTCGTCGGCGTTCAGGGCGCCCGCTACGCCGGCACCAAGGCCGCAAACATCGCCCGCTCCGAGGAGGGCGGTAGAGAGCGGCTGGAGCAGCGCCACCTGGAGACGGCGATGAAGATGGTCGGCGCGCTGGGCCAGATGAAGGGGGCGGCGATGAAGCTGGGGCAGTTCGCCTCCTTCATCGATACCGAGTTCCTCCCCGAGGAGTACCGCGAGATCTACCAGGAGCAGTTGGCCAAGCTGCGCACCGACGCGCCGCCGATGCCCTGGGAGAAGGTCGAGAAGGTGCTGCTGGAGGAGTACGACGGCGAGCCGGTGTCGGAGCTGTTCGCCGAGTTCGAAGAGGAGGCGTTCGCCGCCGCCTCGATCGGCCAGGTGCACCGCGCCGAGCTGATCGACGGCCGGCGGGTCGCGGTGAAGATCCAGTACCCGGGGATCGCCGAGGCGCTTGAGGCCGACCTGCGCAACGCGGGGACGATCATGCGGCTGGCCCGCGCCCTGGCACCCGGCCTCGACGCCAAGGCGATCGCCCACGAGCTGCGCGAGCGGGTGATGGAGGAGCTCGACTACGAGTACGAGGCGCAAAACCAGCGCACCTTCTCCCGCGCCTACCGCGACCACCCCTTCATCTACGTCCCGGATGTGGTGACGCGGCTGTCCCGGCGCCGGGTGCTGGTCACCGAGTTCGTCGAGGGGATGGGCTTCGATCAGATCAAGGAGCTGCCGCAAGCCGAGCGCAGCCGCTTCGGCGAGATCGTCTTCCGCGGCAGCTTCGGCTCGATCTACCACCTGCAGCACTTCAATGCCGACCCCCACCCCGGCAACTACATCCTGATGGGGGACGGCCGCGTCGCCTTCCTCGACTTCGGGATGACGAAGAAGCTCGACCGCGAGCAGATCGTGCTGGAGCAGAAAGCGTTCGACGCGGCCTCGCGCAATGACCCAGAGGCGTTCCGCGCCGCCCTGCACGACCTCGGCTTCGTCAAGAACCCCTCGAAGCTGGACGCCGAGCGGTTGCTGGAGCACATGCGGGCGGTCGGCGGCTGGTACGTGGAGGACCGAGAGATCGAGATCACCCCGCGGCGGGTGATGAAGATCATCGAGTCGACCAACGACCCGCGCTCGGAGTACTACGACCTGATGCGGCGCGAGTCGCTCCCGGCCGACGAGCTGATGGGGCGGCGGATGGAGATCGGCGTCGTCGCCGTGCTGGGACAACTGCGGGCGAAGCGCAACTGGCACCGGATCGCCCGCGAGTGGGTCTACGCCGAGCCGGCGGCGACCGGGCTGGGACAGCAGGAGTGGGAGTACTTCGAGGGGAGGGGCATCATGCAAACCCCGGGCCTCGCCAGCCCCGCCTGAGCGACGAACCCGACATTGACCCCCCTATGGTGTGGTCAATCTCGGATTCGTTCGAATAGACGGGGGTCGTTCGAGCAGAGACCGGTTGCGCCCATGGCGACAAGGCGCTCCATGCGCGGGAGGTCGTCGACCGTCCAGGCGATCAGCTCCACGCCGGCGAGCCTGGCGATTCTGGCCAGGCGTCGGCTGACCAGCGGGTGGTAGACCCACATCGACTCGACCTCCATCTTCGGCAGCTCCTTCGCCGCCAGGCCGGGGAGGGTCTGGCGCATCGCGACCAGCGCCGCCAGCATCGGCGCCTTGGCCCAGCGTTTCGAGGTCCAGTCCTTCGTCACTCTGGGGTAGGTCCAGCCGCGGCGCAGCTCCGGCTCCAGCTCGCGAATCTTCGCCAGCGTCGAGAGCTCCATGGTGGAGATCATCGCCCTGCCCAGCATGTCTCGATCGCGTAGGCCGGCGACGATCTCCTCTTCCCGCCCGGGCAGCTTGATGTCGAGGTCGAACTCGACGCTGTCCAAGGGTGGACGCGCGAGAGCGTCGAGCGCCTTGGCGAGGGTCAGCGGCTCACGCCGCTCCGCGTCGTGCCAATCGTGAGCGATGACCAGCGGCGTGCGCTCGGCGGCCGCGATGCGCGGGTGGCCGTCGCGGCGCCAGAGCACGTCGATCTCGATCGTGTCGACGCCGGCCTCAACCGCGGCGTGGAAGCTTTCCAGCGTATTGCCGGGGGCGATCAGGTCGGCCCCCTTGTGGCCGACCAGCCGCAGGCCGTCTGGCATCAGAACAGCTGGTTTTCGCCGGCGAAGATCTCGGAGACGGAGTCGTCGGTGAAGATGCGGCGGATCGAGTCGGCGAAGGTGCCGGCGGTCGAGATCACCTTGATGTTGTCCGGCGCGCCGGGGCGCAACGGCAGCGTGTCGGTGACGACGATCTGCTCGATCCCCGAGTTCTCGTAGGCGAGCCGCTCATAGGCGGGGCCGGAGAAGACGCCGTGGGTGGCGCAGGCGATGACTCGCGCCGCGCCCTCGTCCATGACCGTCTGGGCGGCGGCGCAGAGCGTGCCGGCGGTGTCGATCATGTCGTCGACGAGGACGGCGGTGCGACCTCTGACGTCGCCGACCACGTAGCCGATCTCGGCCACCTGTTGGGCGGGGCGCTCCTTCTCCATCACAGCCCAGTGGGTGCCGATGCGGCGGGCGAAGTTGCGCGCCGTCTTCACCCGGCCGGCGTCGGGGGAGACGATTACCAGCTCCTCGGTCAGGTGCTGGTCGGCGAACCACTGGGTCAGCATCGGCATCGCGGTCATGTGGTCGACCGGGACGTGGAAGAAGCCCTGGACCTGACCGGCGTGGAGGTCCATGGTGAGAACGCGGTCGACGCCCACCCCCTCCAGGCACTTGGCGACGATGCGGGCGGTGATCGGCTCACGCGGGGCGGACTTCTTGTCCTGGCGCGCGTAGCCGTACCAGGGCATGACGGCGATGATCCGGTGAGCGGACGCGCCCTGGGCCGCGTCGATCATCGTCAGCAGCTCGATCATCGAGTCGTTCGGGGTCATCCCGGTCTGCTCGTTGGCGCAGGTCGATTGGACGAGGAAGACGTCGGCGCCGCGGATCGACTCCTCGTAGCGGCAGTAGACCTCGCCGTTGGCGAAGGTCTTCAGCGTCACCTGGCCGAGATCGAGGTCGAGCTTGCCGGCGACTTTGGCGGCTAGCTCCATCGAGCTGCGGCCGCCGAAGACCATCAGCCGCTTCGAGTAGTCGTGCGGGATGGCGGTCGGCGCCGCCTGGGCCTCGGGGCGTTCCTCGATCGTGCTCATAGGACCACCCATGAACGCACAGATCGCCCCGGACTCGAATAACCGGAGATCACCGTGTCGATCTGTGCATTCATGCTCTCTCGCTCTTCTCCTCGGCGGCCTTGCGTTCGGCAAAGCCCTCGATGTTCCGCTGGTCGTTCTCGCTCACCGCAAGTGCCCCGTCGGGCACGTCTTTCTGGATCACCGCTCCAGCGCCAGTGTAGGCGCCATCGCCGACTTCTACCGGCGCGATCAGCATCGTGTCAACGCCGATGCGCGCGTGGGCGCCGATTACCGTCCGGTTCTTGCGAAACCCGTCGTAATTTGCGGTGATCGTCCCGGCGCCGAGGTTGGCGCCGTCGCCGATATCGGCGTCGCCGACGTAAGCCAGGTGGGGAACCTTGGCGCCCTCGCCGATCCGCGAGTTCTTGATCTCGACGAAGGCTCCGGCCTTGGCGCCGATCTCGAGGTGGGCGCCGGGGCGCAGGTAGGCGAAGGGGCCGACCCGGCAGCCGTCGAGGACCTCGCACTCGACCAGGTAGGAGTGCGGGACCTGTACCTCGGCGCCGAGGGTCGTGTCGGTCAGCGTGGTGAGCGGGCCGACGACGGAGCCGGCGCCGACCGCGGTGGCGCCGCGCAGGCTGGTGCCGGGCTCGATCCGGGCGTCGGCGGCGATCTCGACGCCGGCATCGATCCAGGTCGAGCCGGGGTCGACGACGGTGACGCCGGCGAGCATGTGCGCCTCGAGGATGCGGCGGCGGGCCTCGGCCTCGACCGCCGCGAGGTCGGCGCGGTTGTTGACCCCCATCGTCGCCGCGAGGTCCTCGGTGAGGCACGCGGCGACGCTATGGCCCGCCTCGCGCAGGGCCCCGAAGACGTCGGGGAGGTAGTACTCGCCCTGGGCGTTGTCGTTGGAGAGGCCGGCGAGCGCGGCCGCGAGGGGCGCGGCGTCGAAGGCGTAGATGCCGGCGTTGACCTCGCGGATCGCCAGCTGTTCGGGATCGGCGTCGCCGGCGGCTTTCGCCTCGACCACGCGCTCGACCTCGCCGGAGGCGGTGCGGACGACGCGGCCGTATGAGCCGGGGTCGTCGAGCTCGATCGTCAGCATCGTCGCCGCGGCATCCGAGGCGGCGTGAGCTTCGAGCAGGTCGGAGATCGTCTCGGCGGAGAGCAACGGGTGGTCGCCGGAGAGGACGAGGACGGTCTCGGCCCCCTCGATCAGCGGCAAAGCCGCGCGAACGGCACCGCCGGTCCCGTCGGACTCGGGCTGGACCACGGTCTCGACTCCGTCGGGCAGGCCGGCGGAGATGTCGATGTCCGGCGAAACGATGGTTGCAACCCGCCCGGCCCCGGCCTCACGCGCGGCCAAAATCGGCCAAGCCACCATCGCCCGCCCGCAGACGGGATGCAACATCTTCGGCAGGGAGGAACGCATGCGCGTGCCTTCCCCGGCCGCCATGACCAGGACCAGGGGCGAGCTCACCCCGGAATCGTAGACGCGGCGCGCGGGTCCTGTATCGGCGCTAGGCGCGAGAAAGGTCGCGCCCAACCAGGGCGACCGAGGTGAGGGTCCAACCGGCGAAGATCAGGTCTATGCCGACGAGCAGGCCGATGGCCCAGTCGGCGGAGCTGGGGAACTCGGCGAGGACGAGGATGCCGATCAACAGGCCCGCGACGCCGCTGAGGCCGACGAGGCCCGCACCGGCCTGCCCGCGGCCGGCAAAGGCGACGGCGATCCGGGTGAGGCCCATGAAGAGAAAGTAGATGCCGAGGACGAGGGTCAGGGTGAGGGTGCCGTTGTGTGGCTCGACGATCAGCCAGACGCCGACGACCACGGTCAGCAGCGCCCAGATCAAGCGCAGAAGCACGCTCCCGATCGTCCGCGCGCTGAAAGCGGCAGCCACCAGAAACGCCCCGGCGATGACAAGGATCCAGCCGATGAAGATCGCCGTCCCGACCGATGCCACGGCGGGCACCAAGATCGCAACGCAGCCGATGAAGATCGCCAGGATGCCAACGGCCATCAACCCCTTCCAGCCCTGGGCCAACCCCTCGCGAACATCCGGATCCATCTCAACGCCCCCATATTCCATAGCGCCGAACCTAACCTTCCACCCGGACGCGATCAAGGCTTCCGCAGCGCTGCAACGCATACGGCATGCAATAGCTGTCGTTTGCGTTGCAGCGCTAGGCTCGGAGCACGATCCGGGGTGGTGTAGTCGGCTAGCACGCCTGGTTTTGGTCCAGGAAGCGGGGGTTCAAGTCCTCCCCCCGGAACTTCTACTGGCGCTGGCCCATTGCCCAAAGGGCCGCGACGGGTGGGGCGAGGAGGAACGCGAGGGCAATGAGCTCGCCTATTGCGTCTGCCGTGCTGAAGCCCTCCAGGTGGGTGGCGTGGAAGATGAGGTGGAGGGCGGCTACGACCAGCCAGGCGACGCAGGCAGCGCGGACCAGGTCGCGCTGGAGCTTCCAGGCGGACCAGGCGAAGAGGATCGCGAAGCCGAGGTAGAGGCCGCCGACGTCGGTGACCAGATGCTCGTTGTACGGGGGGAGCAGGTCGACCCAGTGGTCGAGGAAGGGGAAGTCGTCGTAGAAGGTGCGCGGGGCGACGGTCGCGGCGATGCCGATGGTGCCCGCGGCCAGCGTGAGCACCGCGAGCGCCCCACGGGCGACCCGCGGCGACCTCGTCCCCGCCTCAGCCTCCACCCCTACTCCTCCGCGGTCCGGGGGACCTTGCCCGCTTCCGCGCCGGGCTCCATCGCCGGGCCGCGGGGAGAGGCGATGCCGAGGACGCGCATCGCCTTCAGGCCGAGGCCGAGCTTTTCTCGGCCCTCGGTGGCGGAGACGTCGTGGCCGCAGAGCTCCTTGGCGCGCTCGAGGCGGTAGCGGATCGTGTGGCGGTGGGTGAAGAGCTGTCTGGCGGTGGCGGCGACGTTCCCGTCGTTGTCGAGATAGGCCTCGATCGTCGCCACCAGCTCGGTCTCGTACTGGTCGTCGTAGGCGGCGAGCGGCTCGATCGTCTCGGCGTAGAAGCGCTCCAACTCCCGCGGGTCCTCGCTCATCGCCCCCAGCAGCAGACGGTAGACGCCGGTGTCCTCGAAGGCGAGCAGCGCCCTCCCCTCGGCCTCCCCGACGTTGACCGCCAGCCGCGCCTCGTTGCCGGAGCGGTATAGATCGACCGGGTCCGCGGCGCGGCGGCTACGGCCAATCGTCAGGTGGAAGCCGGCGAGGCTGTCCTCCAGCTCCCGCGCCAGCCCGGCGCCGGCGCGCTCAAGCCGCTCGTCGTCCTCGGCCGGGACGATCACCGAGATCTCCGCCGACGCCTCGGCCTCGGCGGCGGTCGCCAGCGACCCCGGCGCCAGCGAGCGCAATGCCCGCAGCGCCAGGGTCATCACCCGCGCCCGCCACTCGCCCGTCTGTGCGGCGCGCGGCGCGGCGCGGAGGATCAGCACCCCGGCCCCGGCCTCCAGGTCGGCACCCAGCTCGGCGCCGCGGGCGACGATGTCGCCGCGGTCGGTCACCTCGCGCCCCAGCACCGCGGCGACGAAGGCGCCCGCCACCTCCTCGCTCTCCCACTCCGGCGAGCGGGAACGCTCCAGCTCCAGAGCCAGCAGCGTCGTCACCATGCGCGCGATGATCGGGTCCGGCGGCGCTTTGGCCCGGTAGCGCAGCTCGCCGACGGCGCTGTCGGCGACCCGCAGCTCGACCGCTGTCACTCCCTCCCCGCCGGAGAGCAGCTTCTGTTCCTGGTCCGAGGATGCGCCGGCGACAGCCAGCACCGCGCTGGAGCGGTCGATCAGGGCGACGCTCCCGCCCAGCACCTTGGCCGCCGCGCGCGCCACCGCGGGCAGCCCGGCGCCCGCCTCGACCGCCTCCGAAAGCGCGTCGAGAGTCCCCGCTTCCTGCTCTTTTGCAGGGGCTTTTTGCCCCTTGGCGGTTGCCGACATCGGCCCATTATCCCCAAGGGCGGGGAACTGGCCACTCAGCCGAGCAGGCTGGAAATTTCGTCGTAGTAGTAGACGAAGGCCAGGCCGAAGACGACGCCGGTGAGGACCAGGGCCGCGAGGACGAAGAGGGAGAGGAAGCCGGCGGCCGCCTTCTCCCAGATCCGGCCGAAGGAGCTGACCGCCGGGGTGAAGATGAGCCAGACGAAGGCGACGAGGGTGATCAGCCCGGCGGCGCCGAACAGCAGGTACTCATCCTCGATCTTCTGCAGCGCCAGCGGAAGGGCGTTCACCAGGTGCATCGTGCGCATTCTGCCGCACCGTCACGATGACGAGGCTGACGGCCGCGCAGAGGGAGAAGGCGCCGGCACCCAGCGCCCATCCCGCGTTGACGTCGCTGAGGTAGTGGACGCCGAGGTATACGCGGGAGAGACCGATCAGCGCCGCCAGCGCGATCCCCGCCGTCACCACCGCGGTCGCCCGCGCCATCCCCGGCCGCAGGCGCACGGTCAGCGTCACCGCGAGCCAGATGTAGAAGGTCGAGTAGGCGGCGTGGCCGCTGGGGAAGGAGGAGCCGGCGGAATCGACCAGTGCTCCCGAGGGGCGGGGACGGTCGATGGCGTCCTTGAGCTCGTGGAAACCGGCGAAGATCATCGCCATCCCCACGACCAGAACGCCGAACTCGGCCCAGCGGCGGCGGGCGGCGAGGAGCACGGCGGAGACGAGGGCCAATGACCAGACGACGACGCCCGAACCGAGATCGGAGAAGAGCTTTGCCACGTCGGTGAGCCAGCCGGAACGGATCGCGTCGACGATGTCGGTCGCGGTCACGTCCCCCGGGGTCGGGCCGGCGTCGCCACTGACGATCGACGTGTAGCCGATCAGCACGAAGGAGGCGACGGCGAGGGTCGCCATCAGCGAGGTGAACTCCAGCCCGAAGGTCCCGCCCGGCGTGACCCGGGCCCAGAGGAACTGGAACTGGGGGCGGAAGCGGCGAGCGAGGACGACCAGCCAGCGGGCGATCCAGTGCCCCTCCATCCAGCGCACCGCGGCGCGGCGGTTCTCCTCGACTCGGAAGCGGCGGACAAGGACGACGGTCCCGACGGTGACGACGATCAGCGTCCCCAGCAGAAAGGCGCCGCGCCCGGCGTATCTGGCCGCGGTGTCGATACTGCGCGAGAAGAAATAGCCGATCAGGATGTGGGCGGAGGCCCAGATCCCGGTGCCGAGGATGCTGTAGGGGACGAAGGCGCGGTAGCGCATCCCGGAGCTGCCGGCGATGAATGGCGCCAGCGCCCGGACGAGGCTGATGAAGCGGCCGATGAAGATCGTCTTGCCGCCATGACGGCTGAAGTAGTCCTCGACCTGCTCGAATCGCTCCTGGCTGATCCCGACGCGGGGGCCGTGGCGGAGGACGAAGTCGCGGCCGAGGCGGCGGCCGACGAAGAAGCTGGTCGTGTCCCCCGCCCAGGCGGCGAACCAGGCGATCGCGATCAGGATGTAGATGTCGATCGCCCCCTGGCCGGCGACGGCGCCGCCGAGCAGCATCACGGTCTCGCCGGGGACGACGAGGCCGACGAAGGCGCCGGTCTCGGCGAAGGCGAATACCCCGACGAGCAGGTAGGTCCAGGCGCCGAGCGTGTTGGAGATGTCCTCCAACAGCTGCTGCAGGTCCTCGTGGGGGACGACGCGACTGATTGTGTAGTAGCCGGCGGCGATCGCGGCGGCGATCGCCAAGATGACCAGGCGACGCTTGCGGCGATCCTCTGGCAGAGCGAGTCTCACGGCGCGCGCCCAGCTTCGCAGACGATCGCGTCGTCGCGGCCGAGTTGCGCCGCTGCCGACTTTGCGGAGGCTGTAGCGCCGAAAAGTCCGACAGCGGTGGGACCGGAGCCGGTGAGGAAGGCGAACGGGGCGCCGGCGTCGCGCAGGGCATCGAGGGCATCGCCGATGTCTGGACGCAGAGAACGGGCGGCGGGTTCCAGGTCGTTGGTGAGGAGATCCGCGTAGTCGAGTGGCGAGGCACCGGACCCGGCCGCTGCATGGAGGCTCGCAGCCCGAAGGTCCAGGTCAGCGCTCTCCCTACCCAGCCCCAGCCGGTCGGCCTCGGCAAAGACCTCGGCGGTGCTCAGCCCGCCGCCGCCGGGGAGCAGGACGACCGCATGTGGCGCGGGGTCGGGAAGGAGCTCGATCTGCTCCCCGATCCCCTGGACCAAGGCCAGCGACGGATTCAATTGGGAGGGAACGTCGGCGCCAAGCCCGGCGGCGATCTCATGCAGGTCGGGGAGCTCCCCGTCGGGCCACGCCGTCGGGTCTCTCGCCAACCGCAGCACCGCTGCCGCGTCCGCGCTGCCTCCACCCAGCCCGGCCGCCACCGGAATGCGCTTCTCGATCTCAACCCGCAGCGGCGGGGCGTTCCACCCCCGCTCGCGCAGCGCCGCCAGCGCCCGCGCAGCAAGGTTCTCCCCCTCGACCCCGGGACAGACCACCTCGTCGCGCTCCGCCTCGGAGATCTCGATCGGGTCGGCGAATGCCACCGGCTCGAACAGCGAGCACAACTCGTGCAATCCGTCCTCCCGGCGCGGGCCGAGGTAGAGGCAGAGGTTGATCTTGGCGGGGGCGTGGATGCGCATGCGGAGAAAGGTCAGCCTTCGGGATGGAGCTTCGCTGAAAGCGCGGCGAACTCCTCAGGGGAGAGAGCTTCGGCGCGGACGTTTTCGGGTAGGCCAAGCTCGCGCAACGCGGCGCGCGCCGAGACGAGGGAGCCGGGACGAGCGTGCTCCAACGAGCGGGCGAGGGACTTGCGCCGGTGGGCGAAGGCGGCGCGGACAAGGTCGCGCGTCGCCGGATCGGCCGCCGGCCCGGTGCGGCGCAGGCCGAGGATCGCCGACTCGACCCGCGGCCGTGGCTTGAAGACCGCGGGGTCGACGCTGCGCACCATCCTCACCTCGCAGGCCAGCTGTGCCAGGACGCTGGGCGACCCGTAGGTGCGGCTGCCCGGATCGGCCTGCAGCCGGTCGGCGATCTCGCGCTGCACCATCACCGTCCACCGCATCACCGAGGGCAGCTGCTCGATCGTGCGCAGGATCACCGGCGTCGCCACCGAGTAGGGCAGGTTGGCGACCATCGCCGTCGGCGCCGGGTCGAGCGCGGCGAAGTCGAGCTTCATCGCGTCTTCCCAATGAAGATCGACGTTGGGGCGGGCGGCGACCGGCGCCAGCGCCTCTTCCAGCCCCCGGTCGATCTCGACGACGTGGACCTGGGCGGCGGCGTCCGCCAACCGCTCGGTCAGCACCCCCTCCCCCGCCCCTACCTCCAGTACGACATCGGTGGGATCGAGGGCCGCATCGCGAAGGATCGCGTCGAGCAGGTTGGGATCGGCGAGGAAGTTCTGCCCGAGCCGGACCATCCGCTAGGAGTCTGTCACCAGCCGAAGAGCGCCCGAGCGTTCTCCTCGACCGTTCGCTCCAGCTCCACGTAGGAGACGCCGCGAACCTCGGCGATGACCTCGGCCGTGGAGACGACGTGGGCCGGCTCGTTCGGCCTGCCGCGCACCGGCTGCGGCGCCAGGTAGGGAGCATCGGTCTCAATCAGGAGCAGATCGTCGGGCAGCTTCGCCGCGGCCTGGCGCAGGGCGTCGGACTTGGGGAAGGTGACGATGCCGGAGAAGGAGCAGAACCAGCCGCGCTCGATCGCGTCGTCGACCCGCCAGGGCGCGAGGAAGCAATGGAGGATCACCGGGGTTTCCCCGGCCACGGCGTCGAGAATCTCGAACGCTCTGTCGGTCGCCGCCGTCTCGCCATCTTTGTCGCGGGCGTGAACGACGATCGGCAATCGATGTCTTCGAGCGATCGCGATCTGCGCGTCGAAGGCCCGCCACTGCTCCATCGGGCTCGCCGTCTCGCGGTAGTAGTCGATCCCCGTCTCGCCGATCGCCCGCACCTTCGGGTTGCCCGCCAGCCGGTTGATCTCTTTGCCCAGCGCCTCGCTCCACTCCCCCGCCGAGGTCGGGTGGCAGCCCACGGCGGCGTACACCCCCTCATGCCGCTCCGCCCCTTCGATCGCGGTCGCGTTGCTGTCCTTCCCGAGCCCGACATTGAGCATCCGTCCCACCCCCGCTTCGCGGGCACGGGCCACCACCTCGTCCTCCACCCCATCGCAGAGGAACAGATGCGTATGAGAGTCGATCACGCGGGAGCCTCGATCTTTGGGAAGAGGGGTGGAACGCGTTCGACCTTCTGGCCACCGGGGCGGGTGCCCAGCTCGGACAGCTCACGGCTCTCCTCGCCCAGCGCCGCCAGCAGCCGCTCGCTCGTGTCGGGGAGGTAGGGGACGAGCAACAGGGTCGTCACCCGCAGGCCCTCGACCAGGTTGTAGAGGACCTCGTCGAGGCGCTCGGGGTCGGCCTCGTCCTTGGCCAGTTCCCACGGCTTCGTCTCCTCGACGAAGCGATTGAGGCGGCGCACGAGCCGCCACGCCTCCTCCAATGCCCCGCTCAGCTCAGCCTGGTCGAGCAGCT
>DATMBX010000096.1:0-8746 GCA_035558955.1 Solirubrobacterales bacterium | reverse complement strand
CCACCCGCTGGGTGTCGCCGGCGACCGACATCGTCCCCGACCCGCGCACCACCACGTAGGCCTGCTCGGCCTCCTCATGGGAGCGAAGCGTCTGCTCGGCGCCGGCCGGGACCTCCAGCCAGTTGACCGAGAGGTTGCGCGAGCCAAGCTCCCCGGCATCCATCAGGACGTGGGAGCGAAGGCGGTGCCACTCCTCGACGGGAGCTTGCTCAAGACGCCTGACGAGCACCGGCGCTTTGTACCAGAAGCAGGCCCATTCCGGGGAAAACTCCGACTAACGCACGACGAGGTTGACCAGCTTGCCGGGGACGACCACTTCCTTGAGGACCTCTTTGCCGTCTAGGTGTCTGGCCACCTTCTCGCTCTCCCGGGCGAGGCGCAGCAATTCGTCCTTGGGAGCGTCGGCGGCGGCTTCGATCCGGTCGCGCAGCTTGCCGTTGACCTGGACGACGAGGGTGACGGTGTCGCTGGCGAGCAACGCCGGGTTGGCTTCAGGCCACGGCTGCTCCCAAACCCGGCCGCCGTTCAGCCGCTCCCAAACTTCCGCCCCCAGGTGCGGCGCGAAGGGGTGGATCAGCGAAGCGGCGGTCGAAGCGGCGAAGCGGACGGCAAAGACGCCCGCCGGATCGTCGTAGAGACCGTCCTTGAGCCTGTAGGCGTCGTTGACCAGCTCCATCACCGCCGCGATCGCGGTGTTGAACTGGAAGCCGCGCTGGAAGTCCCGCGTGGCCTTGTCGATCGCCCAGTGAGCCTTGGCGAGCAGCTCGCGAGCGTCGCCTCTCGCCGTGGCGGCGTCGATCTCGGTGGCCTCCTGTCCCTCGGCCTCTCCGCAGAGCCGCCAGAGCCGGGAAAGGAAGCGGTTGACGCCCTCGACGCCCTCGTCGGACCAGTCGCCGCCGCGCTCGGGCGGGCCCATGAAGCAAACGTAGGTGCGGGCGGTGTCGGCTCCGTAGCGCTCGACGTACTCGGCTGGGCTGACCGTGTTGCCCCTCGACTTCGACATCTTCGCCCCGTCGCGCGTGATCATCCCCTGGGCGAAGAGGTTGGCGAAGGGCTCCTGCACGTCGACCTGGCCCATGTCGGCGAGCGCCTTGGTGAAGAAGCGCGCGTACATCAGGTGCAGGATCGCGTGCTCGACACCGCCGATGTACTGATCGACGGGGAGCCAGTGAGCGGCGGCCTCTCGGTCCCAGGCCGCCTCGTCGTTGTGCGCGTCGAGGTAGCGGATGAAGTACCAGGACGAGTCGACGAAGGTGTCCATCGTGTCGGTCTCCCTCCGGGCGGCGGCGCCGCAGCGCGGGCACTCGGTCGCGACCCACTCCTCGGCGGCGGCCAGGGGGCTGCGGCCCTGCGGGGCGTAGTCGTCGACCTCGGGCAGCTCGACCGGAAGCCGATCGTCGGGGACGGGGACGAGGCCGCATTCGTCGCAATGGACGATCGGTATCGGCGCCCCCCAGTAGCGCTGGCGCGAGACCAGCCAGTCGCGCAGGCGGTAGTTGACCGCCATCTTCCCCCGCCCCTCGGCCTCGAGCCACTCGACGATCTCCGTGTAGGCCTCGCGGTTGCCCTTGCCGTCGAAGCGGCCCGAGCCCGTCATCGGGCCGTCGCCGGGATAGGGAAGGCCCTCGTCCTCGCGGGCCTCCGGGTCCTCCCCCTCGATCACTCGCACGATCGGCAGGTCGAAGGCCTTGGCGAACTCATAGTCGCGAGTGTCGTGGCCGGGCACGGCCATGATCGCCCCCGTGCCGTACTCCATCAGCACGTAGTCGGCGACGAACATCGGGATCTCCTCGCCGTTGACCGGGTTGACGACGCTGCGCCCGAGCGGCACGCCGGTCTTCTCGCGGTCCTCGGCGCCGCGCTCCTCGGCGGACTCGCGGGCGACGCGGTTGACGTACTCGCGCACCGCCTCCTCGGCAGGCGTGCCGGCGACAAGGCGCTCCAGCTCGGGGTGCTCGGGGGCGAGGACGAAGAAGGTGGCGCCGAAGAGAGTGTCGGGGCGGGTGGTGAAGACGGGGAAGTCGAGGTCGAGATCCTCACAGCGGAAGACGACCTCGGCGCCCTCGGAGCGACCGATCCAGTTGCGCTGCATGGTGATCACGTGCTCGGGCCAGGACTCGAGCAAATCGAAGTCGGCAAGCAGCCGCTCGGCGTAGTCGGTGATCTTGAAAAACCATTGCTCGAGCTTGCGCTGCACGACCGGGGTGCCGCAGCGCTCGCAGCGCCCATCGACGACCTGCTCGTTGGCGAGCACTGTGGCGTCCTTCGGGCACCACTGGACGGGAGCCTCCTCGCGATAGGCGAGGCCACGCTCGAACAGCTGAAGGAAGATCCACTGGGTCCAGCGGTAGTACTCGGGCATGTGGGTGCCGAGCTCCCGCGACCAGTCGATCGAGATCCCCCATTCGCGGAACTGACGGCGGAAGGAGGCGATCGAGCGCTCGGTCGCCTCGCGCGGCGGCTCACCGGTCTTGATCGCATTGTTCTCGGCCGGCAGGCCGAAGGCGTCGTAGCCCATCGGGTGGATCACCTCGAAGCCGTGGCGACGACGGAAGTGGGCGATCGCGTCGCCGACGGCGTAACACTTGAGATGGCCGACGTGGGGCTCGCCGGAGGGGTAGGGCAGCATCTCCAGCACATAGGACTTGGGCTTCGAGTCGTCGAAGCCAGGCTGCCCCGGGTTGGCGACCTCCCAGGTCTTCTCCTCAGCCCAAACTCGCTGCCACTTTCTCTCGATCGCCTTCGGGTCGTAGCCGCTCACGCGGCGATCTTGTCAGACGACCGGTGAGAGAGCTTCGAGGGCGTGTGGCCAGACGTAGACCTCGATTGTGGCTGCAACGACGAGGGCTGGGATGGCGAGCAGGACGGTGATGAAGGTCGCGGCGAGGAGCTGGTTCCACTCGCCGCGGCGACTGGCGATAAGCCAGGCGGCAAGGGGCAGGAACAGGGCCGTCAACTCCGGGAGGGCGTGCGGGAGGACGCTGAGGATGAGCGTCGCGTGGGAGATGTCGAGCTGGTAGGCGATCGTCGAGCCCTGAAAGCCGAGGTAGAGCGCCTGGGTGGAAAGGGAGAAGAGGGTGACGGCGGCGACGAAGAGGATCGCGAACTCGGCCGTCTTGACGTGGATCCAGCGCGAGATTCCAGCGCGCTGCGCCGCGGCGATCGGCATCGAGGCGCCGGCGATGAAGCCGGCCACGCAGGCGGTGCCGTGCAGGGCGAGGACCAGCGAGTTGCGCCAGAGAATCGGCAACAGGTCGCCGGGATCGGTCGACTCGGTGATCCCGGCCATGTGGATCGGCGTGATGTCCGGCGTCAGCATCCCGGCGACGACCCAGACGGCCCCCAGCAGTGCCAGCGCAATCGCGACGCTGAGCGCCACCCACCCCCGCAGCACCGCCCAGGGCGCCCCGTTCCAGGCCTCGAACGTCTCCCGCGTATCCCGCATCCCATGCGAGAACACATGCTCATTTGCGGCATTCATCGCTGACTCATCGGCAGGAAGGCGGTGTCTATTGAGCGGCCGATCGCACCGGACATAATCTGCTGCGAAGAGTGGAGCTGAGGGGGCTCGAACCCCTGACCTCGTCGCTGCCAGCGACGCGCTCTTCCAGCTGAGCTACAGCCCCGGGACCGATGAGTTTAGACGCTGACCGACCGCTTCGACCGACTAGGCAGCTTGCTGCTCGGGGCCCTGATCCTCGTCCACGTCGAGGATCAGGTTGTCGTTCGCGGTGTGGCGAACTCTGAAGTCGAGGGGGGAGCGGGCTTCGAGCTCTCGGAGGAGCTCCACCGGCTCGTCGAGGCGCATCGAGAGGGTTGCGCGGCCTTCGGAGAAGCGCTCTACGGAGATCTCGGAGGTGGCGCCTAGTTGGCCGATCGCGTCTTCGAAGCCGACCAGTTGGGAGAAGTCGCCGAGCGGTCCGATCTCGACTCTGACCATGCCTTCGAAAAGGCCTTCGGACTCGACCGCGGCGTGGCCGTTGGCACTCGGGGTCGCATCGCCTTTCGGCTGTTGAGCTTCGACCAGCTCCTCAGCCCGGCGGCCTACCTCGACCGCCTCGCGCAGCGCCTTCATCCGGATCCGCGTCGCCTGACCGCGCGCCTGGGACTGGATCTCCTCCAGCCGCGCCGAGATCGACTCCAGGGAGGCGATGCTGCGGTCGTGGCGCTCGTTCGCCTCCCGCAGCCGTTCGGTCAAACCGCGAATCTCACGCTCGCGCTCTAGCACCATGTCCGAGAGGGAAGTCAACTCCCGCTCCATCCGGCCCATGGCATCGACCGCGACCTGCTTTTGCGCCAGCGCATCCTCGATATCGCGCTTGAGCGCCAATTCCCACGCGTCCCGCGCGGATAGCGCCGCGTCGACTTCGGTGCGGCGGTAGCCGAGGAGCGACCTCTTGAAGCTACCCATGGGCGGCACCGTAAAGGTGCCGCCGGACGCCATCTTGCGCGAGCTGCAACTCCAGGCGGGGCGCCTCCCGCCACAGCTCCTCCAACCGGTAGCGCTGCCGTGCCTCGTCTGTGAACACATGCAGCACGCAGTCCAGATAGTCGAGCACCACCCAACCCGCGGCCCCTTCTCCATCCACGCCGCCGGGCAGCAGCTCGTCCTCCTTCTTCACCCGCAACTTCACCTCGTCGACGATCGCCCGCGCCTGGCGCTCGTTGCGCGCCGTGCAGATCGCCAGGAAGTCGGTGTAGGAGACAAGGCCTCGCATGTCCAGGAGGACGATCTCCTCCGCCCCTTTGGAGTCGGCCAGCTCGGCTACCCGCCGCGCCAGCGCCTCGGAGTCGAACTCTCTCACGAGTAGATCCCCTTCTCCTCGATGAACCGCGCCACCGGCTCCGGCACCAGGTAGCGCAGCGGCCGCCCCACGGCCGCCCTCTCGCGCACTGCCGAGGAGGAGACGCCGAACTGCGGCATCTCCAGCATCGTCGCCCGGCCCGCCGCGCCGAGGCTGCGCATCACCGCGGCGACTTCGGCGTCCGAGACGCCCGCCCGGCGCGCCACCGCAAGCCGCGCCAGCTCCACCACCCGCTCCGGGTTGCGCCAACTCTCCAGCCCGACCGCGGCGTCCGCCCCCATCACGAACACCAACTCGGTATCGGGCCTCTCTTTCGCAAGCAGTTCCAACGTTTCATACGTGTAGGACGGTCCCTCGCGGTCGACCTCCAATGTGGAGACGGAGAAGCGCTGGTCGTCGGCGGCCGCCAGCCGAGTCATCGCCAGCCGCAGCTCCCGCCCGGGGTCGTCGAGGATCCGCTTGTGCGGCGCCTCACCGGTCGGGACGAGGACCACCTCGCTCAGCCCCAACTGCCAGAGGGCTTCCTGGGCCAGCGCCAGGTGCCCCAGGTGCGGCGGGTTGAACGCCGAGCCGAGGACCCCGATGCCGCCGGGCGCGCTACTCACGCACCTGGCCGTCGCCGCGGACGACGTACTTGTAAGTGGTCAGCTCGCGCAGCCCAATCGGGCCGCGCGCGTGCAGCTTCTGGGTCGCGTTGCCGATCTCAGCCCCCATGCCGAACTCGAAGCCGTCGGTGAAGCGGGTGGAGGCGTTCATGTAGACGACTGCCGCGTCGACCCCGGTCGCAAAGCGGTCGAAGGCCTCTTGGGACGCGGTGACGATCGCCTCCGAGTGGTCGGTGCCGTGGGAGTTGATGTGGTCGACGGCCTCCTCGAGGGAATCGACCACCCCCACCACCATTTTCAGATCGAGATACTCGGTGCCCCAGTCCTCCTCGCCGGCGGCGGCAACCTCGACGTCGCCCGCAAGCCCCCGCACTCGCTCATCGCCGACAAGCTCGACGCCGGCGGCGTGCAGGTCGGCGAGGATTCCGGGAAGGAAGCCGGCCGCCACATCGGCGTTGACCAGCAGCGTTTCCGCCGCGTTGCAAACCCCGGGACGCTGCACCTTCGCGTTGTAGGCGATCCGCCGCGCCATCTCCAAGTCGGCGTCGGAGTGCACGTAGACGTGGCAGTTGCCCGCCGCCGCATACATCATCGGCACAGTCGCGATGCCCTTCAGCGCGGCCTTCAAGCCCTCCCCCCCGCGCGGTATCAGCAGGTCGACGGTTTCATCCTGGGTCGCCAGCTCGGCGAGGTCCTCGCGCCCGCCGCCGGCCAGCAGCAGCACCGCGTCCTCGGGCAGGCTCGCCTCCGCCAGCGCCTCGCGGACGATCGCCGCCAGCGCGCCGTTGGAGCGCTCCGCGTAGCTCGACCCACGCAGCACGATCGCGTTGCCGCTCTTGATCGTCAGCGCAGCGCAGTCGATCGTCACGTTGGGTCGCGCCTCGTAGACCACGGCGACGACCCCGAGCGGCACCCTCACCTTGCGCAGATCCAGCCCGCGCTCCAGCACTCGATGCTCAAGCTCCTCGCCGACCGGATCTTCCAGCGTCACGATCGCCCGCACCCCGTCCGCCATCGCGGCGACACGCGCCTCGGTCAGCGTCAATCGGTCGCGCAGCGCCTCGGTCAGCCCGGCGGCGCGCTCGTCGGCGAGATCGGCCGCATTCGCCTCAAGGATCTCCGCGGTCCGCTCGCCGAGCAGTCGCGCCGTTGCCTGAAGGGCAATGTCCTTGACCTCAGTCGAAGCGCCGGCCAGCCCCCGCGCCGCGCGTTGCGCGGCGGAACAAGCCTCCGCGACGCTGGTTGTCGTAGTCGCCATGAACCGCTAAGGGTAGCTAGGAGGGTCGGGTGCGCCTCCTCCCCGTACGCTCTTTGCCGCGATGTACGACAAGGCGAAAATTTGGGTCGAAGGCGGCGCCGGCGGAAATGGTTGCGTGAGCTTCCGCCGGGAGGCGCATGTGCCCAAGGGCGGGCCCGACGGTGGAGACGGTGGGCATGGCGGGGATGTGGTGCTCGTCTGCGATCGGTCGCGGCGCGACTTGGGGGCGCTGCGCGGGAGCAGGCACTTCCGGGCCGGGCGGGGGCGACACGGAGAAGGCTCGAACAAGCACGGCGCCCGGGGTGAGGATCGAGTGATCCCTGTGCCCGCCGGGACACAGGCGACGGCGGTCGATGGCAGCCGGGTCGACCTCGTCGAACCTGGGCAGCGAGCCGTGCTCGCCCACGGGGGGCGCGGCGGGCATGGAAACAAGCGATTCGCCACATCCACTCGACAGGCGCCCCGGTTTGCCGAGAAGGGGACGTCGGGCGAGTCGGGGTGGATCAAGCTGCGGCTGAAACTGCTGGCCGACGTCGGGTTGGTCGGATTGCCCAATGCCGGCAAGTCTTCGCTGCTGAGCCGGCTGACGCGGGCGGCGCCCAAGGTGGCCGACTACCCGTTCACGACGCTCTCCCCCGTCCTCGGGACGATCGAGGGCGAGGATCGGCAGGCCGTGATCGCCGACATCCCCGGACTGATCGAAGGGGCCGCGGAAGGCGCGGGTCTGGGACATGAGTTCCTCGCCCACGTCGAGCGCTGCTCGATGCTGGTGCATCTGGTCGACCTGGCGCCACTGGAGGGAGAGCCGGAGGCGAACTACGAGGCGATTCGCGAAGAGCTGTCTTCATATGGAGCGGGCCTCGACCGACTGCTGGAGTTGGTCGTCCTGTCCAAGCGAGACCTGCTCCCCGAGGAGCGGGTGGAAGCAGCCACAGCGGCATGGAGAGAGCGCCTGGGCGATCGGGCCGTCGATGTGCTGGCGGTCTCCTCGGCTACGGGCGAGGGGCTGGACGCGCTGCGGCAACGGATCCTCTCGAAGCTTCCCGATGTCTCTGCCCGGATCGAGACCCTCGGAGAGCCCGCCTCCGAGTTCGAGGCCGAACACCGGGTCTACAGACCGGCGGGAGAGGGCGGCTACTGGGTCGAGCGCGAGGACGACGGCGGCTTCCGCATCCTCGGCCGCGGCGTCGAGCTGCTCTTCGAGCGCCATGACCTAAAAAACGAGGAAGCGCTGGGATATCTGGAGAGCCGCCTCAAGGAGATAGGCGTGGTATCCGCGCTCGAGGCCGCAGGCTTCGAGCCGGGCGACGACGTGCGCATCGGCGAGCACGAGTTCGAACTTCATATATAGGCGCCGCCTCGGGGTCCTAGAGTTCCCCAGCATGACCCTCGTCGTGAAGCTCGGATCCTCGATCGTCGCCGCCGACGACGGCGAACTGCGCGTCGACGTGCTCGATTCCGTCTGCGAGCAGGTCGCCGCCCTGGAGCAGAGTGGCGAGCGGGTGGTGATGGTCACCTCTGGGGCAATCGCCCGCGGGATGCGGTTGATGGAACTGCCGTCCCGCCCGAGGGCGATGGATGAGCTGCAGGCGGCCTCGGCCGTCGGCCAGGGCGACCTCTTCCGCGCCTACGAGAGCCGGCTCGCGGGCCACGGCACCCACGCCGCCCAGGTCCTCCTCACAGCCGCCGACATCGCCGCCCGCACCAACTACCTCAACGCCCGCCAGACCCTGCAACGGCTGATCGAGTGGGGCGTCGTCCCGGTCGTCAACGAGAACGACACCACCGCCACCGACGAGATCACCTTCGGCGACAACGACTTCCTCTCCGCCCAGGTGGCGATCATGATCGAGGCGCGGAAGCTGATCCTGCTGACCGACCAGGCGGGGCTGTTCAGCGCCGACCCGCGGCTCGACGCCGGGGCCGAGCTGGTCGATGAGGTCACCGACACCTCGGGGCTCCACACCGCCGACCCGCGGACGAACGCCCGCGCCGAGCTGGTGGAGGAGGTCGCCTCGTTTGCGGAGCTCGAGCGGTACGAAATCGGCGAGCGGACCTCCGCGTTCGGCTCCGGCGGG
>DATMBX010000095.1:0-4607 GCA_035558955.1 Solirubrobacterales bacterium | reverse complement strand
GTAGAGCGACGCGAGCATCTCGTCACTCACGTGCCCGAGCCGCACCACACGTCCCTCGAGGCCGCGTTCGACGATTGCTCGCTCTATTGGGGCCCATGAGTGCTGTGTCGGGCCGATCAAGACGAGTCGTAGGTCCTCGGCGGAGCGGTTCCGGTGCAGCACGAGCGCATCGAGGAGGCGAGCGTGGTTCTTCGCCGGCAGCGGTGAGGCCGGATAGACGACCCAGGGTGCGCCGCCGTCTTCCAGTTCTCTGGGCAAAGTCACCCGGTCTGGGTCGGACGCGAGCGTCTTTCGCGCCGCTAAGGGGACTGCGGTGATCTTCTCTTCGGGGATGTCGAAGCGCTCGCAGATCATTCGTCGGCTGAACTCGGAGATCGTCACGATGTGGTCCGCTGCGTGTGCGGAGGGTCGCCACCGGAGACGGCGCAGCAAGCGATCGCGGCGTGAGAAGAACTCCGGGAAGAATTCGTGCTGGAGGTCGTGGATCGTCAGTACCCACGCACCCGTGCGCTTGGCAGTGGGTCCGTTCATGAATGCGATCGGCCAATGGACCAGATCCGCTGGAGGCGCCGTGCCCTCGAAGCCGAGGTCAAGCATCCAGGGACGTCGGGCGGCAATCATCTGGTTTAGGACCTTGGCGGGGGACGAGCGGGAGTGCCCAGGGACGATTTTCAGGTCGGCCATGGGAGCAAGCTCCTCAAGCTCATTTGCGACAGCTTTCGATACCAGTGCCCTGAACTTGATCCCCCCCGTGCGGGAAAGGCCGTCGATCAAGGTGGAGGTATAGAAGCCGGCTCCCCCCTGCCTGCAGCTAGGTACAGCCAATGAGTTGACGAGGACATTCATACGCGGAACGGCAGTCTAGGGGCGCAATGGCCGCCGCCTCGGATCGCTACTAGGATGCGGCCGTGCTTGAGCAAGGGGTGTCGCCTACCGGGTTTGCCGCCGCACGAGAGGGAGTCGCTGCTCTCAGAGCGCGGGTCTGGCTCGTCGCGCTATTCGCCATAGTTGGCCTATCCGTCGGCGCGATTCTCGGTGTCTCCGCCTCGGCCGACGATGGCGACGAGGAGTACCGGGCGGTGCTCACCTCGGCCGGGCTAGCGGGCAACGCGGCGGTGTTCACAGCTGGCATATCCACCCCCCCCGGTCCGCAGCTGGCTGAATTCGCCACCGATTCGATCATTGACAGGGTTGCTCGGGTTACCGGACGTTCTCGCGAGTACCTCTTGCCTCGCCTGACAGTCGATCAGTCGCCAATCGATTCGATCGGCCAAGCGTTGATCGAGCTTACGACGCATGGCGAGTCCACTCAGAGCGCGAGGGCGTTGCTTCTGGCCTGGTTGAGCGCGATCGAGGACGTCAGGCATCGCCACGTTCAAAGGGTCCTTGCAAAGGGAGAGCAACAACTCCGGATTGAGCGGCGGCGTGCGATTCGCGATGGTCGGGGTAATCTGCAGCGGCAGATCGACCAAGCCCTCGTTCGTTTGAGTGTGCTGCAGGGGACCGCAGGCGTCGACTACGTGATCGTGCGCGCCCCAATGGAGGTTGGCGGTGATCAACCAGCCGGTCTTCGTTCGAAGCTCAAGTCCGCGTTCATAGGGGGTTTCGGTGGTTTGATCGCTGGGATCGCTGTGGCCCTGATTGCGGCCCTCTTGGACGGCAGGTTGAGGACCGTGGAGGGAATAGAAGTTGCCTCCGGAATCCCGGTGTTGGCCGATCTTCGTCCCCAAGGCGACGGCGTCCCATCCGCGGAGCACGCGAGGGAGCGGCTCAAGGTGATTGGGGGCGGCGACCAGCTACCTTCCCCGCTCCTTGTCGTCCCATGTGGATCCGACATCGAGGTGCGGGATGATCTGCTGGTCGACGCATTAGGTGATGAGGTTGACGTTCGGGTTTCCGCTCCCGTTGGTCAGCCGGGTTTCGTGGGGTGCCTGGCGAGTGCAGATGCATGGGTGGTGGCGACGCGCCCTGGCGAGGTGAGCCGCGCCGACGTGACCGCGCTTCGGGCCGAGCTAAACGGTGTAGGCCCCGACCCCGCTGGCATCCTGATCGTTTGAGTCAGCCTTGGCTGGTTCGCTCGATCGCGCGCCGGTAGTACTCGATCGTCTGTGCGCCGATCGCCACCGGGTCAAACAGCGAGAGAGCCCGCTCCCTTCCTGCCCTCCCGATCTTGTCCGCCCGGGATGCGTCGGCGAGAACCCAGACGATGGCCTCTGCCAACTCTCTCGGGTCATCGCCATAAGTGAGAACCGCGTCTTGCCGGTCGTGAAGCAAATCGCCGAATCCTGCCGCAAAGGTCACCGTTGGCCGCCCGGCTAGCAAGTAGTCGTGGACCTTGGCCGGGAGGCGTAGGCGGTTGAAGTCGGTGGGTGCGCCTGGCTGAACCAGAACCGCCGCTTCGGCCAGTAGGGCGCTGACATCTTCCGGATTCTCGAGAAAGCCGAGGAAGTGAACTCGATCCCCGCCCTTCCCCGTTATTTGTCGCAGCCGATCAAGGTCATAGCGTGAGGCTATGCGGCCGGTGTGGACGAGTTGGGCCTGCGGTTCCCGGTTCGCGACTTCCTGAAATGCGCGTAAAAGCATCTCCAGGTCGGGGTATTGCGCTCGGTAGACGCTGCCTGTGTAGAGGATCAATGGACCATCCGGAAGCCCGAGGCGATTGCGAAGACCGTCGAGGCGGCTGGGCGAGTCCTCACGCGGGATTGCGGGGAGGATCCCTTCACAGCAGATACTGTAGCGGCGGCTCACCTCTTCTGCCAGTGCCGGGGTGATCGCGTCGAATCCACCGGCACTGGCAAGCATCTTCCTGTAGAGCAGCGGATGTTTGTAGGGCCATTTTCGCGGAAAGAGGGTTCCGGCGGCGAGCATCACTGGCCGGCCCAGGCGCCCCTTCAGGCCAGTTCCACCGGCCTCCTTCGCGAGCGACTCGTCGTCGTCGGCAAAGCGTACGCAGAGCGCCGCTCCCTCGCGGCGACTGAGTTGCAGGGAGGCCGATAGAGGCGCTGTCCTCGGTTCGTAACAGTGGATCAGGTCGGGGTTGAACTCCCTGACTCGTGCACGGGTACGGCGATCGACGAATGGGCCAGTGAAGTCGAAGCGGTCGACGTCGAGGCCGAGTTCGCGCTCGGAAGCGAATCGCAACGTCTCGAGGTCGCCCTCAATCAGGACGAGGCACTGGTGGCCCGCATCGGATAGCGCTTGGCCCAGGCGGAGGGTCTGCCGTGCCCCGGGAGCGCGGAAGTCGGCGAGGCAGACGAGCAGGACTTTCAATTCGTCACCCGAGAGCTAGGCAGATTTGACGGAAGTCCCGAGGCGACTCTCCTGCCGCTCCAAAACCCTTCCCAGCCCCTCGTCCAGCGATATTGCCGGTTCCCAATCGAGTCGCGCACGAGCGTTCTCGATCGCTGCGTACCGCGCGTGAACCCCTACTGGTCCGGTTCCGGTTCCCTTGATCTCAGGCTCATACCCGGCGAGTCGCGCATACGTAGCGGCGACCTCAAGAAAGGTGGTTGCCTTGCCGCTGCCGATGTTGATCCCGGAACCGTCCTCGATCTGATCGATCGCTTTGCGCATTGCGACTACGCAATCGTCGATATGGACGAAGTCCCGGCTCTGCTGGCCCGAGCCCCAGACGACGAGGGGATCTTCGCGGGCAGCCGCCCGAGCGGCGATGGCGGGCACCGGGTATGTCGTGTCCTGATCCTCTCCGTAGCCGGAGAATGGGCGAACCGAGCAGGTGGGGATCCCGTGCTTGTCGGCTAGCAGGTAGCCGAGGAACTCGCCGGTCAGCTTGCTCCAGCCGTAGGTCATGTCGGGCATCCCGATCGTCGCATTCGGGAAGTCGATGTAGGACTCCCGCAACGGAACCGACTCTCCCTCTGTTTGGAGATCGATCGGGTAGGCGGCGCTGGAACTCGCGTAGAGAAGCCGTTCGATCAGGCCTGTCTTCGACGCCCACATGAAGAAGACGCTGTCGATGGCGAGGTCGAGGCCGACTACCAGAGGCTCCTCCTCGATTTTTTTGCGACCCCCCACGATGGATGCCAGGTGGAAGGCCTCCCTGAAGGTTGGCCAGGAAACGCCCATTCCGCTTTCTGGGCCGATCCCAATTTCCGATCCCAGCAGTGTTATGACATCCGCTTCGAAGTACCGGACACGAGGGATGTCGGCCACCGAGTAAATCCTTGGCCGGTTTCCCGATCCCTCGACATCGGCCAGCATCTCCGGCAGCCACGAATCGGGGTGGGCACCGGTTGACAGGTCATCGATCAGCCACAGTTCCCCACGGTCCCTCAGCAGGCTGCGCACGAGGTTACGGCCGACGAAGCCGCAGGCACCGGTGATCAAAACCGGACCGGTGGCGCTCTGTCCGTGGCTCGACATGGGTGCGCCAGTCTAGGTGACGGCGCCGCGCGAAGGTTTGGATCCCGGGAAAAGATCGCAGGAGCGGGAGAGGAGCCCAACGGTGACCCCCGCGACAATGGCTAGGCGCTGGTTCGTGAGGGCGAGCAGCACGAAGGGGGAGGCACAGACCGCCAGCGAGTAGATCAGCCAGCGATCTGAGGGTTGGGAGGCGATGTAGGCGCGCCTCAACCTCCGGCCAAGCA
>DATMBX010000094.1:0-26576 GCA_035558955.1 Solirubrobacterales bacterium | reverse complement strand
GCCGTCTTCCGCTCGATCTGGGTCCCGCTCGTGTCGGCGGCCTTCAACCTGCTGTCGATCGGCGCCGCCTACGGCGTCGTCGTGCTCGTCTTCCAGACCGGCATGGACGTGCCGATCGTGTCCTTCGTCCCGCTCTTCATGTTCGCGATCCTGTTCGGGCTGAGCATGGACTACAACGTCTTCCTGCAGTCGCGGATCCGCGAGGAGTACCTCAAGGACGGGAACACTCGGCGGGCGGTCGCCGACGGCCTGGCGAAGACCGCGCGGGTGATCACCGCGGCGGCGGCGATCATGGTCGTCGTCTTCCTCGCCTTCCTGGCCGCCCCGGACACCTTCCTGAAGCTGTTCGGGATCGGGCTCGCCTCGGCGATCTTCCTCGACGCGACCGTGGTGCGAATGGTGCTGGTCCCCGCGGTGATGCAACTGCTGGGCGCCCGCAACTGGTGGATCCCGGACTGGCTGGAGAGAATCTTGCCGCGGCTCGACGTCGAGCCGGCGGCATCGCGCGCCGCCACCCAGGAGAGCTAAAGCAAAGCCGGATTACGCTTTCGAAGCGAGGCTCGAGACCCGGGCTAATACCACTTGCCGCGCGCGAAGCCTCCGAAGGCGATCAGGCCGACCAAGGTGACGATGAGGCCGACCCAGAAGCTCCAGAAGATCATCAGGACGATGCCGACGATGACGATGATCCCGCCGAGCGAGATGCCGGCGCCTGAACTTCCACGTGTGTCCGTAGCCATCTCTCCTCCTTAGCTTTCAGCTCTCGCGCCATACGGCGCTCGCTCTAGCACTACCCCGGATCGGCAAGACGAATCCGCAAGCCGTTGCGTTTCGATCGGCGGATAGTGGGGACTTGCAACAGCAAGGGAAGGAGATCGATATGTCAACTGTCGCGATCATCGCCATCGTTGTCGCAGCTTTGATCTTGGTTGCAATCCTCGTGTCCGTCGCCCGACGCGCTCAGGCGAGACGGCAGGTCGAGGAAGCACAGGTCGAGGCTCAGCACGATGACGTCCGCCACCACCGCGATCAAGCCGAGCAGCGACGGAGCGAAGCCGCTCTCTCTGAGGAAAGGGCGAGGCGAGCGGAGGCGGAGGCGGAGTTGAACGAGAAGCGCGCCGCCGAGCGCGAGCAAGAACTCGAAAACTGAAGCCTCCGCGGAGGCTTCCACAGGAGGAGTGAAGAAAACTATGGCTCAGACCAGAACCAGAGCGTCGGCAAGACGCTCCCCGAGTCGCAGAAATTCCCGAAGTTCGCAGAGACCGCGGTCCCGCTCGACGCGGTCCCGTTCGAGAGCCGCTTCGGCAACCCGGAGCTCAAACGGAAGGGCTCGCGTCGAAGCTGCCAAGCGGACGCTGGAGAACTCGACCAAAGAAGCAGGCCAGAGTGTGAGCAAGGCCGCGAGCAAGGCGAAGACGCCGCTGCTCGCGGGTGGCGCGGCCCTCGCCGGAGCCGCCGGAGGCATGGCGATCGGCGCGATGCGCTCCAATCGCTCGCGTTCCCACAAGATCCTGGGAATCAAGATGCCCCAGCCGAAGCGGGTGAAGATCCGGTCGCGCGACGTCGCCTCTGCGACCAGAGAGCTGGGTGCGTTCGGCCAGCACGTCGGCGAGCTTGCGACCGAACTGCGACACGCCCGCGAGGACGCCGGCCACAACGGCAAGCACCGGTCTCCGGTCGAGGTGGTGCTCGACGGGTTGACCGCCAGGCGCTGAGGCCGGCAGCCCGGTCGAACGTCAAAGCCGGAGCGTCCTAGCGGTAGCCGGGACGCTCGCTCAGGGGGTTGGACAGGCCGATGCTCCTGCCCTACATTGGATGCATGGATTCGTCATCCGCACCGAATCCGCAGCGTCTGCCAAGCGGGCGCCATGGGTTGCCGAAAGCCTATGTAGTGCGGTCGCAGCGGGAGCGGCTGCTGGAGGCGATGGTCCGCTGCGCGGCGAGCAAAGGCTACGAGGCGACGACGGTGAGTGACGTGATCGAGATGGCCGGCGTTTCGCGGGCGACGTTCTATGAGATGTTCGAGGACAAGGAGTCCTGCTTCCTCGAAGCCTATGACGCGGTGATCGACGTCCTGGTCGCCCACGTGACGACGGCCTTCGAGTCGGCCGCGGACGAGCCCTGGCCGGAGCAGATCGCGATGGGGCTGCGCGCTCTGGTGGAGCTGTTGGCCGCGGAGTCGGACATCGCGCGAATGGCGATGGTCGAGGTGACCGCCGCCGGCGAGGATGCGCGCGGCCGCTACCGGGCGGCGCTGGCCCGCTTCACGCCGTTTTTGGAGAAGGGACGCACCTACTCGGGGCGCGAGGACGCGCTGCCCGCGGACACTGCCCGCTTCGCGGTCGGTGGCGCCACCTCGATGGTCTTCGACGAGATACGGGCGGGACGGGGGCCGGAGCTGGAGCGGGTGCTTCCCGACCTCGTTTTCGCCGTGCTGATGCCCTATTTGGGACCGGAAGCCGCCGAAGAGGAGATGCGCAAAGTCGCGGGCGAGTAGCCGGCGACGCTCTTCGCTGTCCGCGTCCGCGGGGCGGCTAGATGCCTTTTCCGTGGCGGCCTTCGCCCGACGCGAAGCGGGCGGCGCCACGAACGGCGACCTCGAGCACCTCGCGGCCGAGTCGATGCTCGAGGGCGAGGCCTTCTTCCAGCGGTAGGCCGAATCCCTTGATCGCGGCGCGGCGGTCGGCGAGCATCGTCTCCTGTGGGAAGGAGGCGATCTTCTCGGCCAGCTCCAGGGCTCGGGCCAGGTGCCCGCCCGGTTCGACGACCTCGTTGACGAGGCCGATGCGGTGCGCCTCCTCGGCGTCGACGGGACGGCCGGTGAGGATCAACTCCAGGGCACGGCCCATGCCGACGACGCGCGGCAGGCGCTGGGTGCCCCCATCGACGAGCGGGACGCCCCAGCGCCGCTCGAAGAGGCCGAAGGTGGAGGCCGGAGTGGCGACTCGCATGTCGCACCACAGCGCCAGCTCCACTCCCCCGGCCAGGCACCAGCCGTCGATCGCCGCGATCGCCGGCTTGGAGGGAGTGAGGCGAGTAGGGCCCATCGGTCCATTCGGATGGTCGACGTCGAGATCGAGCGCCTTGAGATCGGCTCCGGCGCAGAAGGCTTCGCCCCCCGCCCCCGTGAGCACGAGGACCCGGGCGTCGTCGTCGGCTTCGAAATCCTCGAAGCCGCGGCGAAACAGCTCTGCCGTGGCCCCGTCGACCGCATTGCGCCGCTCGGGGCGGTCGATCGTCAGCACCGCCGCGGCACCGACCCTTTCGTAGCTGAGCTCCGCGCTCATGGCGCCGATCCTCCCACAGTCTCGAGAACCCGACTTTTGGGGTTTTGCATCAATGATCATTGACTAATACAGGCGACCGCTTTAGCTTCGCGTCGGTGAGTTCGGAGGCTCCCACGCTTGGCCTCCTCGCCGGCCCGGCTATCGGAACGCAAGGCGAGGGGACAACCGGCCCGGGCGGCTCGACGCTGCGGATAGGCGGGGGCGGCTACCGGGCGGCGCTGTTCCACCTGGGGGCGCTTACGCGATTGAACGAGTTGGGCCTGTTGCCCCAGGTGGACACGATAGGCGCCGCCGGCGGCGGCAGCATCCTCGCGGCGCTGCTGGCGGCGAGAGTGCCGTGGCCCTTGAATGGGCCCTTCCCTGAGTGGGGCGAAGCGGTGGCAGGCCCACTGCGTGAGATCGCGGCCAGCGGGCCTATCGCCCGGCGACCGGGCGACTCGACCCAGACGGAGCGATACGCGCGGGAACTGGCGGCTTCGATGGGCGCCGCGCTGCCGGAGCGTCCGCGGTTCGTCTTCGGCGGCGCCGGCCTGGCGCTGGGCGAGATGGCGGTCGAGGGAGTGAGCTGGAGAATCGACGACACCGCCGGCTGGCCATGCTACGACGCGGCCCTGGTCGAGGACGTGATCGCCGCGGTGCGCACCGACCTCGACGCCTTCGACTATGGCGAGCAGGCGGTCCTCGAGAACCATGGCTACCTGCTCGCCGACGCGGCGCTGCGCGAGCGCGACTTGGCGCCGGAGGACCGCAACGACCCGACGACGCCGCCCTTTCCGAAATGGATGGACGAGGCAAGGGTGCGACTGGCGCTGGCGGCCAGCGTCCGGCGTACCCGGCTGGGACGCCTGCGCCGCCGCCGCGGCGCCTAACCCCTCGTTCCGCTCGCGATGAGCGACGGCTACCCTGCCCGGATGCGCATCGATGAGATCCTGGCCTCGCGGCGACCCGTCTTCTCCGTGGAGTTCTTCCCGCCGAAGACGGCGGAGGCGACGGAGAGCCTCTACGCGACCGCGCGCGAACTGAAGGAGCTCGAACCGGACTTCGTCTCGGTCACCTACGGCGCCGGCGGGTCCACGCGCGAAGGGACGGTCGAGATCACTCGCGCACTGAAGGAGATGGGCTTCGAGACGATGGCGCACCTGAGTTGCGTCGGCGAGACGACGGAAGGGCTGGCGGCGACGCTGGACCGGATCGAAGCGGCGGGAATCGAGAACGTGTTCGCGCTGCGCGGCGACCCGCCCCGCGGGCAGGAGGACTTCGTCCAGCCGGCGGGGGGATTGGGCAGCGCGGCGGAGCTGGCGGCATTCATCGCCGAGGGGTGGGACTTCACGATCGGCGGCGCCTGCTTCCCCGAGGTGCACCCGGAGGCGCCGGACCTCGACACCGACCTCGCCTACCTGAAGACCAAGGTGGAGGCGGGCGCGAGCTTCCTCGTCACTCAGCTCTTCTTCGACAACAGCGTCTACTTCGACTTCGTCGCCGCGGCGCGGGCAAAGAGGATAGAGGCGCCGATCCTGGCCGGGGTGATCCCGGTCGCCGGTTTCGCGCAGACGAAACGGATCTGCGAATTGTGCGACGCGACGATCCCGCCGCGGCTGGAGGAGGCTTTCCGCGCCTGCGGCGGGGACGAGAAAGCGGAGTTCGAGCTGGGCGTCGCCTACGCCGCGCAACAGTGCGCGGAGCTGCTCATCGCCGGGGCGCCGGGAATCCATTTCTACGCGCTAAACCGGGCGCCGGCGACGCGGGCGGTGCTGGGGGCCCTGCGCGCGTCGCGACCATGGGAGCGCACGCGCGGGGCTGTCGGATCCCTCGCAGAAGCGTCTGACTAAACTGCCGACCCGGGTTTATGGCGAGTCGCAGAGAAGAACGCGAACGGCTCCGGCAGGCGCGCCTCGAGCGTGAGCAGGAGCAGGCGAGTGCGCAGAAGCGCAAGACGATGCTGGCCTACGTCGCCGCCGGGATCGTCGGACTGGCGGTGCTGGTCGGAATCGTTGTCGTCATCGCCGGCAGCGGTGGGGGCGGCTCGAGCGACGCCGCGCACATCAACCAGTCGAGCGGGTCGACAAACGGCGTCGCCGTCGACGATCGGACCGGGACCGAGCCGCCGGCCGTCGAGATCGCCAACGTTAGAGAGGCGGCGAAAGCGGCGGACTGCACGCTGCGGCTTGGCCTTCCGGTGGAAGGCAAGACGCACGTCCCGCCCGGCACCGAGATCAGATACAAGACCAACCCGCCGACTTCAGGCAACCACGTCGAGCCGCCCTACCAGCAGGCCGACGGCGCCTACAGCGAGACGCCGAACACGATCGACGTCGTTCACTCGATGGAGCACGGGCGGGTGGAGGTCCAGTACTCGCCCGACCTGCCCGAAGCCGACCAGCTGGCGATCAAGGGCGTCTACGACACGATGTACGGCGGGACCCTGCTGTTCCCCAATCCCGACATGCCCTACGAGGTGGCGGCGACGGCATGGACCAACCTGCTCGGCTGCCCGACCTACAAAGGCGCGGCCACGCTTGACGCGGTCCGGGCCTTCGCCAAAGCGACTTGGGGAAAGTTCGGCGGCGAGCCGGCCAACGCCTTCACGATCACCGGGCCGACTCCGGCGCAGCAGTAGCACCCCTTGGCGGGGATCTCCTCCCTCATCGCCATAACGATGCTCTTACTGCTATGAGCGGTAGGCCGGGAAGAACGTGGTCGGCTTATGGGTTGAGCTGAGGCGGGCGTATGCCGCGGGGTCGCAGATCAGTTCTGAGGTGTGCCAGGGCTGCTGGCGGTTGGCAAAGCCTCGCTTGAATTCTTCGAGGGGGTCGCCTCTGGTTATGCCGCCGCCGAGGTTTAGGGGGAGAGCCAGGTCCGTTGCGTGCTCGATCAGGGCCGCGACCACGTTCTTCATCGGCGAGTCGCGCAGGTGGGAGTCGGCGCTGCCGCTGAGGTAGTAGTGAAGGTAGCCGTCGCTCGACGCGGCGATAGAGGCCGCCGCGACCTCGCCGCCGGGTGCGATCGCGGTGGCCAGCCATGTGCGGGGCGAGCGCAGGATCGTGTCGAAGTACTCCGCGCCGAAGAAGTAGTGCTCGGCGGCGCCAGCGCGGCGCATCGTCTGCTCGTAGGCGGCGAGAAAGCCGGCGCGATCCTCGGGGCTGGTCTCGGGCCCGGGGACGAGGCGTACCTCATAGCCGTTGCGGCGGTTCTTGTTGATCTGGTTGCGATCGCTGCCGCGGCTCTTAAGCGGCAGCGCCGGGTCGGCGATCTGAACCACGTTGCGCTCCGTCGTGTCGGCGAGCGGCGGCTCGGCGAGCGTGTGCCGAACGAAAGTCGAGACGAGACCCGTCGCCGAGAAGTCAATCAAGACCGGATCCAGTGCCATATCCGACTTTGACCCCCCCATAGTGTGGTCAAAGTCGGATATGGCAACCCCTGGGTAGCCGTAAGGGGAGATGGCGTCGCGCTCCGGACCCTCGCCGATCGGACGAACGATCAGAGGCGCCAGAAGCACGTCCCTACCTGCCTCCACGCGCAAGGTGTGCGTCACGCCTTCTGCGTCGATGAACTGCCGCGAGCGGAAGAACTCCTCGCTCGTCGCCGCTTCGCCGCGGTCGGCGAGCAGCTCCGCGGTTGCGGCATTGCCACTCACGCGGAGTCGAGGATGTCCGCGGCGGCCGCTTGGAACTCCTCGGGGAGGACGCCCCAGACTTCGCAGTCGTCGGCGGCGGCGCCGTCCGGTCTCTTCAGGTGGCCGCGCATCGTCCCCTCGTGCTTCCACCCAAGGCTGGTCACGGTCTTCTTCGCCACCTCGTTGCGGGCGGGGATGCGGCCGTAGACGCGGTGGGCGCCGAATTCGTCGAAGGCCTTGGCGATCGTCAGCGCTTCGGCACGCCGGCCGACGCCTTTGCCGCGCACGTCGTCGCCGATCAGCGCCCCCAACTCCGGAGCGGTCTGGCGGAAGAGCCCGTACAGGGCGGTGAAGCCGACCGGCTCGTCATATCCCTCGACCACGATGGCGTACTTACGGTCCTCGCCCGAGTTGTCCATCGCCCGACGCGTCCAGGCTTCGGCCTCCTCCAGGGAAAACCCGTCCCGCTGCTCCATCAACGTCTTTGTCGCCTCGGGGTTGTTGAACCAGCGATGGACCGCCGCGGCATCGCTGAGCTCGAACCGCCGCAACGAGACTTCGGGCCGATCTGTCATGCCGAAAACCCTATGCCGTCCCGCCCGTACCCCGCGGTGCAACGCTTTATCCCCCCATGTAGGGGACAAAACGTTTCACCTCGGCTGGCTCTGGGTCAGTCGGGGGCTAGGCCGTGGCCCGTCACGAGGAGCCAGGCGGTCCTGGCAAGGATGCGGAGATCGAGAGTGGCGCTGCGGTTGTCGACGTACCAGACATCCAACTCGATCCGCTCCTCCCAGGGGATGCCGGCGCGGCCCTGGACCTGCGCCCATCCGGTGATCCCCGGCAGGACCTCGTGGCGGCGGTTCTGGAACGGGGTGTAGTCGTCGACCTGAGCGGGGATGGTCGGGCGCGGCCCGACGATCGCCATCTCTCCCCGCAGCACATTGATCAGGTTGGGCACTTCGTCAAGCGAGGTGCGACGCAGGAAACGGCCGGGGCGAGTGACGCGCGGGTCGTCCCGGGTGACGACGGTGCCGACACCGACCGGGTCGGACCCCTGGACCATCGTGCGCAGCTTCAGCATCTCGAACTCGCCGCCGTCCTTGCCGATGCGGCGCTGGCGGTAGAAGACCGGGCCGCGACTGTTCAGCTTGATCGCGATCGCCGCGACCAGAAGAAAAGGTGAGAGGACGAGCAGCGCCAGCGCCGCGATCGCGATGTCGAGAGCGCGGCTCATCGCGTTCCCTCGGCCTTTTCCCAAGCGCCGGGCGGGCCGTGGCGGAGACGGTCCCAGAGGCCAAGGGCTATCGAGGCGGTTGTCATCGCGTAGTAGCGGGCGACGCGGAGGGGAGCGAGCGGAATCCACCGCCCCAGCACCGCCGCGAGGAGAAAAGCCACTTGGAGCGCCAGCGTCACGGCGTAGACCCAACCGTGGCCGAGCAGGGCGACGTTCGCCCCCAAGACGACCAGGTGCAACAGCGGCGTCAGATAGCGCAGCAGCCTGTGCGAGGCCAGCTCGAAGGCGTAGAGCGGCGAGTAGCCGCGCGGGCGGAGCATCCCCTCGCCGACGACGATGTCCCAAAGGCCGACCATCATCCGCCGCTTGCGGGCCAGCTCGCCCTCCAGGGTGGGGACCATCTTCTCCTCGGCGGTAGCCCAGGGGACGTAGAGCGAGCGCAGACCGCGCTTGGCGAGGGCGAAGGGGAGCGAGAGGTCATGGCTACCGGAGGGCGACAGCGGGATATAGGCACTGGCTCGCACCGCGTAGATCGCCCCGTTGCCGGCCGTCACCCCTGCCAGGGCCGACTCCATCTCCCGCACCTTCATCTCGTAGCGCCAGTAGGCGCCCTCGAGATTGCCGCCCCCTTCGTCGGTGAAACAGACCTGCCCGCATGCGTAGCCGACCGCGGCGTCGGCGAAGGGCTCGACCAGGTGGCGCAACGCGTCGGGCGACCAGACGCTGTTCGCGTCGGAGAAGGCGAGGATCTCGCCGGAGGCGCGCTCGGCGCCGGCATTCTGGGCGGCGATCTTGCCGCCGCGAGGGAGGTCGAGGACGACGTCGGCCCCTGCCGCGCGGGCGCGCTCGGCGGTGTCGTCGGTGGAGCCGTCGGAGACGACGACAACCTCGAGCCGGTCGCGCGGCCAGTCGAGGGCGAGGGCGTTGGCGACCTTGGCGGCGATCACGTCCTCCTCGTCATAGGCGGCGACGATCAGGGAGACCAGCGGGGGCTCCTCCCAGGCGCCGGGGCGCAGGGTGGGATGGCGGCGAAGGGAGACAAGGAGGCGCAACACCAGTGGGTAGCCGGCGTGCGTGTAGACGATCAGCGCCGCGGAAATCCAGAAGAGGGTCTCGAACACCCGGCGATTATCGCCTTCCGCTGCGACTTATCCATGTAGAGCAGGGATAAGTCGCAGCGGAGCGCGAATTACCTGCGGGCGAGGAGATCGCGGTAGAGGGCGAGAGTTCGGCGGGCCACCTCGTCCCAGGAGTAGGGGCCGGCGGCGGCGGCGGTCGCGGCGGTCGCCATCTCGGCCCGAACGCTCTCGTCGCCCGCCAACTCGGCCAGGGCGACGGCGAGCGCGGACGGGTCCTCGGGCGGGACGATCTCCGCGGCGCCGGTTGGCGCCAGTTCGGAAAAGCCGCCGACGGCGCTCAGCACCAGTGGCTTGCCGAAGGCGAGGCCGGTATAGAGGACGCCGGAGTGCTCGGCGTCGCGGTAGGGCAGGACGACGACATCGGCGCGGCGGAAAATCGGCGCGACCTCGGCGTCCTCGACGAAGCGGGTGACGAAACGGACGCGACCGGGAGCTTCGGCGGCGAGGGCGCGCAGGGGCTCGACGTCCATGCGGGGGTTGCCGACGATCCACAGCTCCGCTCCCTCGACCCGGCGGAACGCTTCCAGCAGCGTGTCGAGGCCCTTGTACGGGCGCAGCAGGCCGAAGAAGAGGATCACCGGCCCCTCGGCGCCCTCCAACTCGGCCGGCAGCGGCTTCTCTTCGGGTAGGCGGGTG
Source organism: Solirubrobacterales bacterium (assembly GCA_035558955.1). Classification (GTDB taxonomy): domain Bacteria; phylum Actinomycetota; class Thermoleophilia; order Solirubrobacterales; family 70-9; genus DASVDE01. Next base: position 16,667 of record DATMBX010000094.1, on the reverse strand, counting down.
AGGTAGTCGAAGGCGCCGTGCGGGATGACATGGACGCGTTCGGGATCGAGACCGACCTTGTCACGAAGGCGGCTCGCGCCATGTTCGGAGTGGGCGATCACCGCGTCCATGCGGCCGAAGACGTGGCGGGCGGTCCCGACCTGGCGACGGCTCGGGTGGGGCGGCAAGATGTAGTGCGCGGTCATCGCCCGGGGGCGCTTGGACGGCAGCAGCAGCGCGTCGAGGGTCGGGACCGTGAGCCATTGGTAGTGGACGATGTCGGCGTCGGCGTCTCGGCGGAAGCGCAGCATGTCTGGCACGTGCTCGGCGAGCTTGAAGGCGCGGCGGCCGCGGGCTTCGAGGCCACGCGCGGCAGTGCGGCGGTAGAAGCGCTCCTCGACCCGGTATCCCTCCGCCTCGGGAACCGGCCCGTAGAGGAAGCGGGAGGTCGCCAGCTCGACCTCGGCGCCCCCACGGGCGAGCGCCGCGGCGAGAGCGCGGTCGTAGGGCGGCGTGAAGGCCGAGGGGTCGACCAGCTGCACACGCATTGGCCGATTATCGTGACCCGCGTGGGCCCCACGCTCTCCTACTGCATCGTGAACACGAACGGCCGCGAGCACCTGCTCGCCTGCCTCGACGCAATCGAGCGCACCCATCCCGCCGGAATCGAGCGGGAGATCCTCGTCCTCGACAACGCCTCCGACGACGGTTCGGCCGAGGCGGTGCGTGCGCTTGGGGGCGAGATCCGCCTGATTGCGCTGGAGCGCCGAGTGGGCAAGGCTGAGAACGACTCGACCCTGCTGCGCGAGGCCGCGGGCGACTACTGCCTGCTCCTCAACGAGGACTCCGAGTTGCGACCGGGGGCGGCCGAGGCGCTGATCGCGGCCCTCGACGCCGACCCGAAGGCGGTGGCGGCGGGCGCGCAGCTGCTCGACTCAGCCGGTAGCCCCGTCCCCTGCGCCTGGCGCTTCCCGGGGGTGAGGACGGCGCTGGTGGGAGCGCTCTTCCTGCACAAGCGCTTCACCGTGCAAAGCACCGGGACGGAAACCCGCTCGGTCGACTGGGCGCAGTCGAGCGCGCTGATGATCCGCCGCGAGGCCGCCGCGGAGGTCGGCTACCTCGACCCGGCCTTCTTCGTCTACTACGACGAGTGCGACTTCGCCAAGCGGTTGGCGGATGCCGGCTGGCGCACACTCTTCGTCCCCGCCGCCAAGGCGATCCACCACGACCAGCTCTCCACCGACCTCGCCGCCGGCCTGCCTCGGATCGTCGAGTTCCACCGCAACCGCGACCTCTACATGCGAAAGCATTACTCCCAGCTTGCAGCCTTCGCGGTTCGATTCCTCACCGCGTGGTCTTACGCCCTGCGGGCCGTTGCCGCCACCGTGATCCCTAACCGCTCGCCGCGGATCATGTGGGCTCACGCGCGTCAAGCACTCTTTCCCAACCGGGGGCGGGGGTTGAGAGACCAATCCGGCAGAGGTTCCACTTAACTTTTTCGAGCTGCCGCTGCTGCTATCGCCCGATGGCTTGCGGCGAAAAAGTACAAGACGTTCCACCCCTGCCGGATTGGTCTCTTCACGGCCGGGAGTCTTCGTCCATGCGCTCGACTTCGTACACCTCGGCGACGTGTCCCTCGACCGCGGGAGGCTGGGACCGCGCCATGCGCAGGCCTTCGATTAGCTCGCCGGGGTGGCGGAGACGGGAAAGCCAGCCCCGCTCCTGAGACGTGAAGAAGCCCGTCGCGAGCAGGGCCAGCGGGTAGGCGAGCCAGAGGGCGATCCTGCCCGCGAGGCCCGCCGCGCCCTCGGTCGGGAGCAGCAGCTCCCCCGCCCCGACCAGAACGGCGGAGACGAGGACGACGCGGGTCAGGCGACTCCACTGGTAGGGAACCGCGAAGAGGCGTTGGGTGAACCCGTACATCAGCGCCAGCACGACGAGGTAGGAGGCGACCAGGGCGATGCCGGCGCCGACGATTCCCATCGACGGGACGAGGAGCAGGTTGAGAGCTACGTTGGCGGCGAGCGCGGCGATCGTCGCCGGGAAGTTGAACTCGGTCCGCCCTGTCCTGCCGAGGATGACGACCAGCACCATGTAGAGGGCGTAGAGGGTGACCGCGGTGGAGATCAGGCCGACCGCCTCGTAGGAGGCGAAGAACTCCGGCGCCGCAAGCGCCCGCACGATCCAGCGCGCGAACAGCCACATCCCGACGACGACGAAGGCGCAGCCGGCGACGAACCAGGTGACGACCGCGGCGTAGGCGCGGCGGGCATCGTCGTCGTCGCGGATCGAGTAGGCGAGCGGCGGCCAGGCGAGTTGGAAGCCGCGAACCAGGACGTTGACCGCCTGGGCGAACTTGACCGCCAGGGAGTAGAGGCCCGCCTCGGCCAGTCCGACCGTACGGACGATGATGATCCGGTCGACGAAGTTGAGCGCGTAGAGCGACAACTCGGCGGGCATCGTCGGCAGGCCGAAGCGCATCAGCCGGCGCAGCAGCGCGCGGTCGATCCAGAGCGAGAGCCGGCGCCGGTGGACGACGATCAGCCCAAGGACGAACGCCGCGCCGCTGGCGTAGCTGCCGAGCAGCAGCCCGCGCGCCCCCTCGTCGGCGCCGACGACGAGTACGACCGTCAGCCCGATCGCCGCCAGCACGTTGGCGATCGTGACGGCGAAGAAGGCGCGCGCGCGTTCCTCCAGCCGGAACAGGGTGAGCAGGTACTCGTGCAGGGTCAGAACCCAAAGGCCGCCGATCGCGATCCGCGCCAGGTCGGGACCCGAGACAAGCTTGGCCGCTCTTTCAGTGAGCAGAGCGTCGGAGATCTGCCCCGCGAAAGGCAGGGCGAGTAGGGCGGCGGCGGTCGAGGCCCAGAACAGCGTGGCGAAGGAGGTGGCGACGACCTTGGCCGGGTCCTCGCCCCCCTTGTAGTAGAAGCGCAGCAGCGCCTCGATCACGCCGAGGCGGATGACGATGCTGGCGGCGACGACGGCCGCGAACAGAACCTCAGCGGCACCGTAGTCGGTCGGGGACAGGTACCGCGTGTAAAGCGGCAGCAGGGCAACCGCGATGACCTTCGACAGGATGCTGGCCGCCGTGTAGGCGGCGCCGGTCGTCGCTAGGCGGCGGAGGTATCCCGACACGCCGCGAGACTAAGCGAAGCCCCGACGGCAAGCAGTACCCATGCGATCGGATCCTCGTAGAAGCCGGCGTAGGCCATGGTGTGGATGAGGAGCGCGACGAAGGCCGCTAGAACTGCTGCCCTGGCTACAAAGTGCGAAGGGTGGGCGGGTAGGAGGTCTTCCTCCCTTACGCCTATGTCGGTGCCCGCCTGCGACGGGCTAGAGACACTCCGCGGTGCCGGGGGGAGGCTAGAGGGAGGAAGACCTCCCACCCGCCTCCATAGGCCTGTTGACATCGTCCACAGGGCGATCATGAGAAGGGCCGCGTAGAGCACCAAACCGACGAGGCCCTGCTCGGCGGCCACGGTGATGGGTTCTGTGTGGGAAACGGAGACGGGGGAGTCGGATTTGACGTGCTCTGTGTAGGCCTTGGGGAAAGAGCCCGAGCCGTAGCCCCAGAGGGGGCGCTGCTTGAAGAGCTCTATGCCTCCTGAGACCAAGTTCGCGCGACCGCCGGTGTCGACGTTAGGACGCACACCGCCGACTAAGAAGACGATCAGGACCCCGAGGACGGCGGCGACCCCGACGGCGCCGAGTGTCCAGCGCCAGCTCCAGCGCAAAGCGGCGAGCACGGCCAGCCCTCCCAGTAGAGCGGCGAAACTCGACTGCGAGAAGGTGGGCACCAGCCCGATCCAAAGCACCGCAATCAAGCCGGTAAGCAGCCAGAAGCTCTTCCGCTCTTTCACCCACAGCAGCGCGGCCATCGCGATCACGATCACCAGCGCCAGGTAGCGCCCGTAGATATTCGGATCCCAGAAGACGGAGTTGACCCGGAAGTACGTGTGGAAATCGTTCGACCGGATCACCTGGTCGTTCCAGAACAACTCCCGCGTCAACCACTCGACCGACCCGATCAGGACGAAGACGACCGCCTCGACCGCAAGGACCACCAGCGCCCACGTCAAGAGCTTTCGACTCCACTCGACATCGCGCAGCAACCCGAACAGCAGCGAGAAAGGAACAAAGAAGAAGCAGACGTTCTGAAGGCTCTTGGAGAAATCAGGCGAGTAGAGCGTCTGGACTGCGTATAGAAGAACCACCACGGCGAGAATCCGCGTCAGCCACTGAACGGCGACTCCCGCGGGTGGCGCGGTAGGGGGGACCACCCCTGAGGAAGCTTTAGCTACCGGAAGGGGTGGTGGGTCCCCTGCCGCGACAGGACCCGCGGGCCGGAGCCCCCAGTCCCTGATCGCCGAGGCCATGGCTCCGCCCGCGATCACCAGATACAGCGGGACCAGAAGATTGGCGGTATCCCCACCGGCTTCCAAGGGAACGCGGAAGGGAAGGACCGCCACGGCCGCCAGGGGAAATGCCGGCGGCCGGCGGCGGAAGGCCACCGCCAGGGAAACGGTCAGCGCCAGGGCGAGGCTGCCGAGCCCGGCGAAGCGCATCGGGTGATCTCGCAGGTCGACGATCTCGGCCGAGTGCCACTGGTCACCGAGGATCAGGATCGGGAAGAGGGCGAGGGCGGCCAGCATTGCGATGGCGCGCGGACGCGCGGGCGGAAGGAGGATCGCGGCGGCACTTGCCCCGGCCGCTATTAAGACCCCAATGGAGGCGAGGAGGCCGCTCACGGCTCGCTCCGCTCAGCCTTAGTGCAGTCCGGCGCCGGGCGGTACGGCGCTCTATGCAGCCGCATCACGCCGGGCGGCACCAGGACCCGATCCTGATCGAGCAGCTTTACCCGCAACTTGTAACGGCCGGGCGGGGCCCTTCCGTCGATGCGGCTGCGGCCGTCCCAGTAGAAGGTGAAGAAGCGGTAGCGCTTGAGGAAGCGGTCGCGGGCGAGAGTTACGACGAGCTTGCCTCCCGGCTTCACCACCTGAACGGTCGCCCGGTCGGAGCGGGTGACTCGAAAGCGAATCCGGATGCGGTCGAGGCGACAGTCGCCGTTGGGAGTGAAGCTGCGGCTCGCCGAGGTGCCGAAGGTGACGCGGTCGAGGACCAGAGGGTCGCGCTTCAGCCGCTGCGAGTAGGCGAAGGCCGCGATCGTGGCGGCGACGAGAAGCGCGAAGACGACAGCGGCGCCGCTAGACGAACCCCTTAACCCCTCAACCCGCCGCGAGGGCATTGTCCTCGCCGACGACCACCGCGACCGGCGCGCCGGCGGAAACCGTGGCGATGTCCGTCGTCATCAGCCGCACCTGCGAAATCTCCAATTCCTTCGCCACCCGCCGGGCCTCGGGTGCGTGGCCGCGCTCGAACATGACGACGCTGTCGACGAAGCTGGAGCTGCTGTTGGTGACCGCGCCGAGCTGAAAGCCCTTGCGCTCCACCATGTCGCCGTACTGTGCGGCGAGGCCCGGGACGGCGGTGCCGTTGAGGACGGTCACTTCGATCTCGGACGGCTGCGGCATCGTCGCCTTGGCGGACTTCGCCCCCTCGCCATTGCCGTCCTCCCCACCGCCGATCACGGCATAGGCGACCCCGCTGCCGATCACGACAACGACGAGGAAGATGCCGATCAGCCAGCGCGGCTCGGCCAGCCGCGCTCCAGCATTGGAGAAGCTCTCGCGTATCCGTTCGCCCCGCGTGTACTCGGGCAGGCCCTCCTCGCGGCGCTTGCGGCGCTCTTCGCGCAAGGCCACAGCCCGCTGCTCGGCGGTGCGCGCTTCCTCCTGCTTTCGCATCTCCTCGGCGCGCTCCGCCGCCGCCGACGAGGTCGAGTCCTTCAACTCGGCGTCGCGCTCCGGCGCCGAGCCGGCCCACTCGCGCAGGCGCCGGATGTCGCGGCCCTGGGTGAACGACAGCAGCGTCAACACGGCCAGGCCCAGGAACGCGGCCAGGCCGGCGAACGCGCCGATTTCCTTGATCAGCTCCACGGACTAGCCGCGAGAGGCTACTCGTCGTAGACGACTGTCGCCGCGTCGCCACCGGGCGTGGTGATCATTTCGACGACTCTCTCAGCCAAATTCGCCTCGTCCCCGGCCAGCACAAGGTGCTCGAGCGAGTTCAGCGTCGACTCCACCCACTCGGGATCGAGCGGAGCCTCGCGCACCGCTCGGCGGATCCGTTTCGCCGCCGTCGGCTGTTCCTTTTCCCCCGTGCCGAACAGCTCCTCGTGCAGCTTCTCCCCCGGCCGCGGCTTGGTGAACTCGATGGCGATGTCGGCCTCCGGCTCGTACCCCGCCAAGCGGATCATGTTGTGCGCGAGGTCGACGATCTTCACCGGCTCGCCCATGTCCAGCACGAAGCACTCGCCCTTACCGGCGCCGATGTCCCCGGCGCGGATCACCAGCTGCACCGCCTCCGGGATCGTCATGAAGTAGCGCGTCATCTCCGAGTGGGTGACGGTGACCGGCCCGCCGCGCTCGATCTGGCTGCGGAAGATCGGGACCACGCTGCCGGAGGAGGCGAGCACGTTGCCGAAGCGAACGCTGGCGAAGCGGGTGCCGGGGTGCTTGTGTCCGGCCGACTCGACGATCCACTCCGCCATCGCCTTCGAAGCCCCCATCACCGTCTTCGGATTGACCGCCTTGTCCGTGGAGACGAGGACGAAGCGCTCGACTCTCGAAGCGGCGGCGGTCTCGGCGGTGATCCGCGTCGCGATCGCGTTGTTGCGCACAGCCTCCAGCGGGTTGGCCTCCATCAGCGGCACGTGCTTGTAGGCGGCGGCGTGGAAGACGACGCTCGGTTTGAAGCGCTGCATCACCTCCAGCATCCGGTGCGGCTCCTTGCAGTCGGCGAGCACCGACTCGACGCTGGTGAAGTGACGCTCTTCGACCATCTCGCGGTCGATCTCGAAGAGGTTGTCCTCCGCGTGGTCGAGCATCACCAACAGGCGCGGGCCGACGCGGGCGATCTGGCGGCAGAGCTCGGAGCCGATCGACCCGCCGGCGCCGGTGACCAGGACGATGCGGTCGCGCAGGTAGGCGCCGACCCGGTCCAACTCGACGACTATCGGGTCGCGCCCCAGGACGTCCTCGACCTGGACCTCGCGCAGCTGCTTGTTGAGCTGGACGCCGCCGCGCAGCAGTTCGAAGACCGTGGGCAGGGTGCGAACGCGGATCTCCCTCTCGCGGCAGGCGGCGACCACCTTCGCGCGCAGCGTTCCCGGCGCCGACGGAATCGCGATCACCACCTCGTCGGGCTCGGTCTCGTCGAGGATCGTCGCGATCTGCTTGGTCGATCCCAGCACCTTCAGCCCGCCGGACATCCGCATCCCCCGCTTGCGCGGGTCGTCGTCGACGAAGCCGATCGCCGTGGAGCCGAGGTTGGGGTTCAGTTGAAGCTCGCGAACGACCATCTGCCCACCGGAGCCGGCGCCGACCACCAAAACCTCGTGCTTGGGGATGCGGTCGCCGCGCGAGGGCCGCTCGATTATCAGCCGCACCGCCAGGCGGGCGCCGGCGATCAGCAACAAAGTGAGGACGAAGTCGATCACCGCGACCGAGCGCGGGATGCTGTTGGCGAACGGCTGGGCGACGGTGAAGACGACGACCAGCAGGCCGCTGGCGACAGCGACGGCGCGGACGATTTGGACGAAGTCGCGGCCGCTCACGTAGCGCCACCACTTCTGGTAGAGCCCGAAGGCGGCGAAGACGACGACCTTGCCGGCGACGACGAAGCCGAGCGCCTGCAGGAACAGGGTCTCGTAGCGGTCCGGCATGCCGTGCGCGTCGTCGAGGAAGCGCAGGCGGAAAGCCAGGTAGAAGGAGAGCGCGACGAGCGCCGCATCGGCGCCCACCTGCAGCACCCGGTTGCGGTAGACGGGGTGGTTCAACCGGTTCATGGGAGCCGGGGCAGTTTAGTTGCTGAATGCCCCAATCCCTACAATGCCCGGCTCCCGCATGCTCCTGTTCGCCAGCGTCACAGACTTCTTCCTCGACCCGATCGTCAATGCGGGGACCGACTTCATCAGCAGCACGGGACTGCCGGCGGTCTTCATCCTGATGGCGCTCGAGTCCGCCTGCCTGCCGGTGCCGAGCGAGGCGATCATGCTCTTCGCCGGCTCCAGCGTCGCCGACGGCGAGTTGACGATGGTCGGGATCGTCACCGCCGGGGTTCTGGGAAATCTGGTCGGGTCGTGGGTCGCCTACGCGATCGGCTACTACGCGCGGTTGGACCTGCTGGAGAAAAACCGCCTCATCCACCTGCCGCCCAAATACCTGAGATGGGCCGACGACTGGTTCGAGCGCTATGGCGACGCGACTGTCTTCTTCACCCGCATGCTGCCGATCATCCGCACCTTCATCTCGCTGCCTGCCGGCGTCGCGAAAATGCCTTTCTGGCGCTTCACCGTCCTCACCTTGCTCGGCTGCATCCCCTGGGTGCTGATGCTGGGGTTGATCGGCGAGTCGGTCGGCGAGAACTGGGAGGACTGGCGCGACAAGCTCCACTACATCGACTACGCCGTGGTGGCAGCGGCTGTCGTGCTGGTCGTCTATCTGCTGGTGCGACGGCATCGAAACGGCGGCTCCGACGACGAGGAGCCGGGAGCGCCGGTCGAGCCGGAGCCCGCCCGCTCCGGCGGGGCTTGAACGCGGCGACCGACGGAGGTATCCCAGCCCGGCGGGCGGTAGCGCTGGGGATCGTCCAGGGCCCGGCGGAGTTGCTGCCGGTCTCCAGCTCCGCCCACATCGTCCTCGTCCCCTGGCTGGCGGGGTGGGACTGGGAGGCGGTCGACCCGGAGGTGCGCAAGAGCTTCGAGGTGGCGCTGCACGCCGGCGCGGCGGCGGCGCTGCTGATCGGCCAGCGCCGGGTGATCGCCGAGGAACTTCGCCATTTCGACCTGCGACGCGCGGGGGCGCTGGCGCTCTCCTTCGCCCCGGCCGCGGTGGTCGGCTACACGCTGGAGCGCCCGATCGAGCGGCGCCTGGGCGGGCCGGGAGCAACCGCCATGGGCCTGCTGGCCGGCGCCGCGGCGATGACCCTCGCCGACCGCCACCCCCAAAAGCGCGGGCGGGGCGAGGTGAACTGGCGGGACGGGCTGGCGCTGGGGGTCGCCCAGGCGACGGCACTGGCGCCGGGGGTTTCGCGCAACGGCGCGACCCTGGCCGCGGCGCGCTGGCGAGGCTTCTCCCGCGACCAGGCGAACCTCCTCTCCCGCACCGTGGCGCTGCCGATCATCGTCGGCGCCAGCGCCCTGAAGGGGGCTCGCCTGGCGCAGCGCGGCGCCTCCCCGAGCCTTCGCCGCACCCTCGCAGTCGGCGCGGCGGCGTCATTCGCCTCCACCCTCGCCTCCCAGCGATTGATCCATCAGGTCGAGCGCGATCGCGCCCTCTGGCCCTACGCCGCCTACCGCGGCGCCCTCGCCGCCGCGGTTCTTGCGAAATTACGCTCATAGAGCTAACTCCAAATCTTGGAGAAACTTGGAGTTGATTGGGAGTTTGTGCTACAACTCCAAATCTTGGAGAAACTTGGAGTTGATTGGGAGTTGAGATGTTCATAGAGAAGGCGCCGTCGATCTCGGACTTGCTTGCCAGACTCAGTGGCGATGAAGTGATGGCCGCGGTGGGGGCGCCCACGGATCCACGGACAAGCAACCGTTACCTCCACTGGGACAAGCTCCGGCGGCTCGACCCCCCCCAGAACCTGTCCAGCGAACAGTGGTGGCTCAAGATCAAAGCCGCCCGAGAAAGCGACCAGCGCGAGCTGCCGCTAACCGATGCCGATGGAGAGCCGTTCAGCTATGGACTGCTGGACAGCATGCTTCGTCGCCTGCGCTACATCGACCAGAGGTGCAGCGGCGAAATCGCGATGGATGAGGTGGTGACCTCCGAGCGCAGGGCCGGGCGGCGATTCCTCGTCAACTCGCTGATGGAGGAGGCGATCCGGTCGAGTCAGCTGGAGGGCGCGACGACCTCCCGCATCGTCGCCAAGGAACTGCTGCGGAGCGGGCGCGAGCCGAAAGACCGCAGCGAGCGGATGATCGCCAACAACTACAGGGCACTTCAATTCATGCGCGACGAGATGGGTGACGTGCTGAGCCCAGAGTCGATCTTGGAGTTGCATCGAATCGTCACCGAAGGAACTCTCGACGATCCTTCAGCCGCCGGTCGCCTGCAGCGACCCGACGAGCCGCGGGTGGCTGTCTTCGACCGCGACGACGGGACGCCGATTCACATACCTCCCCCAGCTGACCAACTCCCGGAGCGAATGCGGCTGCTCTGCGAATTCGGCAATCAGGGGGACGATGACGAGCGCTTCATCCACCCCGTGATCCGAGCGATTCTTCTGCATTTCTGGCTCGCCTACGACCATCCCTTCGAGGACGGTAACGGCCGCACGTCACGAATCCTCTTCTTCTGGTTGATGCGGACGCGGGGCTACTGGCTGGCCGAGTACTTGCCGATCTCACGGTTCATTCGCGCCGCCCCGGCTCAGTACGCCCGCGCTTTCATGGAAACGGAGACCGATGGCGGCGACACGACCTACTTCCTCATGCATCAGCTGCACACGATCGAGCAAGCGATCGACGACCTCCACGTCTATCTCAAACGCAAGACCGCCGAGGTCCGTGACATCGAGAAGCTCCTCCAAGGGACCGACTACCTGAACGGCAGGCAACTCGCCCTCCTTACTGACGCAGTGCGTCACCCCGACATCGCCCATTCTTTTGACAGCCATGCGAAAAGCCATCGGGTCAGCCATGAGACCGCCCGCACAGACCTGCGCCTGCTGGCGCGTCGCGGCCTGCTGGTTCAGAGTCGCAGGGGGCGTCGGCATTTGTTTGAGCCGGCACCCGACCTCGTCGACCGACTGAAAGAATCGCCGGCGTGAGCGAAGACGCGTACGCAAAGGCCGGAGTCGATCAAGGGGCCGCGGACTCCGCGGTCGCCGGGTTGGTGCGGGCGCTGGGGGCGATCCGGCTCGACCGTCCCTCCCGGCAGGTGCCGCTGCCCGGGCACTACGCGAGCGTGATCCGGATCGACGAGCGGACCGGGATCGCCCTCTCCACCGACGGGGTCGGCACGAAGCTGCTGGTCGCCGAGCAGCTCGGCCGCTTCGACACCGTCGGCATCGACTGCGTAGCGATGAACGTCAACGACGTGATCTGCGTCGGCGCCGAGCCGATGGCGATGCTCGACTACATCGCGATCGAGAGGGCCGATCCGGAGGTCTGCGAGGCGATCGGGGTGGGCCTGGCGCGCGGCGCCGAGTTGGCCGGGGTCGAGATCCCCGGCGGGGAGCTGGCGCAGCTTGGCGAGATGGTGCGCGGCTTCGACGTCGCCGGCGCCTGCTTCGGCACTGTCGCCCTCGATGAGGTCGTCGACGGCTCCTCCGTCGAGCCGGGCGATTCGGTGATCGGCCTCCCCTCCTCCGGTATCCACTCCAACGGCTACACCCTGGCCCGCTCGGCGCTTGAGGGCCTGGCGCTCGAAGACGACCCGGGAGGACGGCTGGGGCGGCCGCTCGGCGACGTCCTCCTGGAGCCGACCGAGATCTACGTCAAGCCGATCGTCGAGCTGCTGCGCTCCGCGGTCGAAGTCCGCGGCCTCGCCCACATCACCTCCGGAGGGCTCGGCAACCTGCTCCGGCTCGCCGCCGATGTCGGTTATGAGATCGACGATCCGCTTCCAGTCCCACCCGTCTTCGAGCTGATCGCCGAGCGCGGGGGCGTTGGCGATGAGGAAATGTACGACGTGTTCAACATGGGCTGCGGCTTCTGCGCCGTCGTCCCCGCCGAAGACGAGGACAGCGCCCTCGACCTCCTCCGCCGCCACTACCCGACGGCGAAGCGCATCGGCCGGGCGACCGCCCCGCCCCGCACGGTCCGCCGGCGCTAGACACCCCTTCCGCTGCGACTTATCCCTGTATAGCGAGGATAAGTCGCAGCGGAGCGGGAAGATACCCTCGGGCGAGACACCCGATGGAAGCGCGCTCAACCAGCTCACAGATGATCGGCACGGTGCTCTCCGGCCGCTACCGGCTGGAGGCGAAGCTGGGCAGCGGCGGCATGTCGACAGTCTTCCTCGCCAACGACGAGACCCTGGACCGGCCGGTCGCCGTGAAGGTGATGCACCGGGAGATGTCCGAGCAAGCCGACCAGCTGGAGCGCTTCCGCCAGGAGGCGCGGGCGGTCGCCAAGCTCTCCCACCCAAACGTCGTCTCGGTGATCGACGCCGGCGAGGACGCCGGCCACCCCTACATAGTCTTCGAGTACGTCGAGGGGGAGACGCTGAAGCAGCGGATCGCGCGGGTCGGCGCGCTCGACACCCAGGAGGCGATCGCCTACGCGATCGAGGTCGCGCGCGGCCTCGCGGTCGCACACGCCCGCAACATGGTCCATCGCGACATCAAGCCGCAGAACATCCTGATCGACACCGAAGGGCGCGCGAAGCTGACCGACTTCGGCATCTCCCGCCAGCTCGAGCAATCCGGGATGACCGCGACCGGCCGGGTGCTCGGGACGACCGACTACGTGGCCCCCGAGCAGGCGATGGGACAGGGCGCGGACCCACGCAGCGACATCTACTCCCTCGGCGTCGTCCTCTACGAGATGTTGGTCGGGCAGGTCCCCTTCCACGCCGACAGCCAGGTCGGGGTGGCGATGAAGCACGTCAACGAGGAGCTCCCCGACGTGCAACGGCGGCGGCCCGAAGTCTCCGCGGCGGTGGCGTTGGTGGTGGAACGGGCGACGGCGAAGAAGGCCGAGGAGCGCTACCAGCAGGTCGGCGAGATGATCGACGACCTCTCGACCGCCCTCGAAGTGGAGGCGGCGCGGGCGGGGTCGACGGTCGAGGAGGCGACCGGAGTACTCGACGCGGTGCCGCCGCCCAAGCGAGAGCTCTCCGGCAGGACGCGTTGGAGCTGGACGGCGATCATCGTGCTGCTGCTGATTGCGGCGGCGGCGCTGGGGGTCGTTCAGCTGATCTCCAGCGGGACCTTCGGCGGCGGCGGAGCCGAGGAGGGCAGCGGCAAGCCGGTGCCGATCTCTTCCGCCACCGACTACGACCCGCAAGGCGACGGCGAAGAGGGAAGCGCCACCGTCAGCCTCGCCCGCGACGGCAACCCGAGCGGCACGGCCTGGGGCAGCGAGCACTACGACGACGAGCTCTGGGGCGGGACGAAGAGCGGCCCCAATGCGGGCATCGGCATCTACGTCACCGCCTCCTCCCCGGCCAAGCCGAGCAAGATGGTGGTCCGCACCCCGACCCTCGGCTGGGACGCCGCGGTCTACGCCGCCTCCGCCGGGCCGCCGAGCGACCTGGAGGGCTGGGGCCCGCCCGTGGGCGAGACAGCCGACGCCGCGGAAAGGCAGGAGATCTCCCTCGACGTGACGCGTCCCTCCACCTACTTCCTGCTCTGGTTCACCAATGCCTCAGAGGCCCGCGACCAACCGGGTCGCTATCAGGTCGAAATCAGCGACATAGAGCTGCGCGACTAGAAGTCGTGGGAGCGGGCTTGGGCGTGGCGTTCGAGGGCGAGCGCCACCAGGCGATTACAGAGGTCCGGATAGGGAATGCCGGTCGCCTCCCAGAGCTTTGCGTAGACGCTGGTCTCGGTGAAGCCGGGCATGGTGTTGACCTCGTTGACCAGCACCTCGCCGCCTGAGTCGGCGAAGAAGTCGCAGCGGGCGAGGCCGGAGCAGCCGGCTAGGCGGAAGGCCTCCAGCGCGAGCTGGCGGACGCGGGCGGCCTGCTCTTCGGGGATCGGGGCGGGAACCGTCAACTCCATCCCGCCCTCGCCGTACTTCGCTTCGAAGTCGTACCACTCGGCCTGGGCGATCACCTCCCCGGGCAGCGATGCCTCGGGCGCGTCGTTGCCCAGGACCGAGCACTCGACCTCGCGGCCGGCGGCGTGAGCCTCGATTATCACGCGGGGGTCGTGTCGGGTGGCCAGCTCGACCGCGGCGTCGAGCTCTTCCAGCGCCGCCACTCGGCTGATCCCGACGCTGGAACCAAGGCGCGACGGCTTGACCCAGAGCGGGAGGCCCATGGCAGCGACCCGCTCGCGCCAACCCTCCTCTCCCGCCTCGGCGAAGGCTACCTGGGGCAATCCGGCCTGGGCGAAGAGTCGCTTCAAGGTCAGCTTGTCCATGCAGCTCGCCGAGGCGAGCACGTCTGATCCGACGTAGGGAAGGTCGAGCCACTCGAGCAAGCCCTGGACGCTGCCGTCCTCGCCGAAGGGGCCGTGCAGCGCCGGAAAGACGGCGTCCGCGGCGAGCAGGCCGCGGCCTGGGACGAGCAGGACCTGCTCGCCGTCGCAGGCCCACTCCCCCTCGCGCGAAATGACCACCCGCAGCGCCTCGTGGCCGGCCTCTTCGAGGCCTCGGGCGACAGACTCGCCCGAGCGCAAGGAGATCTCGTGCTCGGAGGAGCGCCCTCCGGAGAGAACCGCGACCTTCACGGCGAATCCGGGGTCGTGGGTGGAGTCGTGACCGACCCGCTCGCCTGTTTGCCCACCACGACGTTCACCTCGGTGCCGCTCGTCACGTTCGACCCCGGCGGGGGGAACTGGTCCGTGACCCGGCCAACCTGGGAAGGAACGTCTGTCTCCTGCTCCTGTACGGAGGGGACGAGGCCGGCATCGCGCAGGGCCTGCACGGCGTCGGGGCGGAGCTGGCCGATCACGTTCGGCACCGACACCTGCTCCTCACCTCTGGAGACAACGATCGAAACCGTCGAGCCGGGCTCTACCTCCGAGCCGGCGCTGGGCGATTGGCGGATCACCTCCCCGGCGGGCGCCGAGCTCTCTTCCTCCTCGACGCTGGGCGTCAACCCGCGGCCGCGGATCTGCTGAACCGCGACCGAGCGCTGCGTGCCGACCAGCACCGGCACTTTGACCAGCTTCTTCCCAAGCGAGACGAACACGGTGACCGGGGAGCCGCGGGTCAGCGTCGTCCCCCCCGAGGGGTCGGAGCGGATCACGAGGCCTTTTTCGACCGTCTTGGAGTTGAGGGTCTGCAGCTGCGGCGCGAAGCCGGCGTCTCTCAGCTTCCGCAGCGCGACGTCCTGTTCCAGCCCGGCGACACTCGGCACCTTGGCGCTCCCCGGCCCGGCGCTGACCGTCAGCGTCACCTCCGGCTTCGAGCAGAAGAGGGTGAGAAAGGCGCAGTCGAGCTCCGCTTGCTTGCTCGGGGGGGAGGCCGCCGGATCCTGCTCGAGCACCGTGTTCAGCGGCGCGTCGCGCTCGACCCTGTTGACCTCGCCGACCTCGAAGCCGTCCTGCTGCAGCAGCGAGATCGCCACGCTGAGCTGATTGCCGGTCACGCTTGGGACCTCGGTCGTGTCGTCGCGCGTCAAGGCGAAGCCGAGCAGGGCCCCGATCAGGATCGCCAGCAGCACGAGGAGCCAGCGACGATTCCAGCGCCGCTGCTCTTCCCGGCGCTCCTCCGCCTCCTCTCCCTCCGCGGGTGTCGCCACGACCGGCGGCAGCGGGGCGAAGGCAGCGGTCCCGCCGCCCGGCGCGCCGGGCTCCTTCATCGCCGCGTCGAGGGCCGCGATGAAGGCGTCGGCGCTCTGGAAGCGTTGCCCGGGGTCCTTCTCCAGGGCTCGCATCGCGACCGCGTCGAGTGCGGGTGAGACCTTCGGATCGATCGAGCTGGGCCGCTGCGGAGTTTGGGAAACCTGCTTCATCGCGATCGCGACGGCGGAGTCCGCTTCGAACGGGACCCGCCCGGTCAGGGCCTCGTAGAGGATCACGCCGATCGAGTAGAGATCGGAGACCGGGGTGACGTCCATTCCCTGCGCCTGCTCCGGCGAGAGATAGTGCGGAGTGCCCATCACCGAGCCGGCCTGGGTGATCTCCGACACCCCGGCGCGGGCGATGCCGAAGTCGGTGACGACCGCCTTGCCCTCGGGGTCGACGATCACGTTCTGCGGCTTCAGGTCGCGGTGGACGATCCCGTGCCGGTGGGCGAAGCGGGCCGCCTCCAGCACCTGCCGGACGAGGTGGACGGCCTGCTCGGGCGACAGCCCGGCGTCGATCAGCGCCTTCAGCGAATTGCCCTCCACGTATTGCATCGCGATGTAGTACGCGCCCTCGAACTCGCCGCGGTCGAAGACGGCGACGACGTTGGGGTGCTGGAGCCCGGCGGCGTGCTCGGCCTCGCGGCGAAAGCGCTCGACGAACTCGCGGTCCTGGGCGAAGCGACTGTGCAGGACCTTCAGCGCGACCCGGCGCTGAAGGTGCGCGTCCTCGGCCAACCAGACGTCCGCCATCCCGCCCGACCCGAGTCTTTGCAGCACCCGATAGCGACCGTCGACGACGCTGCCCTCGCTCACCTCAGCCACTATTGCCGCCTCCTCGTCTCACTCTTCGGCTCCATTCAAGATCGTCTCTGCGACGTCGCGGAAGATCGGCGCCGCGACGTCGCCGCCGAACTGGGTGGTGCACTCGACGGTCGCGGCGATCGCGATCTGCGGATCGTCGGCCGGCGCGAAGCCGATGAACCATGCCTGGTTCTCGTCGCTGCCGCCGCCACAGTCCTCGTTGAAGGGCGTCTCCGCGGTGCCGGTCTTGCCGGCGACGGCGACGCCGGGGATCGCCGCGTTTGTCCCGGTGCCGCTGCTGACCACATCCTGCATGGCCTCGTTCAACTCGGTCGCCGTCTCCTCGCTGATCGG
>DATMBX010000093.1:0-3977 GCA_035558955.1 Solirubrobacterales bacterium | reverse complement strand
CTCGGGGTCGCTCTCGGCCTCGGCCAAAATCTCCTCGACGGCGTCGGCAAAGGCGTCAAGGCTCTCCCTGGTCTCGGTCTCGGTCGGCTCGATCATCAGCGCCTCCTCGACGAGCAAGGGGAAATAGACGGTCGGCGGGTGGAAGCCGAAGTCGAGCAGGCGCTTGGCGAGGTCGAGGGTGGCGACACCCAGTTCTTTCTTCATCGGCTTGCCGGAGAGGACGAACTCGTGCATGCAGTGGCGGTCGAAGGCGATCGGCAGGCGCTTGCCGGCGCGACCGTCGGCAAGGCGCGCCTTGAGGTAGTTGGCGTTCAGCACCGCCGTCTCCGAGGCCTCGGCGAGGCCGTCGGCGCCGAGGCTGAGGATGTAGGCGTAGGAGCGGACGAAGACGCCGAAGTTGCCCTGGAAGCCGCGCAGGCGGCCGATCGACTTGGGTCGCTCGTGATCGAGGTAGTATGAGGGGCCGGACCCGTTCGAACCCTCGCGGCGCACCACCTGCGGCCGCGGCAGGAAGGGCTCGATCCGCTCGGAGACGGCGATCGGCCCCGCCCCCGGCCCGCCCCCGCCGTGCGGCTGGCTGAAGGACTTGTGCAGGTTGACGTGGACGATGTCGAAGCCCATGTCGCCCGGCCGCGAGTGGCCCATCACCGCGTTGAGGTTGGCGCCGTCGTAGTAGAGCGTCCCTCCCACTCCATGGATCAGCGCCGCGATCTCGGCGATGTTCTCGTCGAAGAGGCCGAGGGTGTTGGGGTTGGTCAGCATCAAACAGGCGACCTCGTCGTCGATCTTGGCCCGCAGGTCGTCCATCTCGACGCCGCCTCGCTCGTTGGTGGCGACCTTGACCGCCTCGTATCCAGCCATCGTCACCGAGGCAGGGTTGGTGCCGTGCGAGGTGTCGGGAGCGAGCACCTTTGTCCGCGTCTCCCCCCGGTCGGCGTGGAAGGCGCGAGTCAACAGCAGGCCGGCCAGCTCGCCGTGAGAGCCGGCCGAGGGCTGGAGGCTGACGTGCGGAAGACCGCAGATCTCACTCAGCGACTCCTGCAGGAGCCACATCAGTTCCAGGGCGCCCTGGGCGCGCTTGGGATCCTGCGCCGGGTGCAGGCGGGCGTGGCCGGGCAGCGCCGCGACCCGCTCGTTGAGCCGCGGGTTGTGCTTCATCGTGCACGAGCCGAGCGGGTAGAAGCCCGTGTCGAGGTCGAAGTTGCGCCGCGAGAGGCGGTTGTAGTGGCGGACGATCTCCGGCTCGGCGATTTCGGGCAGACGCGGCGGCTCGGGGCGCAGGAGGCGAGACGGAATCAGCTCCTCGAGCGGCTTCTCCGGCACGCCCGCTGCTGGAAGCGCGGCGGCGCGACGCCCGGGCTTCGACTTCTCGAAGATGGTGACCGCACGCTCACGCTGCATAGGTGTCTCGTTCATGCCGCCACCAACTCGGCCGAGACGGCGGCGCCGAGGGCGTCGGCGAGATCGTCGATCTGCTCCTTCGTGCGGCGCTCGGTGATCGCGACCAGCAGGCCGTCCTCGTGCTCGGGGTACTCGCGGCCGAGCGGGTAGCCGGCGGCGATGCCGCGCTCGGCGCAGCGCTCCAGCACGCGGTCGACCGGCGCGCCGAGCCGGACCGCGAACTCGCGCACAACCGGCGCCTCGTGCAAGAGCTCGACGCCCTCGACCCCGGATAGCCGCTCCCGCGCGTAGGCGGTTCGCTGGGCCAACAGCTCGCCCAGCTCGCGGAAGCCGCGCCGGCCGAGCCAGGCCAGGTGGACCATCGCCCCCAGCGCGTTCAGCGCCTGCGCGGTGCAGATGTTGTTGGTCGCCTTCTCGCGGCGGATGTGCTGCTCCCGCGTCTGTAGGGCGAGGACGAAGCCGCGCCGGCCGTCGACGTCGTCGGTCTCCCCCGCGATCCGCCCCGGCATGCGGCGAATCTGCTCCTCGGTCGCGCAGAAGAAGCCGAAGGACGGCCCGCCGAAATCGAGCCGGTTGCCGAGCGGCTGGCCTTCGCCGAGGGCGATGTCAGCGCCCTGCTCGCCCGGCGGCCTGAGAACCCCCAAGGTCATCGGGTCGACGGCGACGACCAGCAGCGCGCCGTGCTCTCTGGCGGCCGCGCCGAGCGCCTCGACGTCCTCGACCGAGCCGAGGAAGTTGGGGCTTTGCAGGAAGACGGCGGCGGTCTCCCCGTCCACCGCGCCGGCGAGAGCAGCCGCATCGGTCAGCCCACCCTCCAACCCAACCTCGACGACCTCAGCCCCATAACCCTCCGAGTAGGTGGCCAGCGTCTCGCGGCTGTGGGGATGAACCCCACGGGAAACGACGAAGCGGTGGCGCTTCGTCGCGCCCATCGCCAGATAGCCCGCCGAAGCGACCGACGAGGGGCCCTCGTAGAGCCCGGCGTTCGACACCGGCAGGCCGGTCAGCTCCGACATCGCCGTCTGGAACTCGAACATCACCTGCAGCCCCCCCTGGGAGATCTCCGGCTGGTAGGGCGTGTAGGGGGTGAGGAACTCGGAGCGCTGCGTGATCGCGTCGACGATCGCCGGCACGTAGTGGTCGTACATCCCGGCGCCGACGAAGCAAACCTCCTGCTCGGCGTCGGCATTGCAAGCGGCGAGGGCAGCGAAGCGCTCGTAGACCTCGGCCTCGCTCATCCCCGCCGGAAGCTCCAGCGGGCGGCTCAGGCGCAATGGCTCGGGGATCTGATCGAACAGCTCCGCCGGAGAGTCGACGCCGATCGCCGCGAGCATCTCGGCCCGGTCGGCGGGGGTCGCTGAGGTGTAGCGGGTCACCCGGCTAAGGCTACGCAAGCCGGGGGCGGCGCAACCTCAGCCGTTTTCCAGCAGCTTGCGGTATTCCTCGGCGCTGAGCAGACCCTCGGCCTCGGCGGCGGAGGTCAGCTTGACCTTGACCAGCCAACCTTCGCCGTAGGGGTCCTGGTTGACCTTCTCGGGCGCGTCGGCCAGCGCGTCGTTGACCTCGACGATCTCACCCGAGAGCGGCGCGATCACGTCGGAGACCGCCTTGACCGACTCGACCTCAGCGTAGGAGGAGTCTTTGTCGACCGTCGCGCCGACTTCCGGGGGGTCGTAGAAGACGACCTCGCCGAGGCTGTCCTGCGCGTACCAGGTGATGCCGAAGACGGCGTGCTCGTCCCCCTCCAGCCGGGCCCAATCGTGCTGGTCGTGGTAGAGCAGCTCATCTGGGTAGTTCGCGTCGGCCAAGCTCACTTCTCCTTCCGGTAGAGGGGCTTGGAAGCTATCCGGGCGGGGCGAAATCTGCCGCGCACGTCGATCTCCACCTCGGTTCCCGGCTCGGCGAGGGCGGCGCGCACATAGGCCATTCCGATTCCCATTTCGAGAGAGGGAGAGAAGGTCCCGCTGGTTACCTCACCGGCCGTCTCCCCATCCACCAGCACCTCGTTGCCCGGACGGGGGATACCTTTGCCCTCGATCGTGAACGGCGCCAGCAACTCCGCCGGCCCCTCGGCGCGTGCCCGGGCGACCGCCTCGGCGCCGACGAACCCAGTCGCCTCGACACAGCACCAGCCAAGGCCGGCTTCGATCGGGTTCCGCTCCGGTCTCAGGTCGTTGCCGTGCAGGTGGAAGCAAACCTCGAGCCGCAGCGTGTCGCGGGCGCCGAGCCCACAGGGAACGATGCCCGCATCGCTCAGCTCGGCCCAGATCGCCGTCGCGACCTCTGGGACAACGAGCAGCTCGACACCGTCCTCGCCGGTGTAGCCGGTGCCGCAGACGAGCCCCGGGCGAGCGCCGATTCGCTCGGCGGCGACACGCATCCGCGGCGGCAGGTCGATGTTCAGCGTGGCGGCGACGATCCCCCGCGCGTTTGGCCCCTGCACGGCGAGCATCGCGTAGCGGTCCGCGACATCGCGGACGGAAACGTCGAAGTCGCGGCTCCAGCGGCCGAGCCAGGCGAGGTCGGTGGCGTGGTTGGCGGAGTTGGTGACGATCAGATAGCGATCGCCGCCGAGC
>DATMBX010000092.1:0-19899 GCA_035558955.1 Solirubrobacterales bacterium | reverse complement strand
CTGCTTCTCTCATCCATCAACTACGCCGAATCGCTGGTGAGGCCCGCCGAGGATGAACGCACCTTGCGTGCCGCGATCGATGCCATTGCCGCTCTGCGGATCCGCGTCGTGACGGCGGATCCCGTGATCGCCCGCGACGCGGCGCGCAACCGGAGCTTGGGGATCAGTCTTGCCGACGGGTTCGCGCTTGCCACCGCGGCCGCCCACGATGCCACGCTCGCCTCGTTCGACAGACGAGTCCGCCGCGCTCTGCGGCCGGCCGGTCTCAGTCTCTGTCCGGCGCTGAAGACATGAGTGCCGTCCGGGTGGAGAGGAATAAGGGCTCGCGGTGCTTACCCTCGACACCTTCCCGACCACGGCGGCCCCGGCCACGCCGAGTTCCACGGCCGCTGATCAGCCCCTAGAATCGCCCGTCCGGGTTAGTCCCGGCAAACCCGCGCCCGTAGCTCAGTTGGATAGAGCGTCGGTCTACGAAACCGAAGGTCACAGGTTCGAATCCTGTCGGGCGCGCTTCGTCTCGCCATCCACGCCGAAAAGTTGCCGTAGTAGCCTGCGTGCGATGGCTGAACTGCAAGACGCGGGTGTTGCCGCGCCGGGCAACGCGGAGGCTGTGCGGGCCTGGGACACGGTTCTCTACGAGCGGTGGAAGAAGAACCGCAAAGTGTTCGTGGGGGCGCTGGACGAGGTCACCGAGGCGACCTTCGACCTTTTCCCGCCACCGGAGGGCGGGCGCTGCATCGACGTCGGCTGCGGGTTCGGCGAGACGACTCAGCAGCTGGCTGAGCTGGTCGGCCCCGAAGGCTTCGCGCTCGGCACCGACTCCTCCCCGCGCTTCATCGAGGACGCCCGCCG
This sequence comes from Solirubrobacterales bacterium, assembly GCA_035558955.1. Lineage (GTDB taxonomy): Bacteria > Actinomycetota > Thermoleophilia > Solirubrobacterales > 70-9 > DASVDE01. The sequence goes on along the minus strand of DATMBX010000092.1, from coordinate 19,047 downwards.
CGAGGCCGCCGAAGCGGGAGTCGAGAACGTCGGGTTCGAGACCGTCGACGCGCAGGCGGCGGAGTGGGAGCCCGTCTATGACTACGCCTTCTCACGAATGGGAACGCAGTTCTTCGCCGCGCCCGTTCCGGCGATGCGCGCGATCCGCGGCGCCCTCAAGCCCGGCGGCGGCCTGCGCAAGATCTGCTGGCGGCGCAAAGCCGAGAGCCCGTTCTGGGCGGAGACGGAGGAGGTGGTCCAGCGCTTCCTCTCGCGTCCCGAGGAGTACGAGGCCGACACCTGCGGCCCCGGGCCGTTCTCCCTCGGCAACCCCGAGACGACTCGCGGCATCCTCGAGGCGGCCGGGTTCGAGGAGATCGAGCTGCACCAGCGTGACTTCGACTACTTCATGGGCAAAGACATGGAGGAGGCGGTCGACGCTCTGCTCGCGATCGGTCCCGGCGCCGAGTTGATCCGCCTCAACGGAGAGCACGGCGAGAGCCTCCGGCCGCAGATCGCCGAGGCCCTCGCCGACCACTACGCCTCCTGGCAGCAGCCCGACGGCTCCATAATCGGCCGCGGCTCCGTCTGGATCGTCGCGGCGACGAATCCCGCTTAGGAGAGCCGGACCGGGAGCGTTTTCAGCTGGTTTAGGAAGCCCGACTCTATGAAGGCGGGCTTGCCCGCCAGGGTCATGTTCGGGTAGCGGGCGAGGGTCTCTTCGAGCAGGATTTTCAGTTCGAGGCGGGCCAGGGCGGCGCCTAGGCAGAAGTGGCGGCCGCCGGCGCCGAAGGCCTGGTGTTCGGGGTTGCGCAGGACGTCGAAGCGGTCAGGGTCCTCGTAGCGGGTCTCGTCGCGGTTCGAGGAGGCGTACCACATCACCACCTTCTCGCCCTGCTTTATCTCCTGCCCGTTCAGCACCGTGTCTCTGGTCGCGGTGCGGCGGAAGTGGGCGAAGGCGGGGAACATCCGCAGCGCCTCCTCGACGGCGCCGGGGATCAGCGAGGGGTCGTCGAGCAGGAGCTGCCGCTGGTCGGGGTGCTCCATCAGCGCCCGCATCGCGCTGGAGTAAGTCGAGCGGGTGCTGTCGTTGCCCGCCGCGACGAGCAGGAAGAAGCCCATCACGATCTCGTGCTCCTCCAGTCTCTCGCCGTCGACCTCGGCGTGGACGAGGACGCTGGTCAGGTCGTCGGTCGGGTTCTCCCGCCGCTCGGCGATCATCGCCGTGCAGCGCTCGAAGATCTTGCCGATCGCCTCCTGGATCGTCTGCTCGACCCCCTGCGGCCCGTCCGGCGTGTAGTCGGGGTCTCCGGCCGCCAGGGCCTCGTTCATCAACTCCGCCCACACCCGGTCGTCCTCCTCCGGGATGCCCATGAAGCTGCCGATCACCCGTGAGACGACCGGCTGGGCGACCTCGTTGACCAGGTCGCAGGTCTCGCGCCCCTCGAGGCGGTCCAGCGTGCCGGTGACGATCTCCCGGATCTCCTCCTCATGCGCGGCGATCCGCTTCGGCGTGAAGCCCGCCTGGAAGAGCGCCTTGATCCGGTCGTGCTTGGGCGGGTCCATGCCGATGAACATCGCCCGCGCCAGCTCGATCGGGAAGACTTCGTCGATCGCCACCACCCCGCCCAACTCCGAGGAGTAGGTCTGCCAGTCGCGGCTCACCGCGTGCACGTCGTCGGCGGTCGTCACAGACCAGAAGCCGGCGGCCTGGGGAAGCTCGGTGACTCTGGAGGTCCAGTGCACCGGGCACTTCGCCCGCATCTCCTTGAACAGCTCCAGCGGCGGCCCGTCGACCCAGTGCTCGCGCTCGAGCACCATCTCGTCCTCGATCCGCCGCTCGGCCTCCGTCGTCTCCACCCGATCGCTCACTTCCCGGCATGCTACTGGCTGGCTGGCCAGTTCTGTGGGAACCTCAGAGCTAAGTCATATACTAGTAAACTACGCTATAGTTTCTCCGCATAATGGCTTTCTTCAACCGAGTCGATGAGCTTGCCGCGCTCGACGAGCGCTTCGGGTCGCGGCGGGCCGAGTATTTCGTCCTCTACGGGCGGCGACGGGTCGGCAAGAGCCGCCTGCTACTTCATTTCGGCGAGCGCTGCCGGCAGTTCTACTTCGAGGCGACCTCGGGCAGCCGCCAGGACCAGCTCGATGACCTCTCGGCCGAGCTTGCCGACTTCACCGGCAGCTCGCTCTACGCCGAGCAGCCACTGAGCAGCTGGCGCGCCGCCTTCGCCGCCTTCTCGGAGCTGCTGAGAGAGGGGCAAACGATGATCGTTCTGGATGAGTTCCAGTTCATCGCCCGCCAGGAGCCGGAGATCGGCTCCCTACTCAACAGATTCATCGCCGAGCACGAGGACGACGCCGGCCTGCTGCTCTGCCTCTCCGGCTCCGACGTCAGTTTCTTCGAGCGCTCGGTGGTCGGCTATGGGGCGACCACCTACGGTCGCCGCACCGGCTCGCTGCGCCTGCAGCCCTTCCCCTGGGCGGAGATCGGCGCTTTCGTCCCGGACTGGAGCGTCGAGGACCGGATCAGGGCCTGGGCGGTGTTCGGCGGCATCCCGTACTACCTGAAGGAGATCGACCCCGACGCGACCCTGGCCGAGGCGATCCGCCGCGCCGTCCTCTACCCCGACGGCCTGCTGCGCGAGGAGCCGCGTTTCCTCCTCTCCCAGGAGAGCCGCCTGCGCGACGTCGACACTTACATGTCCTGTCTGCGCGCGATCGCCGGCGGCGTCACCCGCCTCAACGAGATCGCCCAGCGGATCGGCAGGAGCCGCTCCGAGGAGGCCCGCCCGTTCCTGGAGACGCTCGAGGAGATGGCGCTGGTGGAGCGCCGCTACCCGGTCACCAAGGCGTCGGGCCGCAAGGTCCACTACGCGATCGTCGACCCCTTCCTGCGCTTCTGGTTTCGCTTCGTCGCGCCGCGGGAGAGTCGCCTGCAGTCCCGCCGCGATGCCGACCGCTACCTGGAGGAGACGGTCCTCCCCCAGCTCGACAAGTTCGTCTCCGAGGACGCCTTCGAGCGCGTCTGCCAGGACTGGCTGCTGCGCCGGCTGGAGGGCGCGGCTGAGGCCGGGCGCTGGTGGGGGTCGATCCGCCGCCGCGAGGAGGGGAGGCTGCACAGCCGGACCTATGAGGCCGACGCCGTCGCGGTCGACGAGCGGGGCGCGGTCGTCGCGCTCGGCTCGTGCAAGTGGCCGGACCGGGAAAGCGCCGGCCACGTCCACGACGCGGGCGAGCTGGACAAGCTGGAGGCGATCCGCGCCGAGTTGAAAGCGCCGGGCGCCCAGCTCTACTTCTTCGATCGCACCGCCTTCTCCCCTCGCTTGCGCGAGCTGGCGGCCGAGCGCGACGACGTCCACCTCGTCCTTGCTGACCAGCTTTCCTAAGGAACCTCGCTGTGCCTGGCGAATGATGCCCTATACTGATGCGAATGACGCGCACCACGGTTGATGTAGACGATCGAGCCCTTGCTGCCGCCCGCCGTGAGCTGGGGACCAAGGGGCTCAGCGAAACCGTCAACGCCGCCCTGCGCGACGCCGCTCGCCGCCGCGCCCTGCAGAGCTTCGATGTGGTGCGTGACGTCGACGGCACTCCGCGGGAGGTCGCCGCCGGCCGGGAGGGGCGCTGAGCGCCGCAGCCTCACCCCGGCCCGTCGAGCTTGACGGCCCCGCCCTCTTCGACACCGGCGTTTGGACCTGGGCTCGCGACCGCCGCTTCCCGCACCTGGCCGAGTGGTTCAACGCCGAGGTCGCCGCCGGCCGGGTGCTGGTCTGCGATCTCGTGGTGCTGGAGCTGACCCGCCTCGCCCCGAACGAGCGCCGTGCCCGCGAGGTTGCCGAGCGCCTCGGTGCCTTCGAGTCGCTGCCGATGCCGGCTGGCCTGTGGGCTTGCGCGCGAGAGACGCAACTGGCCCTGGCGCCCGAGGGCGATCACCGTCGCGTCCCGCCCGCCGACCTCCTGCTCGCCGCGGCTGCCGAGCAGGCCGGTGTGGCGCTCGTCCACTATGACCGCGACTACGAGCGGATCGCCGCGGTCTGCGGTCTGCGGCACGAGTGGCTCGCGCCCGACGGCACTTTGGCGTAGCGCGGCCACAAATCTTCCCGTTCGGGAAGAATGCGCACCCTTCGCCGGCGCTCTCGCATGGATCTTCCCGTACGGGAAGGAAACTTGACAGATCGCCCGAAAGCAGGATCATCTTCCCGTACGGGAAGACAATGACCGATTTCGAGAAGATGAGACTGAGGGACGCAGCCGAGTTTGGAGCGGCCATCCGGCGTGAGCGCCGGGCCAGGGGGCTGAGCCAGGAAGCCGTCGCGCTGAGCGCCGGCGTGGGGCTGCGATTCGTCCACGACCTGGAGCATGGCAAGGACACGGTCGAGCTTGGCCGCGCCCTGCGCGTCGCCCAGGCAGTCGGCCTGCGAATAGAGGTCGAGGGCAGTGCGCCGCACGCTTGAGGTCTGGTGCTTCGACCGGCTCGCCGGTGAGCTGGTCGATGACGGCGAGGCGCTCACCTTCGCCTATGACCGGGGCTGGTCGGCGGCCGGCTACCCGCCGCTGTCCCAGTCGCTCCCCCTCGGCGGCGAGTTCGGCGAGCGCGACGTCAAGGCTTTCTTCGGGGGGCTGGTGCCGGAGGGAGAGCTTCGCGGGACGCCGGGCCCGCCGACGAATACCGGCTCTCCCTCGCGGGAGCCCAGGACAAGCTCCCCGTCGTGGTGGGGGACGGCTGGCAGATTGGCCTGCCGAGGGGAGGCCGGCCCTCGACGCACATTCTCAAGACCCCGATCTCCGGCCTGCCGGCGACCGTCCTGAACGAGGCTTTCTGTCTCAGAGTCGGGGCTCGGCTCGGCATGAGGTGCGCGAGCGCGGAGCCGCGCCGGGTCGGCGAAACGGCAATGCTCCTCGTCGAGCGCTACGACCGCGCCCTGAGCGAAGGCAAAACCGTCCGCCTGCACCAGGAGGACTTCTGCCAGGCGCTGGGGGTCGAGAGCTCCCGCAAGTACGAGAGCGAGGGCGGCCCCAAGCTGGTCGGCGAGCGAGTCGCCTCGCGCGGTGCGCGGACTCTTAGCGCGTCGCTAGGAACCTCGCTGTCCCCCCGCCTCCTAAGTTTTCGGACTTTTCAAGTCCCTCGACGCCTCGCCCGAAACCGCTCAGCTCAAGCCGAGATCGCCCAAAAGGGCAACCTGCGGGTCAGTGTCCCCGGCAAGCTCCCCCGAAGAAGCTGCCGCGAGAAGGAACGGGCGCCGATCGCGGTCTCGGTACTCGCAGATCCAACCGGGGCTTCTTCACAGAAGTACCAAATACTAAAAAAGTTCAAAGCAATCTCGTCCGAGGCCCTTCTGCCCGGTTAGGTTGCGCCTCATCGTCACCTTCGCGCCGGCCCCGAAGATCGATTTGGCCTGGAGAGACCGTTGAGCTTCGAGGAGTTCGCGGAGTCTCCGCGGGTCGCTGAGGCCGCGGCGGCGTTGAGCCGGGCGTTCGTCGCCGAGCAGGCGCAGGACTTCCGTTCGCTCTCGGAGCGCTTCGGGGCAGAGGCAGAGGTGGTGGCGGAGGGCGATTACGAGGTGAGCGATTACGAGCTGGGCAGGGGCCTGATCGATGCGACCTTGGCGCAGCCGGTCATGCTCGGCGCGGGCGTCGTCCGCGGGCCCGAGGGAGATACGCCAGTCGCCCTGCTCAACGAGCGCATCGTCGCCGAGCCGGAGGGGGTGAAGGTGGGGGAGACGCTGGAGGTTGGCTTCGGTGAGCGCCTCCGGCCGCTGCGGGAGACCGGCGTCGGCCACGACTTCCTCGCCCGCTGGAGTGACGGGCTCCCCTCCGACGTGGAGCCGGCCGCGCTGATCGTCCCCGAGCCCGAGCCGCAGTTCCAGCCGGGCGAGAAAATCATCCAGGGCGCAAGATTCGGAACCGTCGGCTGCCGCGTGATCAGCCGCGAGGGCGAGCCCGGGGTCACCACCGCCGGCCACGTGGTCACCGGCGTCGGCGCGCTCGCGCGCTCGGGCCCCAAAGGGATCCTCGGCCGCGTCACCTACTGCTCCGACCCCGCCCGCGTGCCGCTCGCGGCGGCGGTCGCCGACATCGCCGTGATCGTGCCGACCAACCGGGCGCGCCCGGGCCCCCCGTCCGGCGGCCTGCTGGTGAGCCGCGCGGCGCCCGCCCAGGCCGGCGACCTCTTCACCTCCTACGGAGTGGTCAGCGGCCCCCAGCACATGCAGTGCGCGGGGCTGATGAATCCCCTCTTCATCCCCAGCATGGCCGGGATGTGGGGCAGCGTCTATATGACGACCGAAGGCCTCACCAGATCGGGCGACTCGGGCGGGATGGTCCTCTCCGGGGCCGGCGAGCTGACCGGCCACGTCGTCGGCGGCTCCGGCAGCTTCACATCGTGGGTGCAGGACGCCACGTTCCAGCTGGCGCAGGCCGGCGCGCAGTTGGCGCCGTGAACATCAATCCAAAGGAGGCACCAAAGTGACAGAAGCGGTAATCATCGGCTCGATCGTCGCCGGGCTCGCGACCATCGTCTTCGCGTTCATCGCCCTCTACCGCGACGCGCCGATCGGCAAGCAGATAGAGAGAACGGTGAGAAGACTGAGCGAGCAGGCGGAAGCCGCCAGCGAGCTTGGCCCGAGACAGGGCCAGACCCTGGCCGAGACCACCACCCAGCAGTCCTCGGTGCTCACCGGCGGATCGGAGTTCGTCAGAGCCCTCGGGGAGCTCGCCGGCAACCTCTCCAAGGTCTCGCAGGCCGTCGCGGCCCTCGTCCTGGCGACGCTCTTCTTCGCGATCGCGGCGACGGTGGCGACGATCGACGATGTCGACTCGAGCGACGAACCCGACAAAGAACTGACGTCCAGCGAGTCCCCGGCGTCCGGTGCGAACAGAGACAAGTCCGACGCGAACAGAAACGAGCCCAGCAAGGACACGACATCCTCCGGCTGATGGCTTGATTCCGGAAACGGACCTGTCTATTCTCTCTGTATGGCTATGTACGGGAGAGTTCAGGCAGGGATGGAGCAGCTGCCCCGGGGGCGCCACCGGATTGCGCGGGCGGACGTGGTTGAGAGCCAGCGCCGGCGCCTGCTGGCGGGGGTGACCAGGGCGCTGGTCGAGGAGGGCTTCGCCCGGCTCACCGTCGAGGACGTCGTCACCCATGCGGGGGTCTCCCGCAAGACCTTCTATGAGTACTTCGAGAGCAGGGAGGCGTGCCTGCTCGCCGCCTACGATGCCGCTTCCGAGGAGCTGTGGCGGACCGGGGAGGAGGCCGCCGGCGCCGCCGAGGGGTGGGCCGCGCGGGTCGGCGCCGTGTTGACCGCCGTCGCCTCCCACCTCGCCGCCGATCCCGAGCGGGCCCACCTCTTCACCCGCGAGGCGCGGGTCGCCGGCCCCGAGGTCGCCGCCCGCCAGCGCGCCGACGCCGAGCGCGCCGCGGCGCTGCTGCGCGCCGGCCGCCGCGAGCACCCCGCGGCCAAGGACCTGCCCGCGGCGACCGAGCTGACCTTGGTCGAGAACCTCGCCGCCCTGGTCGGCGCCAACGTCCTCAGCGGCGTCGCCGAGATGCTCCCCGGCCTCGTCCCCCAGCTCGCCGAGTACCTGCTCGAGCCCTACCTCGGCGCCGAGGGGGCCAAGGCCGCCGCAGCCGCGATCGCTCCGCCCGCTCAACCTGGCGAGATCGCCGCCGCGCCTCACCGCATCTCCCCCGCCGCCTGACCCATGCGTTAACGTATTCGTTATGGCCAAAGGAGATCCAGGCAGTCCCGTCCTCGGACAGGTTCTGTTCGAGGCTCGTCACCGGGCGGGTGTCTCTCAGCGCGAGCTGGCGATTCGCACCGGGATCGCCGCGCCGGCGATCAGCCGCATCGAGAACGGCCATGAGTCGCCTTCCTTCGAGCGCTTCGCCACCTGCTTGCGGGCACTCGGCTTCGAGCCCACGGTCGAGCTGCGCGCGCTTGCCGGCAGCCGGGCCGATCCCGTTCACCTCGCTGCCGAGGCCCAGCTCACTCCCTCCCAGCGCCTGGAGAGTCTGTTCGAGTGGATGCGTTTCGGCGACCGCCTGGCCCGGGCCGAGGTGCGGCCGCTCGCCGGCCGCGAGGATCGAGCGATGCTTGAGGACCTGCCCTCCGAGCTTGACCGCGGTCCCTTGGACCCGGTGCGGATCTTCGAGGCCCTGCAGCGTCACGAGGTCGAGTACCTGACGATCGGCGGCGTCGCGGTCAACGTTCATGGCCACGTCTGCAACAACCGCGACGTGGACATCTTGATCGATTGGAACACGGAGAACATGGAGCGCCTGGCCGCGGCGCTCACCGACCTCGACGCCAAGCTCATCGAGGTCGACGACGACCTTCTCGGTGTCGATCCTCACGACCCCGAAGACCTGTTGAACGGTGGCAACTTCACCTTGCGCACGAACGCCGGGGGGCTTGACCTCTTCGATCCCAGTGAGATCCCGGGCGGTCGCCCCTACGAAGAGATGCGCCCGCGCGCGGTGGAGGCCGTCGTCCAAGGCGTCCGCATCCGCGCCATTGGCTTCGATGACCTAATTCGACTGAAGCGGGAATTCGGTCGCGATCGAGACCTGGAGGACGTCGCCACTCTTCTCGCCACCCGCGGCTCCCCCCGTTCCGCCTCGACCTAGCGAGCGCCTACGATTCCCTCACCATGGCCCAGCCGCTGACAACCCGATCGGACTGGCTCGCTTCGAACCCTCCGCCGGCGCGGCGAATGACCGCGACCCTCGCCGGCGTGGCGCGGCGCACCCTCGATGGGGAGGACTTCCGCCACGCCACCCGTGAGTTTCTCGACGAGTTCGCCCTTCGCGGGGACGACGGCTCCCGGGCTGAGGCGATCGCGGAGGAGCCGGCGCCGACCGGCGACCCTCGCCATGACGCCTACCTCGGCGCGCTGGCCGAGCATCTGGCGGCCATCCACCAGTTGAGCCGCCCAGCGTGGTCGATCGAGCCAGGCCGCTTTCTGAGTCGCTTCTGGTTCGTCAGCGACACACCCGGCTTTCGCGCCGTGTCGATCGCTCAGGCCCCGGCGGCTTTCCGCCGGCGTGGCGTCTTCGTCCCCGAGCGCTCCCTGCATCGCGTCTGAACATGAACCGCGAAGAGATCGTCGACGCGCTCACCGCCTTGGCCGCGGAGTTGGAGCGCCGAGGCGTCAGCGCTGAGATGTACGTCGTCGGCGGAGCCGCGATCGCCCTTGCCTTCGACGAGCGGCGGGCAACGCGAGACATCGACGCCGTGTTCGAACCCAAGGGCGTCGTCTATGAGGCGGCGGCAACCGTGGCGGAGGAGCGTGAGCTGATCCGAACGCCGTCCTCGGGCGTACCATTGACACAACATGGCTTCTCGCAATCGTCCAACCATGCTCGAACCTGGGCACGAGAAGGAATGGGCGGAACTGAACGCTGAGAAGCGCCGCGCGCTAACGCCTCCCCCCGACACGCCAATTGGCGAGCTATTGCGCCGCGGACAGCACCTCTCGGCACAGGCCACGCGTATCCTTCAAGCGGTGGAGCGGGCCGACGGTGGTTCCGGAGCCTGAGCTAGACGCCGTTGCCGCGGCGATGGTGGCCGCGGAAGCCCGCTTTGTGGTGATCGGCGGCTTTGCCGTCATCGCGAACCGCTTCGTTCGCGCGACCGAGGACGTCGATCTCCTTGTTCCCGACGACGATCAGAACGATCGCCGTGTCCTCGCTGCCCTGACTGACCTTCACGGTCGTCGTTATCGCGACGATACGCCGCTTCGCGAGGAGCACTTGCTCGATCAGATGCACCTGCGTGCCAAGACCGACGCTGGAGTGATTGACGTCCTGCGCGGCGGCGTCCCTCCGCTCGATTTCGACACGGTGGCGGCTGAGGCGATGCGTGCGGATTACGGGGAAGTCGAGTTCCTCGTTGCCGGCCTGCGCAGCATCGTCGGTTTCAAGCGCCTCAGCGACCGCCCTCGCGACCGAAACGACCTGATCGGCTTGGCAGAGATCCACGGTGAGCTACCCGTCGATCCAATTCCAGGCCTCGACGAAACCTGAGCCCCACCCACCTCGTTCCGCTGCGACTTATCCCTGACAGTCAGGGATAAGTCGCAGCGGAACGGGTCGCAGTGGAACGAGCTAACGAGCTCAGCCCCGCGCCGCGGTCGACCCGGCCCGCCGCATCTCCTCCGCCGCGGCCTGAGGGCCCAGGTAGGGGACCAGCATCGCGAAGAGCAGGTCGGGGAAGAGGCCCGGCAGTGCTTCGGCGCGGCTTGCCTGCAGCTCGTCGAAGATCAGCCCGGAGACCGCCCCCGCCGCCATCATCGCCGTGTTGTTCGGCAGCTCGCGGTTCCCTCCCAGCGCCCGGCCGTCCTCGAGGAAGTCGGCGAGCCTGGTCAGCGCCTCCCAGTGGCGGCGCCGCGCGTCGGCGCCGGCGGCGACGACCTCGACCACCGCGGTCCGCGCCAGGTAGGGGTCGATCGCGAACAGCTCGACGATCGTCGCCAGGCCGCGCTCCATCCGCGCCAGCCACGGCTGGCGCCCGTCGCAGTTGGCCACGACCTCGCCCATCACCCGCTCGGCGATCATGTCGTAGGCGGCGAGGAAGCAGTCGTGCTTGTCGTCGAAGTGTTTGTAGAAGGTGGAGCGGGAGGTGTCGGCCGCCTCGATCACGTCGGCGACCGATGTCGCTTTGTAGCCCTTCTCGCCGACGACGCGCACCATCGCCTCAAGCAGCGCTTTGCGGCGTGTATCCATGAGCAACAAGGGATTTTACGTGTCTTTGAACACTTGCGTCTTTAAATAGACGCCTCCCTTGTACTGTCTGCGTACCAGAACCTCCTGGAACCCTCTACAGCTTCGCCTCCGCTACCTCCCTGGCGGCGATGTCTGGCCCTAGATAGGGCGTCAGCGCGGCGAAGAGAACATCAGGGAGTATTGCAGGCAAGTGCTCGGCTCGTCCAGATAGAAGTTCGTCGACGATCAGGCCGGCCACCCCGCCGATCGCCATCCGCGAGACGTTCGCCGGCAGCCCCCGCCCCCCGGGGGCGAAGTCGCGCCCGTCGTCGAAGAGCGGCGTCAACCGCTGCACCGCGGCCCGGTAGCGCCGTTGCGCCGCCGGCCCCGCCGCGCCGACGTCGACCAGCGCCAGCCGCGCCAGCGCCGGCTCCGCGGCCAGCGCCTCCAGCAGCGTCGCCAGCCCCGCCCGCGCCCGCTCCGGCCAGTCCCCCTCCGCCGCCTCGTAGGCGCCGCTCACCCGTCGCACCAGCGCGTCGACCGCCGCGTCGTAGGCGGCCAGGAAGCAGGCCTGCTTGTCCTCGAACATCTCATAGAAGGTGGTGCGGGAGATCCCCGCCTCGCGGGTCAGGTCGGCGACCGTCGCCGGCCCGTATCCCTTCTCCGCGACGACGCGGATCGTCGCCGCCAGCAGCCGCTGCCGCTGGCTGCGGGCGACCACCTCCGGCGGCAGCCCATGGCGACCCCGCGGAGGCCGCCACCCCCGCTTTTCCCTGGCACCCCCGCCTCTCGCCACGCGGGCTATCCCTTTACGCGCAGCGATTTCTCGGCCGCCCGGGATTGGCGGAGCGCCTCTTCCTGGCCGAGGTAGGGGACGGTGGTGATGTAGACGACGTCGGGAAGCAGCTCGCGCAGCCGCTCCGTGTTGCCGGCGAGGATCTGGCCGACGATCAGCGACTCGGCGGCGGCCAGCGCGGCGCGCCCGGCGCTGGAGGGGATGCCGGGATCCTCCATCGGATCGTCGCGCCCGCGGTCCAGCAGCGCCTGCAGCACCCGCTTGCCGGACGCGTACAGCTCGGTGCCGCGCGCCCCGGTGGACGGCGCCTCGACCAGCGCCATGCGGGCGAAGGCCGGCCGGCTCGCGAGCAGGTCGAGGAAGCTCTCGGCCGCGTCGCGCACCATTACCGCCCACGGCTTGTCGGGGGAGTAGACCTCGACGATCCGCCCCATCGCGTCGGCCAGCGACAGCTCCATCGCCGCGTGGAAGCAGTCCTGCTTGTCGCGGAAGAGCTCGTAGAAGGTCGCGCGGGAGACGCCCGCCGCTCTGACGATGTCGGCGATCGTCGTCGCCCCGTAGCCTTTCTCGGCGCAGCTCTCCGCCATCGCCATCAGGATCCGCTCGCGCTGGGAGTGGGCGATCAGCGGCTCCGGCAAATCCTCGCGACCGGAGGGCAGCCGCTCCTGGGCGATCAACCCGCCAAGCTCGTCATCCGGCTTGGGAGCGTCGTTTTCGTTGTCGTGGGGAGAGGCGGTGGGGGGCATGTGGGGTGCTCCTCGCTGCAGACAACCCTGTTTAAGTAAACGGGATTGTACACCCCTGCGGCCATCTGTGGACACTCTCGTACCGAATTAATAATCCCCTGGACCAGCCTACTTCGCTCAGATCCAAGCGCCGCCGTTATTCAGTCGCCGCGGCTCTCATCCACACGCTCTCGAACTCGAGCGCCTCGGCGAGAAGATCGAAGTGGCGGTCGTGGTGCAGGACGCCGAAGCCCCGCTCCGCCGCTGCCGCCGCGATCAGGTAGTCGGCTGCCGGGATGCGCCGCCGGGCGCCCAGCTCGCGGCTGGCGCCGAGCGCGGCCTGGCACGCCGAGGCGGTGACCGGAGCCTGGAGCAGCGCCGCCAGGCTCATGTCCAGCGCCTCGAACTCATCCTCGTCTCTGCCGCTGTAGAGAATCTCCAGCGCTGCGGTCGGGCAGGAGGCGAAGAGACCTGCCTTGTGAGTCTCGCGCCAGCGTTCGAGCACATCGGGTTGGCGCTGACGGACCCAGGCCGAGGTGTCGATCACCAGCGGCAGGCCGGAGCCGAACGGCTTCACTCGACCTCGGCCTCGCGCTCCTCATGCGCACGCCGCGCCGCGTCGAGGTCGAGCTCAATCTCGCCGCTGGCGACCTTCAGGAAGAATTCTTTCGCCGCCTCGCGTCGCCCTCGATCCTCCGCCGCCACCTCCGCGCCGCGCAGCGCCAGGTCGCGGATCAGCCGCGACTTGCTCGCCGGATGCGGGTCGATGGTGGCCAGCGCCTCGCCCAGCTCGGGGTCGACGGTCACCTGCACGCGGGGGTTGACGGTCGCCATGGGGGCGAGTGTACCACCACGGCGGTACTCAAAATCGACCCTGTGAATCGGCAGGTCGCGGAGTCGCGATCGCCACACCGACCTTGAATTGTCCGAGCCCCTCTCGGCGCCTCAAATCGGCGCCGGCGTGTCTCCAAGTCGCCCTTAAGCGCGAAAAATTTCCGCGCGCAAACGGCGAGGTAGAGCCATATATCGAGGGAATACCGTTGTAGTACCTTGACAGCACCAATTGTGTTCCCTACAGTCGATCCACGCCACCACCACGGCGCACAGGGAACAAGCCTCAGGTCCGTAGGAAACGGACCGGGGGCAGCACCACAGGGATCGAGCCTCGGGAAAGGCTCGGGAAACAAGGGAGAGGTATCCGCAGTGAAACGGGACGCACCGGCACCGCTCAAGGCGAGTAGCCACCCTATTCACGAATCCACCGTCTTCACCCAGTCGGCGAACGCCTGCTCTCCCTGGCAGACGACGCCAAGGGCTCGCCCCGGGCGCCCGGGGCGAGCCCTAGCCACTTCATTCGCACAGCAACGCACCAAGTCAAACCAACGACAAGACGGGGGAGGGCGTAGCTGCGTGAACACCCAACCCCTCCTATTCAAGTCAAGACCGGCCGGGTTGGGACCCGCCGCCTCTACACAAGGAGAGAGTCTCTGATGTTTAACCGAATCCGTGACCGCTTCGGCACCGCCGGGCTGATCGTTTCCGTCGTGGCGCTCGTCGCCGCGCTCGCCGGCACCGCTTTCGCCGCGGCCGGCTTGAACAGCAAACAGAAAAGCCAGGTCAAAGCGATCGCCAAGCAGTTCGCCGGCAAACCCGGGGCTACGGGTCCGGCAGGTCCCGCAGGCGCTAACGGCGCCAAAGGTGACACCGGTGCAAGAGGCGATACCGGAGCCAGAGGCGCCGACGGAGCAAGAGGCGCCGACGGTCAAAGCGTGACCGTCACCGATGAGTCTGCCTTCGGCAACTGCGGCGATCAGGCCGGAGTCAAACTGACCTCTGTTAGCGGCACCAACTACGTCTGCGACGGCGTCAAAGGCGACAGAGGCAGCCCGTGGACCGCCGGTGGCACGCTGCCGGTCGGCTCGACGGAGACCGGGGCGTGGTTGGCTCCTGACGGCAGAGCAGAGACCATTTCATTTTCGATTCCCTTGGCCGCCGAACTCGACGGTAGTCACACGATTTACCTCGCGCCGAGAGGCTCGAACTCGAATTGCGACAACGGAGTAGACCCGGCTCCCGGGCCGGCCAACCCAGAGGCCGACTCCGGCTATCTCTGCATCTTCCAGGCGGGTGGCACTCCCGCCTTATTCACCCTCATTAAGAAGGCGTCGTCTTCCGGCGACACTGTCCTCGCCGCCGCCAACGGCGCGGCGACGGCTGGCGCGGTTCTTTTTTATGGCTCTGGCGACTCCTCCACCGGCTTCGGCACCTGGGCGGTGACTGGCTAGCCCAACCGACCGATCAGATCCGGATCCCCGGACGGCGCTCCAAACGCCGTCCGGGGACCGGCTCGCACTGTGACCAACTGACCATGAACAACACACCCGCCATCGCAACAGCCGTCGAGGAGAGGATTCCAGTGACACGCCGGCCAAAGTCAGCCTTTAGCCCAAGCCTCGCCCTCAGCGCCGTCTTCACCCTCGCCATCACTGCCCTCGCCCTGCTCGCCCTCGCCCCCGCCGCCAACGCCTCCAAGCAGGCCGTCGACTTCTTCGGCGGCGATGGCAACAACCAAGGCCGGGACGGCAACTTCGGCGGCCTCTTCATCTCCCCCCAAAGCGTCGCCGTCAACGACACCGGCGCCGGCCCCGCGGATGCCGGCGACGTCTACGCGATCGATTCGCGCTGCTGCCAACCCCCCATCGACCAGTCGGGCAACCGCATCCAGCGCTTTGGCCGCGACGACAACGGCACCCCCGCCGACACCGCCGACGACACTTACTTCTTCATCTCCGCCTGGGGCGCCGACGTCGTGCAGAGCGGCGGCGCCGGCGACAGCGGCGACGCCGCCGCCAAGAACTATGAGATCTGCACCGTCTCCTCCGAGTGCCAGGCGGCCGTGGCCTCCGGAGGCAACGGCACGCCCGCCGGCAACGGCGCCCTCGACCTCACCAGCTTCGACGCCGGGGCGATCGCCGTCGATCAGGACACCGGCAACGTCTTCGTCTCCGACTCCGTCAACAACCGCGTCAACGTCTATGACGGGGTTGGGGCCTTCCTCTACTCCTTCGGTTTCGATGTCGACGCCACCACTGCGGGAACCGGATATGAGGTCTGCCCGGCCACCGACGTCTGCAAAGCCGGCCTCCCCGGGGCTGGCGCCGGCCAGATCGGCGCCGGGGAGGGCATCGCCGTCAGCGCTTCCGACGGGAATTCCGCCACCGGCACGGTCTTCCTCGCCGACTCCGCCAACAACCGCGTCAACACCTACGGCCTGGACGGCTCGGGGCCGGACTCGATCGGCTCTTCCGCGGTGTTCGGAGAGGGCTTTCCGTCACATGTGGCAATCGACTCGCGCGGCATCCTCTACGCCGACAATTCGACCAACAACAATCAGCTCGAACGCTACGACACGCTGGGCGTCAACGCCCCGATCGGCTTTCTCGCGCCGATCGCGGTCGGCGTCAACGAGAGACAGCAGGTCACGATCGACGCTACCTCCGGCACCTACCGCCTCACTTTCAATGGCGAGACAACGGTCGACTTGGCGTTCGACGCACTTGGTCGGGAGGGGGGAGATGGCAATATCGGCCCCATCGACACGGTGGCAGAGGCTCTGCGGGCCTTGCCTTCGATCGGACCGTCCGGTGTCGACGTCTCCTTTGGCACGAGCCCCTACACGATCACCTTCCAGCGAGACCTCGGCGCCAAAGACGTCCCCCAACTCCTCGCCTCCAACGGGGCCGTACCGCTCTTTGGCGGCGCCGGCGCCTCAGTCACCACCACCATCCCCGGCCAGCCGGGGCTCATTGGCGAAAGTACACGCGGCCTCGCCATCGACCCCGACTCAGACGGCGGCGGTGCCGACACCGATGTCCTCTACGCCGCCCGCGGAAGCGTCATCCAGCAATTCGGCCCGCTCAACTCACCCGGCCTCAGCGCCCCGCCCAGCGCCGAGGACGACCGCCACAACACCAACGACGTCGCCAGCTCTCCACGCGGCATCGCCGTCGAGCCCGCCGCCGGCCGCCTCTACGCCGCCTCTGTCGGCGAGGCCGGCTCCGGCGTCTACGTCATCGACAACACCGGCCCATCCCCCACCGCCAGCCTTAATTCCTGCGACAACGTCACCGCGACCTCGGCCGATTGCCACGCGATGATCGACCCCAACGGCCCGCCCGCCACCCGCTACCACTTCGAGTACTCCACCGACGGGGTTAGATGGAACTCCCTGCCCGAGGTCTTCCTCGGCACCCAGCAGGACCCCCAGGCGATCGACGCCACGCTTGAGCCGCCCCCGTTCGGCCTCTCTCCCAACACCCTCTACCACGTGCGGATCGTCGCCGTGCGCAAATTCGCCACCCCGGTGATCAGCAACGAGCTGACCCTCACCACCGATCCTTCCCCGCCGCTGGCCGAGACCGCCGGCGCCCCGGTCCGCACCACGACAACCGCCCAGCTGAACGGTCGCGTCACCCCCCGCAACAGCGCCACCACCTACCGCTTCGAGTACGGCACAGATCAGACCTATGGCCAGAGCACCCCGGTGTCCCCCGCAGGCTCTGGCGAACTCACCGCTTTGGTCGCCGAGGAGCTAACCGGCCTTTCACCCGACACTACCTACCACTACCGCCTGGTGGCGGAGAACGGCGTCGGCTCCCCCGTCACGGGCGCCGACATGACCCTCAGAACCCTCGCCACCGAGGAGCTGCCGAACCAAAGCGACGAGTTCCCCGGCCCACCCGGGTCCGATCGCGCCTGGGAGCAGGTCTCGATCGCCGAGGCCTCCGGCAACCCGGTCGGCGTCTCCCAGGCCTTCTCCGACGACGGCAACCGCGCCGCCTACCAGATCTTCGGTGGCACCCCGATCTCCACCACCGGCAACTTCTTCAGCACCTACTTCTCAGAGCGCACTCCCGGCGGCTGGCAGACCAGCCTGATCACCCCGCCGCGCGATCAGCTGGTCGGCTCGAGATGGATCGGCCTCTTCGGCCCCGACGACCTCTCCACCATGATCACCCTTAACGTCGGCTTCAGCACGACGGGAGAGGATGCGATCTGGCGCCTGGGCCCCGCCGCCTCTCCGATTAACGTCTTCCAGGCGTTCGCGCCGCAGGAGCTTGTCGGCGACGTCCCCTTCGGCGTCTCCGGTGACGGCAGCCGCGTCGTCGGCTTTCTCAGAGGCGGCGTCCTGGACCCTGCCTATCCCGCCGCCGCCGCCGCAATCAACGTCTATGGCTTCGGCTCCGCCACTCCGCAGTTGCTCAGCCTGCTTCCCGGCAACCTGGTCTCTCCCTGCGGCGTGCCCCACACCTTTGCCAAACAGCAAGGCCTTCAGACCCACTGGGTCTCCGAGGATGGCTCGCTGCTTTACTTCTCCAGCCAGGACACCGGGCCCTGCGCTGCCCCCGGCGTCTCCGGCGCTCCTCCCGCGCAGCTGTATCTGCGCGACATCGGCGCCGGGCAGACCAGACTCATCTCCGCCCCGCCGCTCTCCGGTCCCTCCTGCGAGGCCGGCCTGGTCAAAGCGATCCCCGGCGCCGCCTTCTTTGCCACCGCCAGCCGCCTCGAGCCAGCCGACAGCGAGCCGGCCAGCTGTTTTGGCGACAGCAACGACGTCTACCGCTACGACACGGGCGCCGGCTCGTTTGACTGCGTCACCTGCGCGATCCCCGGCTTTGACGTCGACGTGGACGGAGACAGCCCCGTCCAGATCGCCGTCGCCGAGGACGGCTCGCGCCTCTACTTCACCACCACCAAGCGCCTGGCGCCCGGCGCTCCCCCCAATGGCCAGCGAGCGATCTACCGGGTCAAAGTCCCAAGCGGCGATCTCGCCTACGTCGCGCCGATCGTTGGCGGCAACATCGGCACCGCCCAGGACTCCGTCGACCTCGCCCCCGACGGCTCGACCCTGATCTTCTCCTCCGACCTGGCCTTCTTGAACCCGCTCGGCGCCACCACCGACAACGGCGGCGGCCTGCAGTACTACCGCTACGACGACGCCGACCGCTCGCTGATCTGCACCTCCTGCCCCCAGAACGGCTCCGCGCCCCTCGACGAGGTGCGTCCCTTCCTCTATGCCCTGAGCCAGCTCGGCCAGCCCAACAAGCACGTGCTCTCAGCCGACGGGGACACCTTCGCCTTCGCTACTCCCACGCCGCTGAGCGGCGCCGACCAGAACACCCCCGCCCCCGGCCAGAACCTCGACTCGGGCATCGACATCTACGAGTGGCGCGACGGGCGCCATTTGCTGATCACCGACGGGCTCACCAACTGGGCGGTGGGCGCCGGCAACGCCGGTCCCTCCCCGGAGGGGATCAGCCCTTCGGGAAGAGACGTTTTCTTCTCCGCCAACGCCCAGTACACACCCGATGCTCCCGACGCCAACCGCCGCCTCTATGACGCCCGCATCGGCGGCGGCATCTTCTTCCCCACAGCGCCGCCCCCATGCCCGCTCGAGGTCTGCCAGGGGACGCCGAGAGGGGCGCCGGACGATCCCCTGCCCGCCAGCGCCGGCTTCTCGGGCCGCGGCAACGTCACCCAATCGGTCCCCAGGCCACGCTGCCCCAAAGGCAAGCGCAAGGTGCGCCGCGCCGGCAAGGTGCGCTGCGTTCCCAAGAGGCAAAAGCGTGCCAAGCACCGAGCCAATCACAACCGGAGGGCCAACCGATGAAAAAGCCAGCCCTGCTCGGCGCTCTCGCCCTGCTCGCCCTCAGCGCCCCCGCCACCGCGACGGCGGCGCCGGTCTTCAACCTCGACATCCACCACAACCAGACCAACTTCCCCCCAGGCGGCGCTCCCGTCACCCCAACCGTCGAGACCACCACGCAAGGCTC
>DATMBX010000091.1:0-2994 GCA_035558955.1 Solirubrobacterales bacterium | reverse complement strand
CCGCCGACCCGCACGGCTGAGGTCATCGGCACCCGTTGCCGGACTCTGCCGGTGGGTAGTCGCAAGTCCTCGGGAATGCGGCCGGTCTCGGTCAGCTCGCCGTCGGGGTCGCCGGTGCTGGATCGCCAGCCGAGCCGAGCCTTCGCCATGTAGGTCTTCGGCAGCCCGGTGAGGAAACGCTGAAGCCGCGTCGCCCTTCCGGTCAGAACCAGCAGCAGGCCGGTCGCAAAGGGGTCGAGCGTTCCCGCGTGACCCGCTCTGCAGCCGCGCTCCCGTCGCACTCGCGCCACCATGTCATGCGAGGTTATCCCGGCGGGCTTGTCGCAGAGCAGCACCGACCCCTGGGCTTCCCCCATGGGCACGGTCAGGAGCCGAGCTGGGTGCCGACCTCGCCGCAGATGAAGGCAACCAACTCATCCAGCTCGAGGTCGGTGGAGAAGCCGGCGGCGCGCTTGTGCCCTCCCCCTCCGTGGGCCCGGGCGATCGCCGACACGTCGACGCAGCCGTCGCTGGAGCGGAGGCTGACCTTGCGCGCGGCGCGGCCACGGTTTCCCTGGTCGCGGATCAGGGCGGCGACCTTGGCGCCCTCGACCGAGCGCAGATGGTCGATGATGCCTTCGGTCATCTCCTCGCTCGCTCCGGTCGCCTCGTAGTCGGCGGCGGTCACGTAGGTGAGCACGAGCTGGTCCTCGCAATTGCGCTGGATGCCGTCGAGGGCGCGAGAGACAAGCCGCAGCTTCTCGATCGGCACGTGCTCGTAGAGGCGGCGGTAGGTGTCGTCGACCTCGACGCCGGCCTCAATCAGGTCGGCGGCGATTCGGTGGGTACGGGCATCGGTGTTCTCGTACATGAACTTGCCCGTGTCGGTGATCAAGCCGACATACAGCGCCGAGGCCATCCCCTTGCTGACCTTTACCTCAAGCAGCTGAGCCAGCATGTAGACGATCTCCGCCGTGCAGGAGGCATTGGTGTCGACCAGGTTGACGTCGCCGAAGAGGGTGTTGTCGTGATGGTGGTCGATGTTGATGATGCGGTTGCCGCCGTTGCTGAGGAAGTCGACCGGCATCCGGTCGATGTTCCCGCAATCGAGGAAGATCACCGTGCGGTCCGCCATGTCCGCGGGCGGCTCGTGGAAGACCTCCTCCAGGGGCAGGAAGCGGTACTCGATCGGCAGCGGAAACTCCTTCGCCGCCATGAACATCACCGAGTCCTTGCCGAGCCCTTTGAGCAGGTGGTGCATGCCCAGCAGCGACCCGAGCGCGTCGCCGTCGGGACCCTCGTGGGCGGTGAGCAGGAAACGGTCTCCAGAGCGCAGCTCGTCGGCGACCTGCTCGATCGCCTTGGTGGCGGTCGGCGTGCTCATGACTCTTCAGGCTCCTCCTCGAGCAGGCGGGAAATCCGCACGCCCTTGGCGACGGTGTCGTCGTAGTGGAAGGTGAGGGTCGGGGTCCGCTTCATCCGCGTCTCGGCGGCGATCTTGGACTGGATCACGCCGTGGGAAGAGCGCAGGCCGGCCAGCGTCGCCTCCCGCTCCTCCTCGGAGCCGAGCACGCTGACGAACACCTTCGCGGTGCGCAGATCGGGGCTGGTCTCAACCGAAGTCACGGTCACAAAGCCGATACGGGGATCGCTCAGCTCGTTGCCGATCGCCGCGCCTACCACCTCGCGAAGCACCTCG
This sequence comes from Solirubrobacterales bacterium, assembly GCA_035558955.1. Classification (GTDB taxonomy): domain Bacteria; phylum Actinomycetota; class Thermoleophilia; order Solirubrobacterales; family 70-9; genus DASVDE01. The sequence continues at coordinate 1,316 of DATMBX010000091.1, read as the reverse complement.
TTGATGCGTCGCATGCGAGCGGTCGGCATCCTACTCCAGCGTTTGCTCGACCTGTTTCGTCTGGAAGAACTCGAGCACGTCGCCCTCCTTGACGTCGGCGTAGCCCTCGAGGACGATGCCGCACTCCTGCCCCTCATCGACTTCCTGGACGTTGTCTCTGAAGCGGCGCAGAGAACCAAGTTTGCCGTCCCAGATCACCGTGCCCTCTCGAATCAGGCGGACGCTGGCGGTGCGCGCTGCCTTGCCCTCGGTGACGATGCAGCCCGCGATGCGCCCGACTTTGGAGGCCTTGAAGGTCTGTTTGACCTCGGCCTCACCGAGGGTCTCCTCGACCTCGACCGCTTCCAACAGGCCCTCCATCGCGTTGCGCAGGTCCTCGGTGATTTTGTAGATGACCGAGTAGGTGCGGATGTCGACGCCTTCGCGCTCCCCGGCGCGGCGGGCGTCGGCCAGCGGGCGGACGTTGAAGCCGATGATGATCGCGTCGGAGGCCGAGGCCAGCATCACGTCGGACTCGTTGATGCCGCCCGTCTGCGAGTGGATGATGTTGATCGCGACCTGCTCTTGGGGCACCTTGGCGATCTCGTCCTGGAGCGCCTCCAGCGAGCCGGCCACGTCGGCCTTGAGCACGATGTTGAGCTCCTTGATATCGCCTTCCTGGACGCGCGAGAAGACCTCCTCGAGGCTTACCTTGCGCGCCTGGCGGCGGGCCAGGGCCTCGGTCTTGAGCCGGTTGGCGCGCTCCTGGGCGAGCTGGCGGGCACGGCGGTCGTTCTCGACGGCCTGGACGAACTCGCCCGCCTCGCAGACGCCGTCGAAGCCGAGAACCTCGACCGGCATCCCGGGGCCCGCGGCATCGACCCGCTCGCCGGTGAAGTCCTGCATCGCGCGGACGCGGCCCCACTGCGGGCCGGCGACCAGGGCGTCGCCCACGTTCAGCGTGCCGCGCTGGACCAGCACCGTGACGACGGGGCCGCGGCCGGGATCGAGCTGAGACTCGATCACGGTCCCGGAGGCGGGCGCATCCGGGTTGGCGCCGAGCTCCTCCAGCTCGGTGACCAGAAGGATCATGTCGAGCAGGTTGTCGAGGCCGTCGTGAGTCTTGGCCGAAACGTCGCAGTAGACGGTGTCGCCCCCCCACTCCTCGGGGTTGAGGCCATCCTGGGCAAGCTCGTTGCGAATCCGGTCGGGCTGGGCGCCCTCCTTGTCGATCTTGTTGACCGCGATCAGCATCGGCACGTCGGCGGCGCGTGCGTGGTCGATCGCCTCCTTGGTCTGCGGCATGACGCCGTCGTCGGCGGCGACGACGACGACCG
>DATMBX010000090.1:0-3379 GCA_035558955.1 Solirubrobacterales bacterium | reverse complement strand
GCTGAGTACATGGAGATCCTGATCGTCTCGGGGATCGCCTCGACCATGTTCCTCGGCGGCTGGATGGGCCCCGGCCCCGGCTGGCTCGACCCGATCTGGATGCTGGCGAAGATCCTCGGCCTGATCCTCCTCTTCATCTGGATCCGGGCGACGCTGCCGCGGCTGCGCTACGACCAGCTGATGAGCCTCGGCTGGAAAGTCCTCCTCCCCCTGGCGACCCTCAACGTCCTCGTGACGGCGGTACTGGTGGTGGTTCTGTGAGCGAGTTTCCTTATCTGAGAGACGAGGACGTGATCCAGGTCCAGCGCGGGCCGGAGCCGGGGGGGGCGCGCGGGGCGTGGCGCTCGGTGCGCGAAACCATGCGCGGGCTGAAGACGACGATGGCGCGGCTGATCGAGGGCCCGCTGACGATCCAGTACCCGGAGGAGAAGACCCCGGTCTATCCGCGCTTCCGCGGCCGCCACAAACTCCACAAGTTCGAGGACACGGGGTTGGAGAAGTGCGTCGGCTGCTCCCTGTGCGCCGCCGCCTGCCCGGCCGACTGCATCCGCGTCGTCGCCGCGGAGAACATCCCCGGCGACCGCGTCTCCGCCGGCGAGCGCTACGCCGCGGTCTATGAGATCAACCTCTCGCGCTGCATCTTCTGCGGCTACTGCGAGATGGCGTGCCCCTTCGACGCGATCACGATGGGACACGACTACGAGATGGCCGACTACGACCGCTCCGACCTGATCTTCACCAAGGAGATGCTGCTCGCCGAGCCGATCGAGCGCACGCCGCTGAAAGGCGAGGGTGAGTGATGGAGGAGGTGCTGTTCTTCGCGGCGGCGCTTGGCGCCCTGGGTGGCGCCGTTGGGGTCGTCGCGATGCGCAACCCGCTCTTCGGCGTGCTGGCGCTGGTCGTCCACCTCTTCTCTTTGGCGGTCCTCTTCCTCCTGCTCAGCTCGGCCTTCGTCGCTGCCGCCCAGGTCGTCGTCTATGCGGGGGCGGTGATGGTCCTCTATGTCTTCGTCGTCGCTTACGTCGGCGACGCTCATGAGTCGGCCTGGGAGCCGATCCCGGGCCAGCGCTTCCTCGCCCCGCTGTTCGGCGCCGCCCTCTTCATCGAGCTCTCGGTAGCCGTCCTCGCCTCCTCCCTCCTCGCCCTGGGAACCGACGGCCCGGATGTCAAAGCGGGCTTCGGCGACCCCGCCGAAATCGGCCGCTTGCTCCTAGAACGATTCCTGCTCCCCTTCGAAGCTTCCTCGATCCTGCTGCTTCTGGCAGCGGTCGGGGCGGTTCTCCTCGCAAGCAAGCGGAGCACTGTCGGCGACGCATCAGGGGTGGGGTCGGCAGGAACTCCTCGCGAACGCGAGCCTGCCGACCCCACCCCTGATGCGTCCACGGGAACCCCCGCATGAACATCGAGTGGTACATCGTCCTCTCCTCCCTCCTATTCGCAATAGGCGCGACGGGAATCCTGATCAGGCGCAGCCCGATCGTGATCCTGCTCTGCCTCGAGTTGATGCTGAACGCCGGCAACCTCGCCCTGGTCGCCTTCAGCCGCATGGTCGGCAACCAGGAGGGGCAGGTCTTCGCCGTCGTCGTGATGGTGGTCGCCGCCTGCGAGGTGGTGATCGGCCTCGGTCTGATCGTCGCGATCTTCCGCCGCAAGCTGCCGCTCGACGTCGATGACCTGAGGACGCTGCGGGGATGAGCGCTACCAGCTGGTCCTGGCTCGTCCTGCTGTTCCCCCTTCTGGGGTCGATCGCCATCGCCCTCGGGTACCGAACGATCCCGGCGAAGGCCGCCGGCGCGATCGGCACGGTTGCGATCGCCCTCTCCTTCGCCTGCGGGATCGCCGCCCTGGTCAGCCTCCTCGGCGACGAGCCCGAGGCGCGCCACCACGTCTCCTCGCTGTGGGACTACGCCAGCGCCGCGGGGCTCGACATCAAGCTCGGGATCTTCGTCGACCCGCTCTCGATCTTCATGGTCCTCGTCGTCACCGGCGTCTCGACCCTGATCCACCTCTACTCGTTCGGCTACATGCGCTCCGACGAGGGCTACCACCGCTTCTTCAGCTACCTCAACTTCTTCGTCTTCTCGATGCTGCTGCTGGTCCTCGCCGGGAACTTCGTCCTTCTCACCGTCGGCTGGGCCTTCGTCGGCTTCGCCTCCTACGCGCTGATCAGCTTCTGGTACCGGCGCGCGACGGCGACCGGCGCCGGGATGAAGGCCTTCGTGATCAACGTCATCGGCGACATCGGCCTCGTCCTCGCCGCCTTCCTGATCTTCCGCGAGATCGGCAGCTTCGACTACGGCACGGTCTTCGAGCGGGCGCCGGAGGTCTTCAGCACGGGCGAGTGGACGGTGACCGCGATCTGCCTGCTGCTGCTGCTCGGCGCCTTCGCCAAGTCGGCGCAGCTGCCGCTGCACACCTGGCTCCCGGACGCGATGGAGGGCCCGACGCCCGTCTCCGCCCTGATCCACGCGGCGACGATGGTCACCGCCGGCGTCTACCTGATCGCCCGCACCCACGTCCTCTTCGACCTCGCCCCTACGGCCGCCGACATCGCCGCCTTCACCGGGCTGGCGACCCTGCTGGTGGCGGGGACGATCGCGCTGGTGATGACCGACCTGAAGCGGGCGATCGCCTACTCAACGATGAGCCAGATCGGCTACATGGTCGTCGGCGTCTCGATCGGCGCCTTCAGCGCCGGCATGTTCCACCTGATGACCCACGCCTTCTTCAAGGCGCTGCTGTTCATGGCGGCCGGCTCGATCATCGCCGCGATGGCCAACGAGCAGAACATCGACAGGATGTCCGGCTTCGGCAAGGCGATGCGCTTCACCTCGGCAATGCTCTTGATCGGCGGGCTGGCGCTGGCCGCCTTCCCCGGAACTTCGGGCTTCTTCTCCAAGGACGAGATCCTCGCCTACGCCGAGGCGCGCGGCGGCATGTACGTGATCTTCACCGTGCTCGGCTACGTCGGCGCGCTGCTGACCGCGATCTACACCTTCCGCCTCGTCTTCCGGATCCTGCCGGGAGTGCCGTGCAAGGAGGCGCAGGAGCTGATCGACACGGGGCACGTGGCGCACGGCGAGCCGCGCAACCCGGCGACGGGCGAGCTCGAGGACACCGAGGTCGGATTCCCCGGCGCCGAGCACCACATCGCCGAGGGCTCGTGGTCGATGAAGGCGGCTATGGGGGTGCTCGGCTTCCTGGCGCTGATCGGGGGGCTGGTGCAGATCCCCGGCGTCGACGACGTGATCGGCAAGTTCCTCGAGCCGGTCTTCCACGACTCCCCTCTGAGTGAGATCCACCCGTCCGTCAGCGCCGACTGGGTCGGGCTGGGGATCGGCGGTGTCATCTCCGTCCTCGGCATCGCGCTCGCCTACTT
>DATMBX010000089.1:0-8980 GCA_035558955.1 Solirubrobacterales bacterium | reverse complement strand
TACGGCATGTATGTCGAGCGCATCGGCGGTCGGCCGATGCCGATGGACGATGACTACGCGGAGAGAGTCGACCGAGGCCTTGTTTTCGTCGCCGACAATGGCGGCGTCATCGGGCTGATCGTCTTGATCCAGGAGCCGGATCACGTGCTGATTGAGAACGTGGCCGTCGATCCGGATCGGCAAGGTGAAGGGATCGGTCGGGCGCTTCTTGCTCACGCAGAAACGACTGCGCAGGAGTCCGGCAACCCGGCCGTGCGGCTTTACACCAACGCGAAGATGACTGAGAACCTCGCACTTTATTCCAGTCTCGGCTACAAGGAGGTCGATCGCCGCCGCGAGAACGGTTTCGAACGGGTCTTCCTCTCCAAGCGCCTCGAGGCCTGATGTCGGAGGCTGAATCGATCTTGCGGTCCGCATACCGCGCGTTCAACGCCCGGGATGTGGAGGCCGCGCTTGAGCTGATGCATCCCGAGGTGGACTGGCCCAATGCCTGGGAGGGCGGTCGAGTGATCGGCCACGCTGCGGTTCGCGACTATTGGAACCGGCAGTTCGAGGCCATCCCCAGCAAAGTCGAGCCGGAGCACTTCACTGAGGAGTCGGACGGCAGCATCACCGTCGATGTCCATCAGGTGGTCCACGATGCACGCACCGGGGAACTCATCTCGGATTCCCACCCCCGACATCGCTTCTGGCTCGAACAGGGGCTAGTGACGCGAATGGACGTCATAGAGTCACCTGGTGAGCAGTAGACGCTGCGCCGTACCGGCACGGATTCCGAACAGGTCCGCCGCCCGGCGGATCGAAGATATGTCGGATGAGCGTTCCGCCTCCGAAAAAGCTTCGTCCGGGCCTGCCTGAGGGGCCGTTTTTGGTCGTTGGGCTGGCTCGATCTGGGCAGGCTGTCGCGCGCTTGCTTGCTGATCGAGGTGAGGTGGTCAAGGGGGTCGATTCTGGGCATCCCGATGGGGCGGCAGGGCTTGAGGCTGTTGGCGTCGAAGTCGTTCTGGATGCGGATGGACTTGCCCTTTTGGAAGGGACGCGGACCGTCGTCAAGAGCCCGGGGGTCCCTCGGGAGGCACTGGTGATCGCGGCTGCGCTGGAACGTGGGATCGATGTGATCGGTGAGATGGAGCTTGCCTGGCGGACGATGCCGAATCGCTTTGTGGCTGTGACCGGGACCAACGGGAAGACGACGACCGTCGAGCTGCTCGGGCACCTGTACCGGACCGCCGGCGAGCCGGTTTCCGTCGCCGGCAACGTCGGCACGCCGCTCTCCGCCTTGGCCGGAGAGGTCGACTCCGGCGTCACCGTCGTCTGCGAGGCATCCAGCTTTCAGCTCGAGGACACGACCGCCTTCGCTCCCGAGTGCGCCGTCTTCCTCAACCTGGCTTCGGATCATCTGGACCGCCACGCCGACCTCGACGCCTACCTTGCCGCCAAGCTGCGGATCTTCGCCAACCAGAGCAACGACGACGTCGCCGTCTACAACGCCGACGACCCAGCCCTCGCCGGCGTCGACCTTGGCGGTTGTGCCCGGCGCATCTCCTTCTGTCACGGGGCTGGCCTCGACTGCGAGGTCTCCCTCTCCGAGGGCACGATCTTCTACGACGGCGAGCCGTTGCTCGCGCTCGATGAGCTGGGGCTGCTCGGCGAGCACAACGTCGCCAACGCGATGGCCGCCGCCGCCGCCGCCCTCTCGATGGGCCTCGATCGCGACGCTGTCCGCGACGGGCTGCGCTCCTTCGCCGGTGTCCCGCACCGCCTAGAGCAGGTCGCCGAGATCGACGGGGTCCGCTTCGTCAACGACTCCAAGGCGACCAACGTCGCCTCGGCAACCGTCGGCATCCGCGCCTTCGAGGGCGGCATCCACGCGATTCTCGGCGGCAGCGAGAAGGGGGAGCCGTTCGGCCCGCTTGCCGGCCCGGTCCGCGAGCGCTGCACCGCCTGCTATCTCACCGGCGCTTCGGCCGAGCGGCTCGCTGAAGAGCTGGCGCCGGTTATCGAGAGCGGAGTGAAGCTGCACCGCTGCGCCGATCTCGAGGACGCAGTGCGCCGCGCCGCCGCCACGGCCCGCCCCGGCGAGGTCGTGCTGCTCTCTCCCGCCTGCGCCAGCTTCGATTCCTTCCGCGACTTCGAGGAGCGCGGCGAGCGCTTCCGCCAGATCGTCGAGGGGCTGCGGTGAGCGCACGCGCCCTCACCCTCGGTCGCCCAGCCACGCCCCGCAAGGCCAAGCGAAAGACGAAGAAGCGCGCCCGCGCCCAGTCGACCGAATACAACCTGCTGCTGACCGCGACGCTCTGCCTGCTCGCCCTCGGCGCGGTGATGGTCTTTTCCGCCAGCTCCACCACCAAAGTCCTCAGCGACGGCGGCCTTTCCGACAGCGCCTTCTACCTCAAGCGCACACTGATGTTCGGCGCTGTCGGCCTCGTCTTCATGCACCTCGCCGCGCGCCACGGGCTGGTCGTCGTTCGCCGCCTGACGCCGGCGATCCTGCTCGGCACCCTCATCCTTCTCTTTGCGGTGCTGGTCGCCGGCACTACGGTCAACGGCTCCAGCCGCTGGCTCGGCTCCGGCTTCCTCCAGATCCAGCCCTCCGAGCTGGCCAAGGTGGCGTTGCTCCTCTACGGCGTCGACCTGCTCGCTTCAAAGCCGAGACGGGCGAGAACGCTGGAAGGGATGGCGCCGTTCCTGATCGTCACCGGCCTCGCTTGCCTGCTGATCGTCGCCGAGCCGGACCTCGGGACGACGATGGTGATCGCCTTCGCCGTCGCGGCCACCCTCGTCGCCGCGGGCGCCCGCATCCGCGACCTAGCGCTGATTGGGCTTGTCCTGGGTTCCCTGGCCCTGCTGGCAACCGTGGTCGAGCCCTACCGGATGGCTCGGCTCACCGGCTTTCTAAACCCCGGCGCCGACGCGTCCGGCGCCGGCTTCCAGGCCGCGCAGGCGAAGATCGCGCTCGGTTCCGGCGGCCTCTTCGGGGTCGGCATCGGCAACGGCGTGCAGAAGGCCTTCTACCTGCCCGAGGCCCACACCGACATGATCTCCGCCGTGATCGGCGAGGAGCTGGGCCTGGTCGGGATCGCAAGCGTCATCGGCCTCTTCGCGATGTTCGGCTACGCCGGCCTGCAGGTGGCAAAAAGAGCCAGGGACAGCTACGGCAAACTGCTCGCCGCCGGCCTCACTTCCCTGATTCTGATCCAGGCGACGATCAACCTCTTCGCCGTGATGGGGCTGGCGCCACTGACCGGTGTGCCGCTGCCCTTCGTCTCTTACGGCAACAGCAGCCTGATGACGACCCTGTTCGCGGTCGGGCTGATCCTCAACGTGGCGCGGGGAGGGACGGCCGCCGCCGCGCGGTCCGCTCGGCCCCGTGCTGGCAAACTGCGCGTCGTCGAGGGCGGCCGGTCGCCCACGCGCGGAAGGAGAAGAACCAGCGGTGGCAAGAGCGCCCAGAGTCGTAGTGGCGGCGGGGGGAACCGCCGGCCACGTCGTGCCGGCCATGGCGGTCGCCGCCGAGCTTCGAGCTAGCGGCGCCGAGGTCAGCTTCCTCGGCACCCGCGAGCGGATCGAAGCGGAGCTGGTCCCCGCCGCAGGCTATGAGATCGACTACCTGAAGGTGCGTGGGATCGACCGGCGCGACCCGGTGCGGGCCGCGCGCGCCGTCATTGAGGCCGTCGCAGCGCTCGGGGCCGCGCGCCGAGCGCTCCGCAACCGCGGCGCCGACGTGGTGATGGGCGGCGGCGGCTTCGTCGCCGGGCCGGCGGGGCTGGCCGCGGTGCTTACGCGAACGCCCTTGGTTCTCACCGAGGCCGACAGCCACATGGGGCTTGCCAACCGCTTGCTGGCAAAGCGCGCCCGGCGGGTTTGCCTCGCCTTCCCGATCGAGGGGAGGGAGGGAGACAACTACCTGGTGACGGGCCGGCCGGTGCCGGGCTCCGTGCTGAAGGGGGACCGCGCGAAGGCCCGCGAGCGCTTCGGCGTCGCCCCGGACGGTCGCTGTCTATTGGTGATGGGGGGCAGCCAGGGCGCCCGCTCGATCAACCTCTGCGCGATCGAGGCATTCGCCGAGCGCCCGGGGCGCGATTTCCACGTCGTCCATCTGGCGGGCAAGCGTGACTTCGACGAACTGGAGGAGCGGATTGCCGAGGCGCCGCATCGCGACCGCTACACCCTGCTCGCCTACGAGCCCGACCTCGGCGACGCCCTCGCCGCCTGCGACCTGGTGTTGGGACGCTCGGGCGGCTCGATCTTCGAGGTGACGGCGACCGGGCGCCCGGCGATCCTCGTTCCCTATCCGCACGCCACCGCCGACCATCAGAGCGCCAATGCCGACTGGATGGTTGACGCCGGCGCGGCGGAGGCGATCCCCGATGCGGAGTTGAACGCCGAGCGGCTCTCCAGGGAAGTGGGTGACCTGCTCGCCGACGGGGAGCGCCTCGAAGTGATGGCAGTGGCGTCGGCCTCGCTGGCGATGCCCGATGCGGCGCGGCGGATAGCCGACGAGGTTCTGGCGGCGGCGCGGTGAGCGAGAAGCGCGACTGGGTGTCCCGGCGGCTGCACTTCATTGGGATCGGCGGGGCGGGAATGAGCGGACTGGCTTTGGTCTGCGCCGAGTTGGGCGCGACCGTCACCGGCAGCGACCGGGCGGACTCCTCTTACATGGAGCGCCTGCGCGACGCCGGACTCGAACCGGCCATTGGGCACGACGCCGCCAATCTGCCCGACGGCGCCGAGGTGGTCGTCTCGACGGCGATCGCCGACGACAACCCGGAGCTTGCGCTCGCCCGCGAGCGGGGGATCGCGATCCTCCACCGGGGCGAGCTGCTCGCCGAGCTGTGCGCGGAGAAGCGCTTGATCGCGGTCGCCGGCACCCACGGCAAGACGACGACGACCGCGATGATCGCCTGGGCGCTGCGAGCGACTGGCGCCGACCCGGGATTCTTCGTCGGAGGCGAGGTGCCGGGTCTCGGCTCCGACGACGGCGCCGCCACGGTCAGCGGTTGGGGGGGTGGCGAGTGGGTCGTCGCCGAGGCCGACGAGAGCGACGCCAGCTTCTTGCGGCTGAAGCCCGAGGTCGCCGTCATCACCAACGTCGAGATGGACCACCACGCCCGCTGGGGGTCGACCGCGGAGCTGCGCGGCGCTTTCGCCCGGTTCATTGCTCCCGCCGCGGGCGTCGCCGCGCCAGGGGACGGCAGCATCGCCGACCTCACGGTGGGCAAGCCGGTGAGTGGATTCGGGGCCTCCTCGCCGGGCCCGCCCGAGCTGTCTCTCGCCACCCCCGGCCATCACAACCTTCTCAACGCCCGCGCCGCGCTGGCCGGGATAGAGCTGATGGGTCTGAATGTGGACGCCGCGGCCACGGCTCTCGCCGGCTTCCCCGGCGTGCTCCGCCGCCTCGAGTTCAAGGGAACCCGCAACGGCGCCCGCATCTTCGACGACTACGCTCACCATCCCACCGAGCTGCGCGCCGCGCTGGAGGCGCTGCGGGAGCTCCTCCCCGAACGGCTGATCGTCGCTTTCCAGCCCCACCTCTACTCGCGCACCAAGGCGCTCGCCGAGGAGTTCGGCGCCGCGCTGGCGCTGGCCGACGAGGTCGCGGTCCTCGAGGTCTACCCCGCCCGCGAGGAGCCGGTGGGCGAATTAGCCGGGGTCAGCGGCCTTCAGGTCGCCCAGGCCGCCGCCGAGCGGATGGGGGGGAGGCCGGTCTGGTGGCTGCCGACCGCCGAGCGGGCGCGCGAGGCGCTCGCTCCCCGCCTCGCCCCCGGTCAGGTCTTCGCCACGATCGGCGCTGGCGACATCTTCGAGTTGGCCGATGCCCTGGCCGAGGAGGGTCGGGAATGACCGCCCCGACCGAAGGCATCCAGTCGGACTTCCCGCTGGCCCGTCTTACCACCGTGCGCACCGGCGGCCCCGCCGACTGGTTCGCCCGCCCCTCCACCGAGGAAGAGCTGCTGGCGCTGCTCGACTGGGCCGGGGGAGCGGGGATCGCGATAGGAGTGATCGGCTCCGGCTCGAACCTGCTGGTGGCCGACGATGGATTCCGCGGCCTTGCGATCAAGCTGGACGGCGAGCTCGCGACGATCGAGCGCGACGGCGACCGGCTTCTCTGCGGTGGCGGCGCCCGCCTTCCCTCGGCCTCGGCCAAGGCCGCCGGTTGGGGCCTTTCCGGCCTTGAGTTCGGGATCAACATTCCCGGCACCGCGGGCGGTGCGGTGAAGATGAACGCCAACGCCTACGGCGGGCAGCTGGCCGAGGCTCTCGAATGGGTCGACGTCTGCTCTCCGAGTGGCCGCGAACGCCGGGCGCCGGAGGAACTCGGCTTCGCCTATCGCAGCTCCAACCTCGGTCCGGCCGAAATCGTTTCGCGGGTGTCGTTCCGCCTCCGCTCGGCAGACGCCGCTCTGGTGAAGGAGACCCTGGCAGGGATGCGCGAGAAGCGCCGCGAGGCCCAGCCTTCCGGGGTCAAGACCTTTGGCTCGACTTTCAAGAACCCCGAGGACGAAGGCGCCGGAGGTCGCACCGCGGGGCAGCTGCTGGAGGAGGCCGGCTGTCGCGGCCTGCGTCGGGGCGGCGCCCGCTTCTCCGAGAAGCACGCCAACTTCGTTGAGAACGCGGGCGGCGCCACCACCGCCGACGTGCTCGAGCTGATGGCCGAGGGCCGCCGCCGTGTGCACGAGCGCTTCGGCGTCGAGCTGGAACCGGAGGTCCAAGTGCTGGGCGATATCGAGTGGCCGAGCGGTTGGGAGCTGTGAGGCCCCGCCTCCTTTCCGCGCTGCTCGTCGTCGCCGCCCTGGCGGCGGGCTACTGGTTTTTGCTTCGCGGGGAAACGGTCGAGCCTCGGTTGCTGTCGGTCCAGCCCACCTCGGTGATCGGCGCGGGGTCGGAGGCCATCGGGGTTTCCCCCGATGGCCTGATCCTCACCTGGCTGCCGGCCCCCGAGGAAGGCGCCCTTCCGGGGCTTCCTCTCGCCGAGCCGCCCGAGAACGGCCGGCTCTCCGGCCCGATGCTTCAGCAGGCGCGTGTCCTCGGCGCCGCTCCCACCGAGTTGCGTCCGTATATAGAAAGCAGCTTCTACGGCGAAAGCGGGGTGGGCGTGGTGCTGGAGGCGGGGGTGGAGCTTCGTTTCGGGGACGCCTCTCAAGCTGCCGCGAAGTGGCGAGCGGCCGCCGCCGTGCTTGCCGATCCATCCGTGACCACGCTCGATTACGTCGACGTCCTTGTGCCCAGCAGGCCCGCGTTTGGCGGGTCGGGACACACCCTTCCCGCGGTTCCCTAAAGTCTCAAGCAGTGCTTGAGACTTGACCAACCCTCAAGTAGGACTTGAGGCATCGGATCTTGCACGATGCCTACCGCTCGTTTGACAGAGAGCGTGGAATGCCCTACGTTGGGCGCAATTTCCAAGGTTCCGGCGACTCTCTGAACCCTTGAGCATCGCTGAAGCCTCGGACGGAACAAAGGCTCAACTTAAATCCAGTCCTCGCGGACTGGGCAAATTCTGGTCCCTATCGGACTGGGCTTGGAGAAATCGGGAGATGGAATCCACTTACCTTGCGGTGATCAAGGTCGTCGGAGCCGGCGGCGGCGGCACCAATGCCGTCAGCCGCATGGTCGACGCCGGCATTCGCGGTGTCGAGTTCGTCGCGGTCAACACCGACGCCCAGGCGCTCCAAGCCTGCGATGCCGACATCAAGCTCTCGATCGGACAGGAGCTGACTCGCGGCCTCGGCGCCGGCGGCAATCCCGAGGTCGGGGCCGGCGCCGCGGCGGAGAGCCGCGACGAGATCAAGGAGGCGCTGAAGGGCGCCGACATGGTCTTCGTCACCGCCGGCGAGGGCGGCGGCACCGGGACCGGCTCGGCGCCGGTCATCGCCGAGATCGCCAAGGAGGAGATCGGCGCGCTCACCGTCGGCGCCGTCACCAAGCCTTTCGAGTTCGAGGGCAAGCGACGGATGCAGCAGGCGCTCGAGGGCATCGAGAAGCTGCGCAACAACGTCGACACCCTGATCATCGTCCCCAATGAGAAGCTGCTGCAGGCGGTCGAGCGGCGCACCAGCGTGCTGGAGGCGTTCCGCCAGGCCGACGACATCCTGCGCCAGGGCGTGCAGGGCATCACCGACCTGATCACGATCCCCGGGCTGATCAACCTCGACTTCGCCGACGTGCGCACGATCATGCGCGACGCCGGCTCGGCGCTGATGGGCGTCGGCACCGCCTCCGGGGAGGCCCGGGCGCTGGACGCCGCCAAGGCGGCGATCACCTCGCCTCTGATCGAGGAGTCGATCAGAGGCGCGACCGGCATGCTGCTCAACATCACCGGCCCCGAGGACCTCGGCCTGTTCGAGGTCAACGAGGCGGCGCAGCTGGTCCAGGCCGAAGCCGACGACAACGCCAACATCATCTTCGGCTCGGTCGTCGACCAGTCGATGCGCGACGAGGTTCGCGTCACGGTGATCGCCACCGGCTTCGAGGGCTTCGAGTTGCTGGCCCGCTCGCCGCAGCGGGTGCGCCGCCGCTACGAGAGTCGCCCGCGAATTTCGGCGGAGGACACCGACATACGCAAACTGCGCGTGTCGGATGACGACATCGACGTGCCCGGCTTCCTCAGAGACTAAATACGCTGCGTCGGTGAGACGCACTCCTCTCTACGAAAAGCACGCCGAGCTTGGGGCGAAGATGGTTCCCTTCGCCGGCTGGGAGATGCCGGTGCGCTACGACGGGATTCGGGAGGAGCACCTGGCGGTACGGACCCACGCCGGCATGTTCGACGTCTCGCATATGGGCGAGGTGGAGGTGGAGGGGCCCGGCGCGCTTGCCTTCCTGCAGCGCGTCCTCTCAAATGACGTCGCCAAGATCGAGATCGGCGGCGCTCAGTACTCATGCCTGTGCAACGAGGACGGCGGCGTCATCGACGACCTCTTCACCTACAGGCTCGGCGGCGACCGCTACCTGATCGTCACCAATTCCGCCAATCACGCCG
>DATMBX010000088.1:0-15027 GCA_035558955.1 Solirubrobacterales bacterium | reverse complement strand
GTCCCCTCGATGCGCACCGCGATCGGGGCGGGCGCCTTGCGCGGTAGAGCGTTGGGCGTGATCCCCCCGTCGAAGCGGATGAAGAGGTTGCCTCTTTGGACCAGCTCGCCGAAGGCGGAGGCGGCGCAGACGGCCGCGAGGGCCGTGACGGCGAGGGCGATCTTCAGCGGGCGGCCGGGCAAGGGGCGCATGGTAGAGATGGGAACACCCCTCGGTCAGGGATGGAGCGCGAGGCGCTGGCCATTCATCTTGGCGGCGGCGTCCGAGCAGAGGAAGGCGATCGCCTCGGCGATGTGCTCGGCGGGGGTGAAGGTGGGGAAGTCCTTGCCGGGGCGCTCGGCGCGCATCTGGGGGGTGAGGATCGCGTCGACGACGACGATGTTGGCGGTGGCGGTGCAACGTTTTGTCCCCCTATTGGGGGGAGAAAGCGTTGCACCGAGCGTGGTGGTGGCGAAGCCGTCGGCGAGGGCGAGGGTCCAGGCCTCGGCGGCGGCCTTGGCGGCGGCGTAGGCGGCGTTGGCGTTGGTGGGCTGCTGGGCCTGCTTGGCGGAGACGAGGACGAAGCGGCCGTGGGGGCTCACCACGAGCTGGTCGTGGAAGGCGCGGGTGGTGTGCTGGAGGGTACGGATGAGGAGGTCGTGGAGGAGGTCCCAGTCGGCGAGCGGCGCCTCATGCAGGGGCTCTCCCCCGCGCCATCCGCCGACGAGGTGGAGGAGGCCGTCGACGCGGCCGAAACGCTCGACGAGGGCGGCGCACCAGGCCCGCGCGGCGTCTTCGTCGAGGAGGTCGACGGCGCGCCCGTCCCAGCGGTCTTCGGGAATAGCGAGTTCTGAGGCGAGTGCGTCGAGAGCGCCCTGGTCCCGGTCGGTCCCGGCGACGATCGCCCCGTCCTCGGCAAGGCGCGCGGCCACCACAGGCCCCAGCCCCCCACCGACCCCGGCAATTGCAATGACACGGTCGTCGAGGCAGGGCGAGCTCATCGCCGCATTCTCCACGACGGCTCGTTCCGCTGCGACTTATCCCTGTCATACCGAGATAAGTCGCAGCGGAGTGCAAAAGGCCGAATAAGGGTTGTGCCGCAACTTTCTGTCTGAGGGATATGCGAACATCAGTTCGATATGGAGATGACCCGTCCCAAACCCCGGCACCGCGAGCGGCTGATCAACCGCCGCGTCCAGGGCGACCTGGGCGAGTTCTCGGCGATGGAGTGGCTGGTCAGCAAGGGCGCCCTCGTCTGGATCCCCCTTGGCCACAGCCCGGACGTGGACCTGCTGGCGGAGATCGATGGGCGGGTGCTGCGGGTGCAAGTGAAGACTTCGACGTATCGCGTGACGACGTCAGAGGGAGATGAGCGCTGGCGGGTCATGGTCGCTACCAGCGGAGGGAACCAGAGCTGGAATAGAGCGGTCAAGGCCTTCGATTTCACCCGCGTCGACTACCTCTTTGTCTTAGTGGGGGATGGCCGACGATGGTGCATCCCGGCAGAGGCGATGGAAGCCTCCAGGAGCGTTGCGCTTGGCGGGCCGAAGTACTCGGAGTTCGAAATCGAACGTGGTCATGCGATCGAGCACCTGATCTACCCCGATGCGTCGTCAGCTCTAGAATCGTTGCCCCACATTCGGGGGAGCGCCGGAGTGGGAGAGCCGGGCCGGTCTGTAAAATCGGTAGCGACGCTTGAGTGGGTTCGAATCCCTCCTCCCCCATCGAGTCCCGAGAAGCCAGCAGGTGGCGATCAGAATTCCGAGTCTTCCGCCCCGCTCCGGTTCCAGCGAACCAGCATCTCGATTAAGCACCAGATCACGATTCCGAGCGTCGCTTTCCGCGGCGCCGATCTACACGTAGGCGATCGACTTCACGCCCGGGCCGACGGGCCGGGGCGCGTCACTCTCGAACGAGTCCCCTCCCTCACCTCCACTTCGGAGGCCGAGGCCGGCTGAGGCCGGCTACTTCGCCGGAACGCCCAGGCGCTCTGCCATCCGCTCGTTGAAGCGGGTTAGGGCGGACATTGGGCGCATGAAGACGGTCAGCTCCTTGACCCGGCCCTCGTCGTCGAGCTCGAGGAAGTCGATTCCCTCCAGCTCGCGGTCCTCGACGCGGGCCTTGAAGCGGAGGGCGACGGTGCGCTCGCCGATCAGCTCGTCCGTGTAGGTGAGGTCCTCCAGCGTGGCGGCGACGTGGGTGAGGACCTGGCTGACGATCTCCCGCCCCTCAAAACCGCGGAAGAGGATCGGACTGTGCAGGACGACATCCTCGCGCAGCGTCTCTATAAGGAGGTCGATGTCCTTGGCCTCGGCGGCGCGGCGAAAGGGGTGCGGCTCGGGCATCCCGTCCACTCTACGCCCACCGGCGCTCCGCTGCGAGTTATGCCTGGCATACCGGGATAAGTCGCAGCGGAACGATTGGCCGTGAAATACTCGCGGCCGTGGCGCTGCTCAGCGACAGGTTCTACACGCGGGCGTCGATGGCGATCGGCGCGGCCGGCCTGCGCTGGACCGGCAAGCTCAACGTCCCGCTCTACCGGTTCAGCGGCGGGCGCATCGGCGGTCGCGTCAGCGATTCTCCGGTGATGCTGCTGACCGCGGTCGGGCGCAAGTCCGGCCAGCGACGGACCGTGCCGATCCTCTACATGCCCGACGGCGACCGCCAGATCGTGATCGGGTCGAATGCCGGGCACACAAACGAGCCGGCCTGGTCGCTCAACCTGAAGGCGAACCCGGAGGCCGAGGTCGAGATCGGCCGCAAGCGCCACGCCGTGCGGGCACGCGTCGCCGAGGGCGAGGAGCGCGTCGAACTGTGGCGCAAGGTCAACGAGCAGTACTCGGGCTTCGACGACTACGAGGCCCGCACCGACCGCGACATCGCGGTCTTCGTCCTCGACCCGCGCTAACCCGCTCCGCTGCGAGTTATGCCTGCCCTACCGGGATAAGTCGCAGCGGAGTGGGGTTCAGCTGGCCTCGCGGAGCATCTGCGCCTCTGGGAGGCGCTTCAGCTTTTTCAGCGTGTTGTTCTCTATCTGGCGGATTCGCTCGCGGGTTACGCCGAAGGTCTTGCCGACTTCCTCGAGGGTGAGGGGCTCGAGGCCGGATAGGCCGTAGCGCAGCTCGATCACCTGGCGCTCACGCTCGGGCAGGGCGTCGAGGGCGCGGCGCACCCCCTCTTTCTGCAGGTGCTCGCTCGCTTCCTCGAAGGGCTCCGCCGTGGCGTCGTCGGCGACGAAGTCGCCGAGCTCCGACTCGTCCTCGTCGCCCACCGGTTTCTCCAGGGACACCGGCAGCTGGGCGACTCGCAGGATGTCGCGCACGTCCCCCACCGACCAGCGCAGCTCCTCGGCGATCTCCTCGGGCTCGGGCTCCCGTCCCAGTCTCTGCACCAGCTGGCGCTCGACGTGGGCCACCCGGTTCAGCTTCTCCACCATGTGAACGGGGATGCGGATGGTGCGCGCCTTGTCGGCGATCGCCCGCGTCACCGCCTGGCGGATCCACCAGGTCGCGTAGGTGGAGAACTTGTAGCCGCGGCGGTAGTCGAACTTCTCCACCGCGCGGATCAGGCCGAGCGAGCCCTCCTGGATCAGGTCGAGGAAGCTGAGCCCGCGTCCCAAATAGCCTTTGGCGATGGAGACGACGAGGCGCAGGTTGGCCTCGACCATCTGCCGCTTGGCGAGCATGTCGCCGCGCTCGATCCGCTTCGCCAGCTCGATCTCCTGCTGCGCGGTGAGCAGGTCGACTCTGCCGATCGAGCGCAGGTAGAGGCGCAGGGAGTCGAGGCTGGGCTCCACCGTCAGGTCCAGCTCGGCGCTCTTCGGCTGGCCGTTGCTGGAGGCGTCCCCCCCGCTCTTCTGCTCTTTGTAGGCGCTGACGCCGTCCTCGGCGATGACGTCGACGCCGTGCTCGATCAGGTGGGCGTGCAGGCCGGAGACCTGCTCCTTGGTCACCTCCACCTCTTCCAGGGTGGCGGCGATCTCTTCGAAGGTGAGGTAGCCGCGCTCGCGCCCCTGCGCGATCAGCCCGCGAAGCTCGTCGGCCTCCGCCAGCGGCTGCTCTGCCGAACTCCGTTCCAACCCTTCCGGGACGGTTTCCAACGGTTCGATCTTCAATCCCTCCGGTGCAACCCCTTCCCCCTCTCCCTGGGGGGCCGGCCCTGTGGCTCCGGCTGCGGCGAAGTATAGGCAGAAGCCGCTAAGCAACCGGCCTGGCGGCGGGCGGGTGCGCCGGTTGCTTACTCTTCATAAGCCAGATGGCCAGCCGCACGCCCACACCCTCCCCCACCGCCCCCGACGTGCAGGCCGGGGTGCCCGCCACCCAGGTGAGCCTGTCGCGGGTGGGCGTGACCGGGGTCGAGAAGGTGATCCGGGTGAAGGTGGACGGGGCGGAGCAGCTCTATTACGCCGAGATGGAGTGCTTCGTCGACCTCAATCCCCAGCAGGCGGGGGTGCACATGTCCCGCTTCGAGGAGATCGTCGGCGAGGCGATCGACGCGGTGGTGCTGGGGGAGGCGTTCCGCGCCGAGGTGCTGGCTGCGCACATCGCCCAGCGGGTGCGCGAGCGCCAGGGCGGGCTGCGGGCGGAGGTGTCGGTGACGGCGCGCTACCCGGAGACGGTGTCGACGCCGGCGAGCGGGCAGCTGACGCAGGAGATCTATGTGCTGTTCGGAACGGCGGTGGCGTCGGAGCAGGGGACGCGGACGCTGACCGGCGTGCAGGCGCAGGGGATGACCGCCTGCCCGTGCGCCCAGGAGATGGTCGCCGGGTTGGCGCGGGAGCGGCTGGCGGAGGAGGGCTTCAGCCCCGACGAGGTGGAGCGGGCGGTCGGCGCGGTGCCGATCGCGACCCACAACCAGCGGGGGATCGGGACGCTGTGGATCGGCTGCCCGGAGGGCGGCGAGGCGTGGATCGACGCGCCGGAGCTGCTGCGGATCGTGGAGGGGTCGATGAGCTCGGAGATCTACGAGTTGATGAAGCGTTCCGACGAGCTGGCGGTGGTGGCGAAGGCGCACGAGCAGCCGCGCTTCGTCGAGGACTGCGTGCGGGAGATGGTGCGCCAGGTGGTCGAGGGCTACCCCGACCTGGCAGGCGAGGCGTTCGTGATGGCGCGACAGGAGAACCTGGAGACGATCCACCGCCACAACGTGGTGGCGGAGCGCTACGGCACCCTGGCCGACCTGCGCGACGAGCTGGCCAGCAGCGAGCACCAGCGCCACCACCAGACGATGCGCGAGTGGCTAGAAGCCCCAGTCTCCCCCTAGCATCTGTGCAGCAACTCGGTGCAACGCTTTGTCCCCGCATAAGGAGGACAAAGCGTTGCACCATCAAGTGAATCGGATAGCTCAGAGAGGTGCAACGTCTTGTCCCCCCTATAGGCGGATAAAACGTTGCACCATTGGGGCGGTCAGCGCTGGAGGGATTTGCGGACGAGCCTGAGAAAGGGAGCGGGGTCTCGCTTGAGCATCTTGTAAGTGGGGCGATGAACGGTGTAGCCGGCGAGTTCGAGAGCGACGGTCGACTCATGATCGCGCTCGAAGGCAGGGCGATCTGCGTGGTACGTGTAGCTATCGGTCTCAACTATCACTCTCGCCCGGGGCCAGTAGAAGTCAACGAGGCGGTCTTCGACGATGACGTTCACCTGAGGTAGAGGGAGATTCGCCTCCCGGCATAGCGCCAGGAAGTCGATTTCCGCTGGAGAGCGTGCATCCACCGCACGCGGGTCCACTTGCTCGACCAAGCGACGGAGGCGACCGAGTCCCTTCTTGCCGCTACCTGTGTCGAGCACCCGTCGGAGCTCCGGCCAGCGCAAGCGGCGGCTTCGGTCCGCCGCGACCAGCATGCGCTCCAGCTGGCGATCATCCAGACGGCCGGCGTTGTCGAGCAGGGTCCTCTCGATCGACGTGACCGGTATTCCCCCCTCAATCACCACGTGCTCGGGAAGCAACCGCCGGGTTTGATGCAGGCGGATTCCGTGGGGGCGACGGTGCCCTGCGACACGGGTCACCTCGACCTGGCCGCGTGAGCCTCGGATATCCCACAGGTGGGCTGCGCTGCCGTAAGAGAGAACCGCACCGTCACCACAAGCGAGCACCGCTGCCATCCACTCTCCATAGAGACTGATGCGCCGATGGCCGAGGGCGAAGACACCTCGATGAAGAGTCACGAGGTGTCCGCTTCGCACCCGCCGTTCGATCAGCTTTCTTCCCAGCCCTAGGCCGACCAGCTGACGGTGAGCGACTACGCCGTGCTGACGCTCGGCCAGTTCGCGGATGAGTTGCGTTGCTTCAAGGCTCGGTGCAACGTCTTGTCCCCTAATTTGGCGGACAAGACGTTGCGGCGGCGGGGAGGTCTGGGGCGACACGAACCCAGCCTGGCGCGCGGGGATGCGCGTGTGGCGCGCTGAACGTCAGGACTTCGGCACAAGCATGTGACGCGCTCGTCAACCCCGGAGAATCGTTCTGCTCGGGACGCTTTTTGGGACGGTCGAAACGCTTTCTACGTGCATAGCGAGGAGAAAGCGTCGACCCGAGGGGCTAGTTGGGGGTCGCGTTGGGACGCTTTGCGCTGGAGTGCTGTCTGCGCCCGGCCTCTTCCAGGCGGCGGCGTAGGCCGAAGAAGTAGTCGGCGCCGCTGATTACGGTGGCGGCCACCGCCAGGTAGACGAGGGCGTCGACCCAGGCCGGGGCCGGGTTGGCGGCGATCAGGGCGAAGACGGCGGCGATCTGCAGGACGGTCTTCGCCTTGCCCAGCCAGCTGGCGGAGATGACGATGCCGCGCTCGGCTGCGATCGCGCGCATCACCGTGACCGCGAACTCGCGGGCGATGATGACCATCGCGACCCAGGCGGCGAGGCGGTCGAGCGAGACGAGCGAGACGAGGGCGGCGGCGATCAGCAGCTTGTCGGCGATCGGGTCCATCAGCTTGCCGAAGGTGGTGACGGCGTCGCGGGAACGGGCGAAGTAGCCGTCGAGGCCGTCGGTGAGGGCGGCAAGGGCGAAGACGGCGGCCGCCAGCGCGTCCCCGTTCGGCGTCTCCCCCAGCAGCGCGACGACCACCACCGGCACCGCCAGGATGCGCAGCAGGGTCAACGCGTTCGGCAGGTTGAGCGGGAACATCCCTTCAGAATCCTCCACCCGCCTTCGCGGCCGCCGCGTCGCGCTTGGCGAAGAAGTCCTCTCCCTCGATGCTGATCTTGGGGACGATGCGCTCCAGCCAGGCCGGCATCCACCAGGCGCGCTTGCCCATCAGGACCATCACCGCGGGGACGAGGAGGCAGCGGACGAGGGTCGCGTCGATCGCGATCGCCACCGCGAGGCCGACGCCGAACTCCTTCACCACCGGGTTGCCGTTGAGGACGAAGCTGGTGAAGACGCAGACCATGATTGCGGCGGCCGAGGTGATCACCCGGCCGGTGTTGGCGAGACCCTCGACGACCGCGCGGCCGGCGTCGCCGTGCTGCTTGTAGTGCTCGCGCATCTGCGTCAGCAGGAAGACCTCGTAGTCCATCGAGAGCCCGAAGAGGATCGCGAACATCAGCAGCGGGACGAAGCTGACGATCGGGATCGAGTGGTCGAGGCCGATCAGCGAGGAGCCCCAGCCGAGCTGGAAGACGGCGGTGACGACGCCGTAGGCGGCGGCAACCGAGAGCAGGTTCATCGCCGCCGCCTTGATCGGCACCAGGATCGAGCGGAAGGCGAGGAAGAGGACGATGAAGCTGAGGCCGACGACGATCGCGATCATCAGCGGCAGCTTGTCGGCGATCTGGGTGGCGAGGTCGATGTAGCCGGCGGTCTGGCCGCCTACGTAGGCGGCGCCGCCGGTGCCGGCGAGGGCGCCGGGGATGACCGTGTCCCGCAGGTCGTCGACCAGGTCCACCGTGGCGTCTTTCCAGGCGGCGGAGTCGGAGATGACGGTGAGGACGGCGACGGTTCCCGCTCTGTCGAGCGTGGGCGGGGAGACCTGGGCGACGTCGGGGGCGGCGGCGAGGTCTCTCTCCAGTCTGGGCAGCGCGGCGCGCGCCTCAGCCGGGTTCTGGAATTTGGCGGCGACGAGCAGCGGGCCGTTGTAGCCCGGGCCGAAGCCCCGGGTGAGGCCGTCGTAGGCCTGGCGCGCGGTGGTCGACTTGGGCAGGGAGCTGATGTCGTTCTGACCCAGCTCGAGCTGGAAGATCGGCAGGGCGAGGACGATCAACACGGCGAGGGCGGCGATCGCGCTGCGCCAGGGCCGGGCGGCGACCCCTCTCGCCCAGCGCATCCAGCCATGGGGTCTGTGGTCGTCGGGGTGGGTCTTGCCGAGCTTGACGCGGAGAGAGTCGATGCGCGGGCCGAGCGCGCCCAGCATCGCCGGCAGCAGCGTGGTCGCGGCGGCGACGGCGACGACCACCGCGATCGCCGCGGTGAAGCCGAGCGTGCTGACCAGCGGGATGCTGGCGAAAGCGAGCGAGCAGAGCGCGATCACCACGGTGAATCCGGCGAAGACAACGGCCCCGCCCGCGGTCGCGGTCGCGCGAGCGATCGACTCGCGCAGCTCCATCCCGTCGCGAAGCTGGAGTTTGTGTCGGGTGACGATGAAGAGGGCGTAGTCGATGCCGACGCCGAGGCCGATCATCGTCGCTAGAGTCGAGGCGACGCTCGGCACCTGGACCGTGTTCTCCAGCAGGCGGATGAGGGAGAGCGCGCAGGCGAGCCCGAGCACCGCGGAGGCGATCGGCAGCATCATCGCCGTCGCCGTGCCGAAGGCGAAGAGGAGGATGACGACGGCGGCGGCGAGGCCGATCATGTCGCTGGCGCCGGTCTCCGGCTTCGACAGCTGCTGGCCGACGTAGCCGCCGACGCTGGTGTCGAGGCCGGCGGCCACGGCGGGCTCAGCGGCGTCGAGGATGGCCTGGGCCTCATCCTCGGTGAGGTCGCCGGGGCCGGCGCCGAGGACGACGGGGACGTAGGCGACGGTGCGGTCCTTGCTGAGGAAGGAGGCGCCGGCGGGGGTGAGCGGGTTGACGGCGGAGTTGACATCGGCCTTGGCGTTAAGGCGGGCGACGGTCTGGTCGATCGCGGTCGCGTATCTGGCCTCGGTGAGCTTCGCGCCGCCGGTCGAGGCGATCACCAGCGGGTTGCTGCCGTAGGCCTGCTGGGGGAGGTTGTTCTCCAGTAGGTTGGTGGCGTTGGTGGAGTCGGTGCCGGGGAGTGTGAGGTTGTCGTTGGTCTTGCTGCCGGAGGCCTGGCCGGCAAGGACGAGGGCCACGGCGGCGATCAGCCAGAGCCCGATCACCGGCCAGTGGTGACGGGAGCAGAAGCGCCCGATCGCGTAGAGGGGGGCGGTCACGCGGGGATCATCCCGTACCGGGGGGCGGGATTTCGCCGTTCTCGAAGGCCTCGGGGACGGGGTCGGCGCCGAGCGCCTGGCGCAGGACGGCGAGCTGCTGGGCCTCGTTGGCGGCGATCGAGGTGAGGAGGGCGCGCGGCCAGGTGGCGGTGAGGCCGGCGACGGCGCTCATGTCCTCGGCGATCGCGGCGCTGACTTGGTCGTAGGCGAGGGTGAGCGCGTCGGCACGGGTCTTCGGAGAGGCGGGGTCGAACTCGACCTCCTCGGGGTCGGCTCTGCCGCCGAGGCCGCGCAGCGCCTTGGTGATCGCGTCGACGTGCTCCTGCTCCTGGGCGCGGAACCGGCGGGCGGTGTCGAAGGCCTCCCCTCTAAGCAGCGGCAGCGCACGGGTGTAGGCGTCGACGGCGGCCAGCTCGTAGCCGAGCGCGGTGTTGAGGATCGCGATGTCGTCGGCCTTCTCGGCCTCCGACGGGGACTCCTCCCCCCCGCCCCCGCAGCCGGACCCGGCGAGCGCGAGTGCCGCCCCCAGGGCAAGAGCCACGACAAGTCGCTGCCGGCGGCGGGGCAGCTCAGGCGCGGGCGTGGTTTGGTTCCGGGACATGAGCAGAGCGAAGCCTATGGAGTCGCTGGCCGCCGAGGTGCACGCCTGCCGCCGCTGCCCGCGGCTGGTGGAGTGGCGCGAGGCCGCCGCGGCCGACCCGCCCCGCCGCTTCCGCGACGAGGACTACTGGGCGCGGCCGGTATCGGGGTTCGGCGACCCGGCGGCGCGGGTGGCGATCGTCGGCCTGGCGCCGGCGGCGCACGGGGGAAACCGGACGGGACGGATGTTCACCGGCGACCGCTCGGGCGATTGGCTCTACGCGGCGCTGCACCGGGCGGGTTTCGCGAACCAGCCGGAGGCGGTGCGGCGCGGCGACGGCCTGCGCCTGCGCGACGCCTACGTCACCGCGATCGTGCGCTGCGCCCCGCCGGCCAACAAGCCGCTGCCGCAGGAGCGCGACAACTGCCTCCCTTATATAGAGCGGGAGCTGGAGCTGCTGGAGAGGAGCCGCGTGATCGTCGCGCTGGGGTCGTTCGCCTGGGACGGCGCGCTGCGGGCGATCCGCGCCCTGGGCGGCGAAGTGCCGAGACCGCGACCAAGATTCGGCCACGGCGCCGAGGCGCGCGTCAACCGCCCAGCCCCGGTGCAACGCAAACAACAGGCAATAGATGGCAAACGCGTTTCACCGGACGGTGGGGGTCGCTGGACCCTGCTCGGCTGCTACCACCCCAGCCAGCAAAACACGTTCACGGGCAAGCTGACCGAGGAGATGCTGGACGGGGTGTTCGCGCGGGCTCGGGAGTTGGCGAGCTAGGACTTCGGATCGCTCTTCTCAGAGTCGAACACCGGCGATTCGAAATGAAGGATGTCGACCTTCGCGACGATGCCGTTCTCATCACTCTTCGCCAAACGGGAGGAGTTCTCGACTTGAATCTCCAGCACTCGATCTAGCGTTTCGGCTAGAAGCGCCGCGACGTCCTTCCAGCCCTGCTCATCAAGAATCAGCGGGGTCCTGCTGAAGTGCCGATCCTCGCGTGAATTGAAAGTGCCAGCTTCCAGCGCCTCCATTACATCCTGGATGATCATTTGGACACTTACAAGAGAGATGTCCTGTTTAGCGTCACCTGAAAGCGATCTAAACTCATCGTCGCTCAAGAATGAACGGGCTGTGGCTCGATAGAAATGTTCGACCGCCCCGCGTCGCGGCTCAGTTCGAACGAGCTCAATGCATTCGTATTCCCTCAGCACTTTCACGTGATAGCTGACCTGGCTGAGGCCTTCACCTAGCTCCTGAGCAATCTGATTAGGGCTCGCCACCCGCTTGTGAAGGATTGTCAGGATCTGCATGCGAATGGGATGCGAGAGGGCCTTCGCCATCCGAAGCTGAGCCCCGCTGCGCGCTTTGTTCTTCGTAGTCGACGCCAACAAAATCTCCTCTGAGCATTGCGCTAACAGGCCTTGGACCATTCCACCCTATTGACCCTAAAGGTCGACCTGGACAAACCTCGGTGCGTCTTCGTTAGACGATTTCCGATTACTTGAAACTTTTTTAATCATTAAGGGGGTCTGTATCGGTAAGGGCCTCTCATAAGAGGCTGAGTTGCCATGGCATCTACCCGCGGGAGGGGGTGAGAGGAAGTGAAGATGAGCAAGACGGAGTCGGTCATCCCGGCGATTTCAATCCACAAGACCACCTGAGCCGTTGCGTGGGCTCGATCCCGATTCAGTGTCGAGCCCACGCAAGCTTCTCGTCTCTCCCCCCACGCCATGAACCGGCCCCGCATCAAGAAAACCACCGAGATCATTGAGTCGCCCGAGGGCGATCTGTATCTGATGCGGCCCAGCGCCGGGGCCGACATCCGCATCGAGGCGCCCGACGAGGAGCAGCGGGCTCTTTTGGCGGCGCTCGACGGGACGCAGGCACGCGAGCAGCTCGCGGATCGCTTCGGCGGGGAGCTGGTCCGCGACACCCTCGCCCAGCTCGAGGAGCTGGGGGCGATCGAGGACGCGGCCGACGACGACCTACTCGGGAGCGAGGTGATCGCCCGCTTCGATCGCCAGCTGCGCTACTTCAGCGACATCCGCACCGGCGGGCGCACGCCGGCCGAGTGCCAAGAGCGGCTGGCGCAGTCGCGCGTAGTCGTCTTCGGCGTCGGCGGGCTCGGCGGCTGGGCCGCCTGGGCGCTGGCCTGCTGCGGGGTCGGCGAGATGCTCTTGATCGACGGCGACCGGGTCGAGGCGAGCAACTTAAACCGCCAGATCCTCTACACCGAGACCGACGTCGGCCGGCTGAAGGCCGAGATGGCCGCCTCTCGCTTGAGAGCGTTCAACCCAGCGGCGCGGATGGAGGTGATCGCCGAGCGGCTGGGCTCCGAAGCGGAGATCGCCACGGCGATCGACGGCTATGACTTCCTCATCGACGCCGCCGACTGGCCCGCCCACGACGTCGAGCGCTGGGCCAACTCCGCCTGCTTCGCCGCCGGCATCCCCTACATCACGATGAGTCACTTCCCGCCGGTGGCGCGCGTCGGCCCGCTCTACGTGCCGGGAGAGACCGGCTGCTTTGCCTGCCAGGAGACCGCTTACCGGCGCGAGTACCCGATGTTCGACATGGCTGTGGAACAGCGCCGCGCCCAGCCCTCCCCCGCCGCCACCCTCGGCCCGGCCTGTGGGCTGATCGGCAGCCAGGTCGGGATGGAGGTCATGCACCACCTGACCGGATTGGCGCCGCCCTCCACTCTCGGCGTCGCCCACATCTACGACCTGCGGACGATGGAAGTGCAGCGAGAGCCGGTGGTGCCGGAGCCGGGGTGCCCGGTCTGCGGCGACCTCAACCACGAAGCGCACCTCGAGGAAGCCCGCACCTAGAATGGGGCTCCCCGCCGGCGTAGCTCAGTTGGTAGAGCACTTCACTCGTAATGAAGGGGTCCCCGGTTCAAGTCCGGGCGTCGGCTTGAAAAGGCCTGCAACTTGCCCTGTCTAGGCAAGGTGACTAGAATTATGGTCATGCCAGAGACACTGTCTCTCTCTTACGTCAAGGCCCACCTCTCAGAGTTGGCGGATCGAATTGAGGGCGAGCACGACCGGGTGGTCGTAACCCGCAATGGACGGCCGGCGGCAGTCCTGATCAGTACCGAGGATCTCGAGAGCCTTGAAGAAACATTGGCCGTACTGTCCGATCCTGATCTGATGCGGCGGATTCGAGAGGGCGAGGCAGCGGTCGCGAACGGAGATACCGTCACGCTCGATCAACTGAGCGAGCAGGTCGCTACCGGCGAAAACACGTGAACGAAGGTCCCTGGCGAGTCCAGGTCTCGAGACCCGCGGTACGCGACATCGAGCGACTCCCTCAGAAATACGCAACCGCGATTGTCGAGATGCTCTCAACGCTGGCCAAAAACCCGACACGCCTCGGCAAGCCGCTGCGTTTCGAGCTTGAGGGCCGATGGTCTGCCCGCCGAGGCCCCTACCGCGTCATCTACACGATCGATGAAGAGGCCCAGATCATTACCGTGCTCGCGGTGGCACATCGGGCGGATGCCTACAGGCGGCGATGACCCGATAGGAGTCGGACGAAGTCGCCGCGCAGGACCTAGAAGGCTCGCTTGCCGCGTCGGGCCTCGGCGTGCTCAGTCCTGTCAGTCGACTGTGCCGGCAGGCACGACCCACTCGCACGACTGTCCGGTGACGGCGGCAATTCGATCGAAATCCGCGTCGTAGTGCAGCACCGTGAGGCCGAGAGACTCCGCGGCCGCTGCGATCAGCAGGTCCGGCACCTTGCGGAGGGGACAGCTGGGATGCTCAGCTCCCAGGCGGCCATTTGCAGCCGGTTGAAAGACAGCCTGCCCTGCGGATGAAGGGCTTCTCCGAGGCCATCTCATGACCCGTGGAGCCGAGGCGGATCGAGTTGATCGACCCCCCTTGGTTTACCGGAGAGGCAAAGGTCCCACCCGACTGAGCGGCGTAGGTGAGGACTCTGCCGTCGTCGTTGACCGAAACCAGGTCGGCTCGTCTATCGCGGTCGTAGTCGAAGAGGCCGACAAGCTCCTCGCCTCTGCCGTCGAGCAAGGAGGAGTCGATCGAGCCGGTGTAGGCGGTGGTGGGTGAGTTGAAGGTGCCGTCGGATTTGCCGGTGCGCAGCTTCAGGGTTGTGCCGTCGAGGGTGAGCAGATCCGCCTTGGCGTCTGCGTTGACGTCGCCCAGGCCGACCGGCTCCTCGCCTCTGCCGTCGTCGAAGATCGGGTTGATCGAGGTTCTTGCGATGGAGGGCGATCTGTTGTCCTTCAGCGGCCCCTTGTAGACGCTGGTGGTTCCGTTGGTGTCCATCTCCACCAGATCGGGGTAGCCGTCACCGGTAACGTCGGTGACGTCGAGGTGATAGGCGCCGCTGCCATCCAGCAGCGCTTCGGTGGTGGTGTAGTTGCCATAAACCACGCTGCCAAACGTCCCTCTGCCGTCGTTGGGATAGATCGCGAGGCCCCAGATGAAAAAGCCTGGAAATGCCTCTTCGGCGGCGATCAGGTCGTTGTCGCCGTCTCCGTCGCCGTCGGCGATGGCGATAGGCTGGGTTACGCCGGTGCCGTTCATGACCGGTTTCAGCGAGGTGAGTTGTGCTGCGCCGACAGGGGCGAAGGTGCGATCGGCCTTGCCCTTATGGACGTAGACGCCGCCCGCGGAGCCCATCGTCACCAGGTCGGCCCGCCCGTCGCCGCTGACGTCGGCGGTGTCGATCAGGTAGTGGCCGCCGCCGTCATAGAGGGCGGGGTCTACTTGCTCTGTGAGCGAGTCGGCGGAGGCGGCTGCCTCGATTCCGTTTGCGGTGCCGCGGAAGACGTGGGCGGTGCCGTCTGAGTCGACTGTGACGAGGTCGGAGCGGCCGTCGCCGTCGACATCGGAGTCGACGGGGGAACGCCAGATGCAATCGGCTACCTTGCAAAAGTCCGTCCGCCGCAGAAAGGGCTTCTCCGATGCCATTTCGTGACCTCTGCGGTCAAGCCGCCTGGATTCGATATCCCCGCCCTGGTTTACCGGGGTGTCGAAGGTGGCGCCCGAGAGCGCTCTGTAGGTGAGGACTCTGCCGTCGTCGTTGACCGAAACCAGGTCGGCTCGTCTATCGCGGTCGTAGTCGAAGAGGCCGACAAGCTCCTCGCCTCTGCCGTCGAGCAAGGAGGAGTCGATCGAGCCG
>DATMBX010000087.1:0-2270 GCA_035558955.1 Solirubrobacterales bacterium | reverse complement strand
GGCGCCGCGCAGGGGCGCTGCTCCCACGGGTTGTAGCGGGGCGTGAAGTGCTTGTCGATGTCGTAGCCGGGCGGCAGCGCGCGCTGCGCGGCCCTGCGGATGATTCTCTTCGCGATCTCTGGGCGGCGGCGGCAGAGTTGGAAGACGACGGCGGACAGCAGCACGTTTTTCCAGCGCACGAGCGAGTAGGCGAGGCGGTCCGGCAGGAAGCGGAAAAGCGTGGCCGCGATCCGGTCCTCCTCCGGCAGGGCGAAGATGTAGGTGGGCGAGCGCTGCAGCATCGTCACGTGCTCGGCCTTCTCCGCCATCGCCGGCACCAGCGTCACCGCGGTAGCGCCGCTGCCGATCACGACGACGCGCTTGCCCGTGTAGTCGAGGTCCTCGGGCCAGTGCTGGGGGTGGACGATGCGCCCGGCGAATCTCTCGACGCCTGGGAACTCGGGGGTGTAGCCCTCGTCGTAGCGGTAGTAGCCGCTGCACATCCAGAGGAACCCGCAGGTGAGCTGCTCGGTCTCCCCGGTGTCGACGCGCGCGACCGTCACCGTCCAGCGGGCCTCCGGCGTCGACCACTCGGCGGCCACCACGCGGCGGTTGAAGCGGACCTTCGGCTCGACCCCGTTTTCGCGAGCGGCCTGGTGGACGTAGTTCAGGATCGAAGGCCCGTCGACGATCGATCTGGCCTTCGCCCACGGCTTGAACCCGTAGCCCAACGTGTGCATGTCGGAGTCCGAGCGGATGCCCGGGTAGCGGAAGAGGTCCCAGGTCCCGCCCAGGTCCTCCCGCGCCTCGAGGATCGCGTAGGTCTTCTCGGGGCAGCGCTCCTGCAGGTGGCAACCGCCGCCGATGCCGGAGATGCCGGCGCCGACGATCAGGACATCGAGATGCTCGAGCGCTTCACCGATCACGGCGGGGCATTCTGTCAGCCCCGGCCCCAAACCCACCGCTCCGCTGCGACTTATCCCTGATATGCCGGCATCAGTCGCAGCGGAAGCTTGGAGGCCCGGGGGTATGGTGGAGGCGTGGAGACGGTTCTTGTCACGGGCGGCTCGGGGTTTCTTGGAGGGTGGTGCGTGCGTGAGTTGTTGGGCGCCGGCTACCACGTGCGGACCACCGTGCGGGACGCCTCGCGCGAGCCGGGAATCCGCGCCAGCCTCGGTCCCGATGGATCCGGGGAGCACCTCTCCGTGCACGTCGCCGACCTGCTCGACGACGCGAGATGGGGGCACGCGGCCGAGGGCTGCGATTACGTCCTCCACGTCGCCTCGCCGTTCCCGCCGGTCCAGCCGAAAGACGCCGACGAGCTGATCGTGCCGGCACGTGAGGGGACCCTGCGCGTGCTCCGCGCCAGCCTCGACGCCGGCGTCAAGCGCGTCGTCGTCACCTCCTCGGTGGCAGCGGTCCGCAACACCCGCGAGCCCCTCTCCATCCCGCTCACCGAGGCCGACTGGACCGATCCCGACAACCTCGACCTGACCCCGTACACGCGCTCGAAGACGATCGCCGAGCGCGCGGCCTGGGACTTCGTCGCCGAGCGGGGCGAGACGGAGAAGCTGGCGGTCGTCAATCCGGGCGGCATCCTCGGGCCCCTTTTGGGGGGCGGCCGCTCCTACTCGCTGGAGATGGTCGCGCGGCTGCTGAGAGGGATGCCGGGCACGCCGAAGCTCGGGTTCAGCATCGTCGACGTCCGCGACGTCGCGGACCTCCATATAAGGGCGATGACCGCTCCCGAGGCCGCCGGCGAGCGCTTCATCGCCGTGGCGCGGTTCCTCTGGATGGCGGAGGTCGCCGCGGTGCTGCGCGAGCGTCTCGGCGACGCGGCGTCGAAGGTGCCGTCACGAACCGTGCCGAACCTGATGGTGAAGGCGATGGGCCTCTTCGATCCCAGAATCCGCTCGATCACCGGCGACCTCGGCAAGAGGGTGGAGGTATCGAGCGAAAAGGCGAAGACCCTCCTCGGCTGGTCCCCCCGCCCGGTCGAGGAGACGATCGTCGACTGCGCGGAGAGCCTGATCGACGCTGGTGCTGTCGAGACCTCTCAGTAAGACGAGCCGACTGGGCAAACCTGCCGGAGGCCTAGCGGCTTCTCGACTCGCCCGAGCGCGCCTTCTCCTTGTTGACGGTCCGCGCCGCGATCTCCTCGGCCCGTCTTTCCGAGCGGCCCTGTCTCTTCGCGCTCTTCCTGATGTGCTCGTACTGACGAGCGCGCTTCGTGCCTTTCTTGACTCCTCTTGGTGGCATCGCTTCGCTCCTTTCCTTCGAGAGGACAGCCG
>DATMBX010000086.1:0-5768 GCA_035558955.1 Solirubrobacterales bacterium | reverse complement strand
GAGAAGGCCGCGTCGCTCTCCGCGTCGGCGACCTCGCCGGCGTGGCAGTAGACAGGCGCTCCCATATAAGGAGCCGTACCCCGATGGTCGGCGTGGGCGTGGGCGAGAACGACTCTCTTGACCCCACCCAGCCGCTCTCCCGCCGCCCGCGTCGCCCTGCGCATCGCCTTGGTCCCGGCCTCGAACTGCACAACTCCATCCCCGTCCTCGAGGAAGTAGATGTTCATAGCTCCCCGGAAATCTCCGCGAAGCAGCCAAACCCCGTCAGCGACCTTCTCCGGCTCCCTCATCCCGCTCCGAGTCTAGTCTTGCCGCCGATGCCGACGCTGTGGAAAATCGGGATGGTCGTCTTGGTCGCTTGCCTGCTCGCCTCGATGGCGATTGCGATCGTCCGCCTGACGACAACTCCGACCGAGATCCTCGGCGACGGCTTCCGCGGCCTTCCCGCCCGCCATTCGACCCCTTGACGAGCTTCCGCTGCGACTTATCCCCGTAATACAGAGATAAGTCGCAGAGGAAGGGACGGGCGTTAGTATCGGCCGGGTTCAGCGACCGAGCAGAGGAGGCGGGGCGTGTTCACTCGTATCGTGGTTGGCACCGACGGGTCTGAGACCGCCGCCGAGGCGGTGCGCCAGGCGGTGGATCTCGCCAGGCTGTCCAGCGCCACGCTCAGCATCGTCAGCGCCTATGAGCCGGTGTCCGAGCGCCGCGTGGCGAGCGAGCAGCAGGATGTCCCGGCCGACGTCCAGCATGAGATCGGCCCGCGCGAAGACGTCAACCTGATCCTCGACGCCGCCGCCGCCGAGGCTAAGCAGGCCGGGATCGAGGTCCAGACCCACCCGATGCAGGCCGACCCCGCCGACGCCATCCTCAACGTCGCCGAGGAGACAGGCGCCGACCTGATCGTCGTCGGCAACAAGGGAATGACCGGCGCGCGTCGCTTCCTCCTCGGCAGCGTCCCCAACAACGTCTCCCATCACGCTCCCTGCAGCGTGATCATCGTCCGGACTACTTAGCGCCTTTTCCCCCTGAGCGCTTGGTCGGTCGCCCGCGCCAGGTCGATCAGCCCGGCCCCCTGCTGGATCGCCGGAAGTCCCAGGCTGCGCGCCGTCGCCCGCAGCCTCCGCGTCACCGCGCCGACGCGGCCGCGGCTCTTCTTCGCCGGGCCGACCACCCCGGCGGCGATCGTCATCGCCGCCGCGGCGGCGACGTGAGCTGCCGCCATCGACGTACCCACGTAATTGCCGGGGATGCCGAAGCGTCTGGTGCTGCCGGCTTTCAGCGTGACCTGGTAGATCGGATCCGCCAGCACAGATGAGCAGCCGACAATGGGCGCTCCGCCGCCGGGGGCGACCACGTCGACCCCCTTGCCCCCCAGCGAGTAGCCACCCAGGCATCCGCCCTCGGTCGATCCCCCGACGCCGATCACATGCGGGCCGGTCGCCGGGGGCGATACGCAAGTCTCCGAGCCCAGGTTGCCGACCGAGGCCACCGTCACCACTCCCCTGCGGTAGGCAAGTCGCAGGGCGTCGTCGATGTCCGGCACCGCTTTGCCGCAGCCGAAGTTGAAGCTCATGTTGATCACGTCCGCGCCGTTGCTGGCGGCGAAGCGGATCCCGGCGGCGATGTCATCGGCCTCTCCGCGCCCGTGTCGGTCCAACACCCGCACCGGCATCAGCTTGGCGCCGAAGGCGAGGCCGGTCAGCCCCACCCCGTTGTCGTTCTTCTCGCCGATCGTCCCGGCCACGTGCGTACCGTGCCCGTTCTCGTCCAGCGGCAGCTTGTCTTCGTCGACGAAGTCGTAGCCGTCGACGAACTGCTTCGAGGCGAAGTCGGGGCTACGGCGAAAGCGGCTGCCCTTGGCCCGGTAGGCGATCCCGGTGTCCAGCACCGCCACCGTCACTCCCTTGGCCCCCCTTCGCCCGACCGCGGCCAGGTTCTCCCAGGCGCCGGGGGCGTCGATGCCCCCCGGCGAGGTCGGCAGCTCCGGCGTCCCCATCCCGGTCCAGGGCAGGAAGTTCCATTGCTTCAAGACCCAGGCGCCGGGGGGGTCGCGCGGCACCGAGATGTTGCCCGGGTCGTTGGGGATGTCGGCAG
Organism: Solirubrobacterales bacterium; assembly: GCA_035558955.1. Lineage (GTDB taxonomy): Bacteria > Actinomycetota > Thermoleophilia > Solirubrobacterales > 70-9 > DASVDE01. Next base: position 3,671 of record DATMBX010000086.1, on the reverse strand, counting down.
CGGCGACGGCGGCCTTCGCCGAGGCCGTGGCGATGAAGTTGGGCACCGCGTAGGCGACCCGCGGGCTGCGCCGCAGCGCGCTCGCCGCTTGGCGTACGCCGACCCGCGGAGGCAGCGCCACCGCCCGCCCGAACCGCTGCCCTTCGAACTTGACTATGACCTCTCCCGAGGCGAACCCCTTGCTCCTCGCTGCCGGCGTTTTACCCCCTGTGGTGGGGTGAAAGTCGGCAGCGCTCGCTTGGGCGGAGGTTGCCGGCGTCGCGAGCAGGCTGAAGGCGATGAATGTTGGAAGGCGTCGGCTCATGGCTCGGCTCGCGAAATCCCTGCGTTCAAGCGGGCTGTCTCTAAACACCGACCCGCCGGCGAAGTTGTACGTCGCACATACTCTCCGATGGATGGAGAGCGGCGCGCCGACACCCGAGCACGAACGGCTGATGCGTTTGGCGATCGACCAGGCGCGGCGCGCCGAGGAACACGGCGACGTGCCGATCGGCGCGGTGATCGCGCGCGACGGAGAGCCGCTCGCGGTCGCCGGCAACGAGCGCGAGTTGCGCCGCGATCCCACCGCCCACGCCGAGGTCCTCGCGATTCGCGCCGCCGCCGAAGCGCTGGGAGGCTGGCGCCTCCCCGGCGCCACCCTCTACGTCACCCTCGAGCCCTGCGCGATGTGCGCCGGCGCGATCGTCCTCGCCCGCATTCCCGGCGTCGTCTTCGGCGCCTACGACCCAAAGGCCGGCGCCGCCGGCAGCGTCATGAACGTCCTCGACGATCCCGTCCTCAACCACCGCCCCCAGGTCACCGGCGGCATCCTGGCCGGCGAGTGCGCGACCCTGCTGGAAGACTTCTTCGCCGCCCGCCGCGGCTGAGAGCCAATACCCTTGGGAGTCCCGGAGAGGTGTCCGAGTGGCTTAAGGAGCGCGACTGGAAATCGCGTGGGCGGGGTTAACCCGCCTCGTGGGTTCGAATCCCACCCTCTCCGCTCCCATGGTGATGATCGGCATGGGTATCCGGGCCTCGCCAGGGCGGTGACCGCGGAGGCGCTCGTGGCTGCAGACGACGTAGCACCACTCCATCAGCCGCATCCGTGAGGAGGGATCGAGGTCGAGGATCGATGCGCCGACCAGGTGGCGGCCGTCCTCCTCGCGGCAGGAGCGCACCTCCACCTGCGCCGCGATCTCATGCGCCGCCCCGGTGGCGTCTTCGAGCTCCAGCAAGACGGTTGAGCGAGATCCGACCTCGAGCGCCGCGTCCAGGACAAGACCGACTCCGGAGGCGCTGGCGTCGATCAGCCGCCCGCCGACGTGACCGTCGGGTGAGAAGCAGCTCGCGGGCGCGTCTCCGACGAAGCGGTAGATCAGTCGCCGCTGCCGCCGCCTGCCGACCGAGACCAGCGTCCGCGTCATCCGGCGCAGCTCGATCAGCCCCAGCAGCGGCACGATCACGGCGGCCACTCCCGGCAGGTCCGCCAGCGGCCCCACCCCGGCCAGGTCCAGCAGGCGCATCGCCGTGCCGCCGGCCAGCAACACGGTGAGGAAGATCAGCAGTCGCAGCTTCGCCAGCGCATGCAGCCCACCCGCGTCGACGCCCTGCTTCGGCGTCACCTTGAACGCAGTCCGGCCCGGCCGCATCGCGCAGCGCAGCGCCCGCGCGTAGATCTCCATAGTCAGCAGCTCGTAGTGGGTGCTTTCCCTGACCCGCATGAAGCCGCGCGCCAGCCCCGAGCCGGCGGTTATGTTCAGCGCGACCGAGGGCAGCCACAGAGCCGCGAGGGTGACGACGCTGAGCTTCATCGGTAGGGCGCCGGTCCAGAGCACGAGGCCGAGGGTCAGGAGCAGCAGCGCTCGCATCGGCGGCGCCAGGTAGGCGGCGAGGCTGGCGAAGTATGAGAGGCGCTGCAGGGGGCGCAGCTCGCGTGCGCGCAGCGGCGACTCCGGCAGGGTGAAGACGGCGAGGTTGCCGCGCGCCCAGCGGTCGCGCTGCAGAAGGTAGCCGTCGAGGTCGTGCGGCGCCAACCCCTGGACCAGCACTTCGTCGTGATAGCGGCTCTCCCAGCCGTGGCGCTGCATGCGGATCGTCGTGTGGAAGTCCTCGGCGATCGTCTCCGTCGCGACCCCGCCGATCCCGAGCAGCGCCTCGCGGCGGATCAGCGCCGCCGAGCCGCACCAGAAAGCGGCGCCGTGGCGGTTTTTGCCGGGGCAGATGACGCGGTAGAACAGCGACTGCTCGTGCCGTCCCACCGCGTAGTGCTGCGCCGAGTCGTGGTTGAAGAAGTCATGCGGGCTCTGCACCAGGCCCATCCGCTCGTCGTCGAAGTAGCCGACCAGCGCGTCGAGGGCGTCGGGCATCGGCACGTGGTCGGCGTCGAGCATGAGGACGAGGTCGCCGTCGGTGCGCGGCAGCGCCGCGTTGATGTTTCCCGCCTTGGCGTGGGAGTTGTCGGGCCGGGTCAGGTAGCGCGCGCCGGCCGCCTCCGCCAGTTCCGCCATCTCCTCGCGGCGCCCGTCGTCGAGCAGCCAGGTCGTGTGCGGATAGGTGAGGGCGCGGCAGCCGGCCAGGGTCGCGGCAACCACTTCGATCGGCTCGTCGTAGGTGCAGACGTAGACGTCGACCTCGTGTCCGGGCGTGGGGGGAGGGCGCTCCGCCGGCGGCCGCGACCAGGAGAACCAGGCCAGCGTCGCCAGCGCCCAGAGGCCGTAGACCTCGGTGACCAGCAGCATCGCAAAGGCGACGGGGTTGGCGCCCTCTCCGCTCCAGCCGAAACGCCAGACCAGATAGGCGATGCCCCAGAGCAGCGCCCCGATCGCCAGTGAGCGCAGCAACAGCGGGTGTCGCTCGAAGAAGCGTCCCAGCCGAGTTTGCGCGCCATCGTGCATTGAGTCTCATCGACTGGATCCGTGCCCGCTTTAGCCCTGGGAGCCGGCCACTCCTGCCGCCACCTAGAATCGATCCGGTCCCGGAGGGGTGCCGGAGTGGTTGAACGGGGCGGTCTCGAAAACCGTTGGCCGTCGCAAGGCGGCTCGTGGGTTCGAATCCCACCCCCTCCGCTTCTTCATGCCTATTTGTCCAGCCCGAGTGGCGTGCGTTAATCGGGCCTCAGGCACGGACGATAGCGCCATGGATGAGACGAATCGGCCTGGTCGTGCTGTGCCTGCTCGTCGCCGGAGCCACCGGCGAGACGGCGGCTGCCTCCGTCCGTCATCACGCTCATTACCAGGCCCATCTCGCCCAGCGTCAAAAGCTGTGCCAGAAGCCCCACAAGCGCTGCCAGCGCAAGCCGCGCAGCGTAAGCCAGAAGCAGCAAGGCGAAAGCCAGACCTCCCGTGAGCCGTCCGCGATCCTGCCCCCGCTGGAGGAGCTGATCGCGCCGGAGACGGCCTGCCCCGGCCAGTCCGACGCGAGCCTGCCCGCCGCCTCGCAAGAGGCGACGATGGGCTGCATGATCAACTTCGCGCGCAGCATGGCGGGCGATGCCGGCCTCGCCCCCTTCACGACGCTCGACGACTCATCCGACGACAAGGCGGGCGACATCATCCAGTGCGACGAATTCAGCCACACCGCTTGTGGCCGCCCCTTCACCTACTGGCTCGAACAGGACGGCTATGTCCAGCCGGGGGGATGCTGGGGAGCAGGTGAGAACCTTGCCTGGGGCACCGGTGAACTGGGCACGGTCC
>DATMBX010000085.1:0-2466 GCA_035558955.1 Solirubrobacterales bacterium | reverse complement strand
CGGAGTAGCGGACTTCGGTCGACGTGCCCCAGCCCGTCAGCGAGGGCCCCGTGCCGCCCCGCTCTGCGCGCAGCTTCACGAGATCCGGGGTGACCTCTTCCTTGATTCGCAGGTTCTTGAGGAGCTCGGCGGCGCCTTCCTTGGTCGCGGCCTTGGCCACCTTGACCGCCTTCACCTCGACGGTCGAGCCCGACCCGGCGACGACCTCGATGCGCCCGTTGGTGGTCGAGATGTCGAGCGTTCCGCCGGGCGACAGCGGGAAGCTGCGGGTGACCGTCTCGGTCGCTTCCTCCCGCGCCCCGGACATGGCGATGTCACAGGCGGCGGTGAGGGACGTGAGGGCGGCGACGAGCGGCAGCGCGGCGAGGGCCCGCGGGCGAGGCATCATCAGGCTCATGGTCGGTGTCTCCGCGTGAGTGGGACGACGAGGCGGCCGCGAAAGTTCGGCGGCGCACGCCTGAACCCCCGATCGGACTAGCCTAAGGCATGCCCGACGTCGTCGTCGTGGGTGGTGGCCACAACGGACTCGTCTGTGCGGCCTACCTCGCCAAGGCCGGGTTGTCGGTCACGGTCGTGGAGCGCCGCCACGTGCTCGGCGGAGCGGCCGTCACCGAGGAGGTCTTCCCGGGTTTCAAGTATTCCGTCTGTTCCTACGCCGTGTCCCTGCTCCGCCCGGAAATCATCCGGGAGCTGGACCTGGCGCGCCATGGACTGACGCTGCTGCCGCTGGACGGAACGTTCACGCCGCTGCACGACGGCTACCTCTGGCGGCCAGAGGACCCGCGGACGAAGCATGCCGAGATCGCCAGACACTCGCGCCGCGACGCCGACGCCTACGAGGACTTCACCGCCACGATGCGCGACATGGCGGCGTTCGCCAAGCCGCTGCTCGGGATGATCCCGCCCGACCCGAACGCGATCGACCTGCGCGGCCTGCTCGATGCCGCCGGCCTGGGCCGGGCGTTCCGGCGGCTCGGGGCACGGCGGCAGCACCTGCTGATCCAGCTGCTCTCGTCGAGCGCCCTCGATTTCGTCGAGCGCTGGTTCGAGAGCGAGCCCCTGAAGGCGACGCTCGCCGCCTCGGGCATCATCGGCACCTTCCTCGGCATCCGCTCGCCGGGCACCGCGTACGTGCTGCTGCACCACTACATGGGCGAGATCGACGGCGCCTTCAGGTCGTGGGGGCTGCCGCGCGGCGGCACCGGCGCGGTGTCGATGGCCATCGCCGGCGCCGCAACCGAGGCTGGCGCCGTGCTGCGGACGTCCTCGCCCGTGGCGCGGATCCTGGTCGAGGGCGGGGCAGCCGTCGGCGTGGTGCTCGAATCGGGCGAGGAGATCCGGGCCAAGGCGGTCGCCTCGAGCGCCGACCTGCGGGTCACGTTCGCGCGCCTGGTCGGCCTCGAGCAGCTCCCAGCCGAGTATGCCGGCATCGTGCGCGGCTTTCGCTTCCGCGGCGCGACCGCCAAGGTCAACCTCGCGCTCGACGACTGTCCCGATTTCCCCTGCCGGCCCGGCCCGGGTCCCCACCTCGCCGGGGCCATCTCGATCTCGCCGAGCCCTGTGTATCTCGAGCGGGCCTACGACGAGGCGAAGTACGGCGCGCCGTCGACGCGTCCATACATGGACATCGTGATCCCGACGCTCAGCGATCCGACGATGGCGCCGCCGGGACGCCACGTCATGTCGTGCTTCGTGCAGTACGCGCCCTACGCGCTGGCCGAGGGCGGCGTCTGGGACGACGCGCGGCGGGAGGCGCTCGGCGATACGGTCCTCGACACGCTGGCGGAGTACGCGCCGGGGATCCGCGACCACGTGCTGCACCGGCAGGTGCTGACGCCGCTCGACCTGGAGCGCGAGTTCGGGCTCAGCGAAGGGAATATCTTCCACGGCGAGCTGACCCCGGATCAGCTGTTCTTCATGCGCCCCGGCCCCGGCTGGGCGCGCCACGAGACGCCGATCCGCCGCCTCTACCTCTGCGGCTCCTCGGCCCACCCCGGCGGCGGCATCATGGGCGCCCCCGGCCGCAACGCCGCCCAAGTCATCCGCCGCGCGCTGAAGTAGCTCCCGGCGTTTCTCCCGGTGCGTCTCCGGGAGTAACACCGGGAGCAACACCGGGAGAAACACCGGGAGGTCCTTCGGGAGGGGCCTCCCGGCGTTGCGGTTTCTTCAACCTTGGCTCGCTGTCGTTGGTCCAACCTCCAGGAGGCGTGCCCATGGTTTCATCCGCGTTCCGCGCGACCGCCGTGCCCTTCGTCGCTGGCGTGCTCCTGCTGGCGCCGGCGAGCACCGTCCCGCAGGCCCGCCCGGCTGCGCTCCACGACGCGGCGATCGTCCACGTCCTCGACCGCACCGGGTTCGGTGCCCGCGCCGAGGACGTGGCGCGCGTCCGCGAGCTCGGCCTCGATCGCTATCTCGACGAGCAGCTGCACCCCGAACGCCTCTCCGACGCCGAGGTCCGCGCCCGGC
>DATMBX010000084.1:0-6421 GCA_035558955.1 Solirubrobacterales bacterium | reverse complement strand
GCGCTACGACATCGAAGACCCCGAGCTGGCCCGCGCGATCCGCGCCGGCCTGGTGCGCGCGGTCGACGACGCCGAGGAAGCCGGCGCCCTAAGCCCGTTCATCGCCGTCCCCCTGCGCGAGACGGTCCAGCAGATCCCCCTCAACCAGGCGATCGCCCTGATCCAAGACGCCCGCACCCTGCTCGATCAGGCCCAAAGCTTCCTCGGCCCCGCCCAGGGCCTCCTCGAAGAGTTCCTTCCCTAGCGCGTCGCGCGCCAGACCCAGAGCATCGCCAGCGGCTGCAGGGGGAGTCGCGCCCACAGCGCCCAGCGCGGGATCCGGTTCAGGTCGAGGCCTCTGACCTGCTCCGGGTTAACCGCCATGTGGACGTTGGCGGGAAAGACCGCGAGCAGCAGGCCGAGCAGCCACCAGCGGGCGAAGCGGCGGGTGCGGCGCGGGACGACAGCCAGGCCGCCGGCGATCTCGGCGATGCCGCTGACCACGACCGCTTCGCGATGGTTGGGCAGGGAGGGCGGCATCATCGCCTCGTAGCTGCGCGGGATGACGAAGTGCATCGCCCCCGCGAAGGCGAAGAAGCCGGCGAGCATTCTTTGAGATCGCGTCACGCGCGGGCAGTCTTCCACGCCCGGCCGGGTTGCGGCGTGACGGTGGGAGGCATAGGGTTGGCCGATGCAGGGGCTCATCTCGACTCGCGTCCTCGCGTATGTGCGCGATCACCACCTTGGGCTGATCGCGATCTTCATCGCCCTGACCGGCACCGCCTACGCTGCGCAGAAGGCGCCCAAGAACTCAGTCGTCGCCAAATCGATCAAGAAAGGGGCGGTGACAAAACCCAAACTCGCTCCGAACTCGGTCGACGGCTCGAAAGTGGTCGACGGCTCGCTGACCGGGGCCGACGTCAATGCGGCGACCCTTGGCTTGGTGCCAAATGCCAGCCATGCCACGAGAGCAGACTCCGCGACGCAGGCGGGCAACTCGGATCAACTTGGAGGGTCAGCTGCATCCGCCTATCTGAAGGGAACGGACAGCATTCCCAGCGGCCAACTGGGTGGAACGTACGCCGCTCCCACCCTGCGCGGCGCCGGGTCTGGCTCGGCCGGGTTCCAGACCCTTTTCGCGCCGGATGCGTGTGATGCCTCCAGCACCGTTTCGGGACCCTCCGTCACGGTCACCGTGCCTTCAAGCGGATACGTCGAAGTCCTCGCCAGGACCACCTTTCAAACGGTTACGGGCAACTCCCTGAGCGCATGCATCACCGTGGACAACCTGGGTCCGAATACCGTGATGACTAGCACCTCGCTCTCCGTAGAGACTCGCTACACCCAGGCTGACAGCAACACCGGCACGGCTACCGAAGACCTGGCGCAGTGGATCCCGATCTTCACCTCCCCGGGAGTTCACACCTTCGAGCTGAACTTTGGCAGGACGGGCGCCAACTCCGGCACGAACCAGGTCAACAACCGCCTGCTGCTCGTGCGCTCCTTCTCGTAAGCACGACTCCCGGGACGGCTAACGTAGGCCGGTGCCAGAGTTCGAGCCTGATCACGACAGCCTCGCGATGGTTGGGCATCGGCTCGTCGCTCAGGGGCCCAGGAGCGCGGCCGGGACGACGCCGATCCCATCGGGACGGCGGTAGGCCTCGGGTCCGGTGGTGAGAATCACGGCGTCGAGCAGTTCGTCCCCGATCCGATCGGCCAGCCAGCGCAGATGGCTCGTGTCGCGGTCGGTCACGTCACGGGCGAGCTTAACCTCGATCGCCACGATGCGTCCGTCGGGCCGCTCGACGATCAGGTCGACCTCACGTCGCCCGCCCGCGGTGCGCAGGTGCTTGACGCTCGCTTCCGCCGCTTGGGCATAGGTGTGCATAGAAAGGGTCACGAGCGACTCGAACAGCGAACTGAGCAGCGTCCCGTCGCGCGGGCCCGGCGGCCCGGCGGCCCGGCCGTCGAGCAAGGCGTCGGCGTCGACGCCGAGCAGGCGCGCGGCCAGTGCCGGATCGGCGAGCTGGTGCTTTGGTGGAGAGGAGAGGCGTGAGATCCGGTTGCGCGTCGGCAACCAGGCCTCGATCGGGTCGAGGATCCAGAGTCGCTCCAGCACATCGCGGTAGGGATACGTCGTGGTCTTCGCCGGCTTGTCGCCTTGACCGGCGGTAGCGGCGTCCCGGATCGTCTCGAACGACGCCGTCGTTGAGGACGCGGCCGCGTAGGCGGCCATCCAGCGCCGCAGTGCCGCCGGGTCTCGAAGGTTGTGCCCCAGCTCCTCGAAGTCGCGATCGACGATATGCCTGAGGTATCCATCGAGCTGCCCGCGCAGCGCGCGGCCGGGCAGCGAGCGCAGGCCCGGGAAGCCCGATGAGACGATCTCGTTGACATAATCCTCCAGTGCGATCCCGCAGGCGCCTCCCAGCGGCGGCCGCTTTCCCTTCAGAAGCTCAGCGAGGCTGACTGTCGGAGAGGCCAGGCCGCGCTCGGACAGCGCCAGGGGTCGCATCCGGACGCTGAGGATGCGCGCCGCACCGGAATGAGAGCCGCGCTCAAGGGGCCGCGAGGAGCCCGTAAGTAGGAACCTCCCAGGCTCTGCTCCCGCATCGACCGCGCGCCGCACGAGATCCCAGCTCTGCGGTACGTACTGCCACTCGTCGATCAAAATCGGCGCTGGGCCCTCAAGTAGCCGCCCGGGATCGGCGATTGCGATGTTGCGCTGGACGGGATCGTCGAGCTCGCGCACACGCGCGGACCTTCGTGCGGCCGTCACCGTCTTGCCGACTCCTTTTGCCCCTTCGATCGCTAGCGCAGCGACCGACTGCATCAACTCGTCCAGCTCGGCGTCGATGACGCGAGGGGCGTAGGAAGCGCGCGAAATCATTTGAGTCAGACTACCATTCTGATGCTATGTAGCCTACTTATATGCGTCCTCAGACACTACTATTTAGCTCTCCCAATAGATGGGGCCGAGCCAATCGGCTCGCCAGCTATGGTCATCCGGTGTCCGAGTTCGAGCTCAACCCCGCCTACACGCCGACAGCGGACCAGCCCAAGGCGATCGCCGGGCTGGCTGAGGGGCTGGCCGCCGGGGATCGGTTTCAGACGTTGCTCGGCGCCACAGGGACCGGCAAGACCTTCACGATGGCGGCGACGATCGCGGCGGTCCAGCGGCCATCTCTGGTGATCGCCCACAACAAGACGCTGGCCGCGCAGCTCTGCAACGAGTTCCGCGAGTTCTTCCCCGACAACGCGGTCGAGTACTTCGTCTCCTACTACGACTACTACCAGCCCGAGGCCTACGTCCCGGCGCAGGACCTCTACATCGAGAAGGACTCCTCGATCAACGACGAGATCGACCGGCTGCGCCACGCGGCGACGGCGGCGCTCTTCGCCCGCCGCGACGTGATCATCGTCGCCTCGGTCTCCTGCATCTACGGGATCGGCTCGCCCCAGGTCTACAACGAGAAGATGCAGCTGTTCAGAGTCGGTGAGGAGCTCGACCGCGACGAGGTGCTGCGCAAGCTGGTCAAGATGCAGTACCAGCGCAACGACGCCAACCTGACGCGGGGCACCTTCCGGGCGCGCGGCGAAGTGCTGGAGATCATGCCCTCCTACGCGGAGTCCGCCTACCGGATCTCCCTCTTCGGCGACGAGATCGAGGGCGTCCAGCACTTCGACCCGCTGACCGGCGAGGTGCTCGACACGATCGACCACGTCTCGGTCTGGCCGGCGTCGCACTACGTGACGAAAGACGAAACCCTCGAGCGCGCGGTCGAGGAGATTCGCGCCGAGCTGAACGCGCGCACCGCCGAGTTGGAGGCCGAGGGCAAGCAGCTGGAGGCGCACCGCCTGCGCCAGCGCACCGCCTACGACCTGGAGATGCTCAGAGAGATCGGCTTCACCTCCGGGATCGAGAATTACTCCCGCATCCTCGACGGTCGTCCTGAGGGCAGCCCCCCTCACACGCTGATCGACTACTTCCCCGACGACTTCGTCGTCTTCGTCGACGAGTCCCACCAGACGATCCCGCAGATCGGAGGGATGTACGAGGGTGACCGCTCACGCAAGCAGACGCTGATCGACTACGGCTTCCGGCTGCCATCGGCGATCGACAACCGCCCGCTCAAGTTCGACGAGTTCCTCGAGCGGGTCCCGCGGCTGGTGATGGTCTCGGCGACGCCTGGCCCGTTCGAGCGGGCCGAGTCGACCCGCATCGTCGAGCAGATCGTCCGCCCGACCGGGATCGTCGACCCGGCGATCGAGGTGCGGGAGACGAAGAACCAGATCGACGACCTGATGAACGAGATCAAAGCCCGGGCCGATGCCGGCGATCGCGTCCTGGTTACGACGCTGACCAAGAAGATGGCCGAGGATCTGACTGGCTACCTGCTCGAATACGGGCTCAAGGTCCGCTATCTGCACTCCGAGGTCGACACGCTGGAGCGGATCCAGATCATCCGCGACCTGCGACTGGGCGAGTACGACGTCCTGGTCGGAGTAAACCTGCTGCGCGAGGGGCTCGACCTGCCCGAGGTCTCCCTGGTCGCGATCCTCGACGCCGACAAGGAGGGCTTTCTGCGCGGCGAGACCAGCCTGGTGCAGACGATCGGCCGCGCCGCTCGCAACGTCGACGGACGCGTGCTGATGTACGCCGACCGGGAGACCGACGCGATGCGCGCGGCGATGCGGGAGACCGACCGCCGCCGCGCGATCCAGCTCGCCTACAACGAGGAACACGGGATCACCCCGGCAACCGTCCGCAAGGGTATCTCCGAGATGTCGGAGTTCCTGGCGATGGAGGACCGGGCGCCGCGCAAGCGCCGCCGCGGCCGAGCCGAGACGGTCAGCGACCCGGAGGAGCTGGAGCGCACGATCGTCGCCCTCGAGGAGGAGATGCTCGCCGCGGCCGACGACCTCCGCTTCGAGGAGGCAGGTCGAATTCGCGACGAGCTGAAGGAGCTGCGTCGCGACCTCGACGGGATGCGGGCGGGCGCCTAAGCCAGCAGCTTCGCCTCCTTAGCGCTGTCGGTGTGGAACTCGCCGCGCACGACCTTTCCGTTCTCGAACTTCATCAGATGCGCGAACGGGGTTTCGAAGCTGCCCCGGTCGTTGCCGGCTCGCTGGGTGCCTCGTACGACAACCCAATCGCCGGCGTCGATGAACTCTTCCGGCTCGACGCTGAACGAGGACCAGTAGTTCGGGATCTGCGCGAAGTTCCCGATGATCTCGTCGCGGCCGTGGACTTCGCCGCCGAGCGGAAGTTCGTCGGACGTGTACCAGACGGCGTCCTCGGCGAAATCCTCCTGCAGGGCGGCCAGGTCGCCGCGGCCGAAGGCCTCATAGGCGGACCGGGCGGTGTCGAGGTTCGACATTTCTCTCTCCTTGGGTCTGATTGACCCTGCCCGCAAGTCACGCTAGCGCTGCTTTGCCGGGCGCGCAAGCAACGCCCGCCCGGGGTCCCGCCTCGGGAACATCTGTTCGCCTGCGTAGAATCGCCTGCGATGGCAGCTTCGGAGAGAATCGTCGTTGTCGGCGCCCGCGAGCACAATCTCAAAGGCATCGACGTCGAGCTGCCTCGGGACGCGCTGATCGTGATCACCGGGCTGTCCGGGTCGGGCAAGTCGAGCCTCGCCTTCGACACGATCTACGCCGAGGGGCAGCGGCGCTACGTGGAGTCGCTCTCCGCTTACGCGCGGCAGTTCCTCGGGCTGATGGAGAAGCCCGACGTCGACTCGATCGAGGGGCTCTCCCCGGCGATCTCGATCGACCAAAAGACGACCTCGCGCAACCCGCGCTCGACGGTGGGCACGGTGACCGAGATCTACGACTACCTGCGCCTGCTCTGGGCGCGGATCGGAGTGCCGCACTGTCCCGAGTGTGGCGAGGAGATCACCGGCCAGACGCAGGAGCAGATCGTCGACCGGCTGATGACCCTCGAGGAGGGAAAGAAGTTCATGGTGATGGCGCCGGTTGTGCGGGGGCGCAAAGGCGAGTACGGGAGATTGCTGGAGCAGATGCGCCTCGAGGGCTACTCGCGGGCGAAGGTGGACGGCGAGCTGCGCCGGCTCGACGAGGAGATCGTCCTCGACAAGAAGTACAGACACGACATCTCCGTCGTAGTCGACCGCTTGGCGATGAAACCGGATCTGCGGCGGCGACTGTCGGAATCGGTCGAGGCCGCCGCCGGGATCGCCGGCGGCTTGGTCGAGGTCGAGATCGTCGACGGCGAGGCGATGCTCTTCAGCGAGAGATTCGCCTGTCTCAACTGCGGCACCTCGATCCCGGAGTTGGAGCCGCGGATCTTCTCCTTCAACTCGCCGCACGGGGCCTGCGATCGTTGCCATGGACTCGGCTTCCAGCGGGTGATCGACCCCGAGCTGGTCGTCCCGGACCCGACGCTGTCCTTGGCCGAGGGCGCCCTGCAGCCGTGGAACTG
>DATMBX010000083.1:0-12675 GCA_035558955.1 Solirubrobacterales bacterium | reverse complement strand
TCGCCGAAGGCGCTGTTTGGCTGGCGCGCCCGAGAGCGGAGGAGATTCGCCCCGCAGCGGTCTCCGAGGGGGCCTACTTCAGCGAGCCCGAGCTGCGGCGCGCCTCGGACTTCCGCGACACCCAGCGGCTGATCGGCCTCGGCGCGCTGGCGCTGGAGGGAGGAGCCCTGGTCATCCTCGCTCTCTGGCGCCCGCCACCCCTGCGCCGTGCCCTGCGCGCCGCCTCGCGCCGCCCGCTCCTCGGCGGGGCCGCGGTCGGCGCCGGGATCTCCCTGACCCTGGCCGTCGCCGGCTTGCCGCTTAGCGCGATCGCCAACGAGCGCGCTCTCGACTTCGGCCTCTCGACCCAGGGACTCGGCCCCTGGCTGGGGGACTGGGGCCGCGCCGTAGCGATCGGCGCCGGCTTGGCCGCGCTCGGCGGTGCCGCCGCGGTCGCGCTGCTGCGCCGGCTCGGAGGGCGCTTCTGGATCGGCGGCACGGTGCTGGTCGTCGGCGCCGCCGTGGTCTTCGCCTGGCTGGCGCCGGTGGTGCTGGCGCCGGTGTTCAACCGCTTCGAGCCGCTGCCACCGGGGCGCGTCCGCTCCGAGGTCTTGGACCTCGGCCGCCGCGCGGAGGTGAAGATCGGGCAGGTCTACAGGGTCGACGCCAGCCGCCGCTCGACCGCGATCAACGCCTATGTAGACGGTCTCGGCTCGACCAAGCGCGTGGTTCTCTACGACAACACGATCCGCGAGCTGTCCCCGGCCGAGCTGCGCTCCGTGATCGCCCACGAGCTGGGCCACGTGGAAGGCGACGACATCCCTCGCGGCATCCTCTTCGTCCTGCTGGTCGCGCCGCTGGGTGTCCTTTTCGCGCAACTCGCGACCGGGGCGTTGACCCGGCGCAGCGGCGACGATCCGCGCTCGCCGGCGGCGCTGCCCGCGCTCGCCCTCTCGGTCGCGCTTGCCGCCTTCGTTCTCGGCGTTCCCGGCAACCGGCTCTCGCGGGCGATCGAGGCGCGCGCCGATGCCTTCGCGCTTGAGCTGACCCGCGATCCGGAGGCCTTCGTCGACCTCCAGCGGCGCCTCGCCGTCACCAATCTCTCCGACCCCGAGCCACCCACCGCCCTCCACGCCGTCTTCGGCACCCACCCGACCACGATGGAGCGGATCGGTGCCGCCGTGACATATTCCGCCGCCTCCTCTGCTTCCGCGACGCCGGAGGAATCGGATATGGATCCGGCGTCGCTCCCGCGTCCGGGGGCGGCGGGCCGCTGATCCATACGATGAGGCCGATGACTGTCGCCGACCCAATCGCCGAGCTGCACGCCGCGGTCGAGGATGCCGCCCGCGCCCTGCGGGGAGGCGAGCCGACCGGGCCGACGCCCGGCCTCGAGCGCCCGCCCAAACCCGAGCTGGGCGACTACAGCTCCAACGCGGCGATGCTGCTGGCCGCGCCGTTGGGGGAGAAGCCCCGCGACGTAGCCGAGCGGCTCCGCGGCGAGCTGGAGGGCAGCCTCGGCGACGGCGTCGAGCGGATCGAGGTCGCCGGGCCGGGCTTCGTCAACCTCTTCATGTCCGACGCCTGGCACCGCCGGGCGATGGCGGCGCTGGCGAGCGCCGGCGAGGAAATGGGCCACTCCCAGGCCGGCTCTCCGGAGCGCGTCATGGTCGAGTTCGTGTCGGCCAACCCGACCGGGCCGCTGCACGTGGGGGGCGGCCGCCACGCCGCCTATGGCGACTCGATCGTCCGCCTTCTGGAGGCGACCGGGCACGAGGTCTGGCGCGAGTTCTACGTCAACGACGCGGGCGGCCAGATCGACCGCTTCGCCGCTTCGATCGCGGCGCGGATGAGGGGAAGAGAGCCACCCGAGGATGGTTACGGCGGCGAGTACGTAATCGACCTCGCCTCCCACCTCCGCGAGGAAGGAGTCGCCCCCACCGACACCGAGGCGCTCAAACGGCGCGGAGTCGAGCTGATGATCGAAGCGGTGAGCGCCACCCTGACCCGCTTCGGCGTCCGCTTCGACAACTGGTTCTCCGAGCGCGACCTCTACGAGCGCGGCGAGGTCGAGGCCGCCCTGAGAGAGCTGCGGGAACGGGGACACACCTACGAGAGCGAGGGCGCCTTGTGGCTGCGGACCACCGACTTCGGCGACGACAAGGACCGTGTCCTGATCCGCGCCGGCGGCGAGCCGACCTACCTCGCCGCCGATGTCGCCTACCACTGGGACAAGCTGGAGCGTGGCTACGAGCGGTTGATCAACGTGCTCGGCGCCGACCACCACGGCTACGTCCCTCGCCAGCGCGCCGCGATCGAGGCGCTCGGCGCCGATCCCGGCCACTTCGAGGCGCTGATCATGCGCCTCGTCCACATCGTCGAGGGCGGGGAGCGAGCGCAGATGTCGAAGCGCAGCGGGGACTTCGTCTCCCTCGATGAGCTGATCGACGACATCGGGGTGGACGCGACGCGCTGGTTCATGCTCTGGCGCAGCCACGACACGACCGTCGACCTCGATCTCGAGTTGGCGCGCCGCCAGTCCAACGACAACCCCGTCTACTACGTTCAGTATGCCCACGCGCGCATTGCCAGCATCCTTCGCAAAGCGGGGGAGGGGGCTGAGGGGGCTGCAGCGGATGCCGCCCTCGCGGCGCCGATGGAGCCCGCCGAGCGGGCGCTGGTGAAGCGCTTGCTGGAGTTCCCCGAGGAGGTGCGCGAGGCCGCCGCTCGCCGCGCTCCCCACAGGATCTGCACCTACTCGACGGCGGTTGCTGCCGACTTCCACGCCTTCTACCGCGACTGCCAGGTCGTCGGCGCCGAGGGGGAGGGTGTCGAGGGAGCGCGCCTCGCCCTCTGTCTACTGACGAAGCGGACGATCGCCGGCGCGCTGGATCTGCTGGGAATCTCGGCTCCCGAGCGGATGTGATGCGCCGCGGGCGGCGCAAGCCTCCCGTGTTGGCCGCCATCTCGGCGGCTCGCCCCGCGGGCGATGCGCGGGCCTGGCGTTTGCGCCGGGCCGACTACGAGGCGCTCGGCTCCCTGTCGAGAGCGCTGCACGGGTCCGGCGCCGTGCTCTTCACCGGCGTCGAAGAGGGCAAGTCGGCGGCGGCGATTGGCCTGGCGACCGTGGCCACTGTCGCCGGGCGGCGGGCGGCGGTCCTGGAGTGCGATCTCGCCCGGCCGAGGATCGCCGGGGACCTGGGCCTTACCGCCGCGCCGGGGCTGCGCGAGTACCTGCGCCGCGAGACGAGCGCGCCCCAGATCCTGCGATCGCTGGTCCTCGCCGGCCCGGCGTCCGGCGCCGCGACCGCGCCGCTCACCTGCATCGTCGCCGGCGCCCCCACCGCCGACGGGCGGGCGCTGTTGGCCGGCGAGGACTTCGGCCACGCGATCTCGAAACTGCGCAACGCCTACGACCTGGTCGTAGTCGACGGCCCGCCCTTGGGACGGGACGAAGGCTCGCTGGTCGAGCTTGCGAGGCGCGTCGACGTGACGCTGGCTTGCGTCGAAGGCGCCAAGGCCCCGCGCAAGTTGCCGGTGCCGGTCGCCGGGCTGGTCTCGCTCGACGGATGAGTCAGAGGTCGTACTTGGCGAGGTCCGCTTCGAGGCGCTCGGCGTCCTCGTCGCTCGGCCCTTCCGCCGGGGGCTCCGAGCCCGGCGGGGAATCCTCCCGCCGCCAGCGCGCCACGCCGATCGCCAGCGCCACGATCGCGATGGCGAAGGCAATCACCGGCACCAGGTAGGCGGAGAGGTTGAAGCCGGAGCCCTCCGGGAGGGCCAAGACCTCCTTCCCATATTCGGCGACCAAAGCGTCCTTGATCTCCTGCTTCGTTCTGCCTTCGGCGATCAGCGCGGCGATAAAGGCTTTCTGCCGTTCGGCCTGCGGCGACTCCGACAGCTCCAGCAGCGTGCCGCAGATGGGGCACATCACTTCGTCCTCGATGTCGGTGAGGCTGGTCTGAGGTGCGGCGGCTGCGGATCCGGCCAGCGCCAGAATCGCCCCGGCAACCGCCGCCAGGGCCAAAACAACCCGCCGGCGGGCCGAAAACGTCGATATTGACGACGGTTTCGGCCCGTCGGCCCTCATGAGGTGCCTCCCGGCAGCAATGGAAGGACTTGTTCGGCCAGGAAGCGGTCGTCAACCGGACGCCGCCAGATCAGCGCCAAGCGTCCTCGCGGGTCGACGAGGAAGTTCTCCGGCACCCCAGTCGACCCGAAAGCCTCGCTGCGCTCGTTGCCGACCGAGCGCAACTGCGGGTAGGTGGCGCCGTAGCTGTCGAGGAAGGCGAGCGCATCGTCGCTGTTGTCCTGCACGTTGATCCCCAGCACCGTCAGCCGTTCGCGCTGGCGACGGTGAAAGCGCTCCAGAGCGGGGACTTCCTCCCGACAGGGGGGGCACCAGGAGGCCCAGAGGTTGACCAGCACCCAGCGCCCGCGGTAGTCGGCGATTTCACCCTGTCCTTCGCCGCCGAGCACCGGCAGCTCCCTGTCCGGCACGGGATCTCCGATCGATACCTTCGCCTCACCCTTGCTCAGCAGGCCAAAGCCAAGCAGCCCGACGACGGCCACCACGGCAAGGAAGGCGATGAAGGAGCGCGCGCTCACGGACGCCGAAGGTTAGATCGCATCGCCTTCCAGCAACGTTCGGCTGCCCGTAAGATCAACTCCGCGCGGCGGTAGCTCAGTTGGTAGAGCGCAAGCTTCCCAAGCTTGAGGTCGCGGGTTCGAGACCCGTCCGCCGCTCTTCCCCCGGCCACCCTCGGTGCAACGCTTTGTCCCCTTTGCAGGGGGACAAAGCGTTGCACCTTGGGGCGTCGTGCGGTTGGATACCGAAAAATACTGGTTGGACTACGTAAAATCGGGTATTCTCGTTTCCGGAGATGAATCCCGGGAAAGAGGGTTTTATGGGAGTACGAGCGGGGGTTCGGTTGGCCGTTGCGGTGTCCGTCGCCTTTCTGGCGGTTGGGATGACATCGGCGGCGCGGGCCGACACGGGCGACATCATCGCTCCGCAGAACGACCCGCACACTCCCGCCGACGGCTGGCAGGCGGGGACCTGCACTTCGGACGTTCCCGAATGTTCGGTTAATACCCCGGACCAGTTCTTCAGGCAGGCCGCGGGCCACCCCCCGGTCGGCTTCACCCAGTTCATCATCAAATCCGAGGACGGTCCCCTGGGATCCCAGGTGCCGGTCGGCAACCTGAAAACCGTTCGCGTCGACCTGCCGGTGGGCCTTAGCGTCAACCCGCAGGCGACCGAGCAGTGCGATCTCGGCCCGGGCGAGAGACCGGACGCGAGAACCTGCCCGCCCGGGTCGAAAGTCGGGACCAGCACCGTCACCGCCGTCAACCCCGACACCGGCTTCTCGCTCACGCTATCGCCGGCCGACGTCTTCAACCTTGTCCCCAGACAGGGCCAACCCGCCCGCTTCGGCCTCAGCATCCTCGGCAACGACGCCTTCCTCGAAGCGGGGGTCGTTTGGGAGGGCGACTACCACGAGCACTTCACGATCGACGTGGCCAGAATCGAGTTGCCGGGAATTCCCGGACTGGAAACCGCGCGCATCGCCAAAAACCGCCTCGTCTTCGACGGCCGCGCCGGCGACGGCACGTTCATCACGACCCCGAGCACCTGCCACAACCCCGAGGTCCCGCCCTTCGTCGGGGTCTACTCGACGCTTCTGCGCGCCGAGTCCTACGAGCTTCCGAACCCGACCTTCCCCGAGGGCTCAAGCTTCTGGGAGTCCCCGCTTCCCCCCGGCGAGATGCCCGAGAGATGCGACCTGGTCGATCTCGAGGGCTCTTCGATCGGCGTCGACCCACAGACCGCGGAGGCCGACTCCCCCTCCGGCCCGGCGGTCAACGTCGACGTGCCCCATATCCCCGGCGGCGACAGAATCGCCAAGTCCAACGTCAAGGACGCGCATGTGACGTTGCCGCCGGGGATGGGGCTAAACCCCTCGGCTGCCAACGGCCTCGAGGCCTGTACCGACGCCCAACTCGGCAAGGGGACGAGGAATCCCGTTGCCTGTCCCGCTGCTTCGAGAATTGGAGCGGTCACGATCCAAACTCCGCCGCTGCCCCCCGACTCGCTGACCGGCAACGTCTACCTCGGCCAGCAGCTCAGCCGCGACCCGGCCTCCGGTCAGGCGTTTCGGATCTTCGTCGTCGCCGAGTCGGACCGCTACGGGATCTCGGCGCGCTTGATCGGCAACGTCAGCGCCGACCCCCGGACAGGTCAGCTCACCACGACCTTCGCCGACAACCCGCAGGTGCCGTTCAGCTCCTTCAGGGTCGACTTCGACGACGGTCCGCGGGCGCCGCTGAGCAGTCCGCCGGTCTGCGGGCCACACGACGCCACCGTCCAACTCGACCCCTGGTCCGGGAGCCCCTCCACGGTGTCGTCGAGCGGCTTCACCCTCACCTCGGCGCCCGGCGGCGGCGACTGCGCCAGAACCCTTGCCGAGCGCCCCTTCGACCCCGGCTTCGCCGCTGCCACAGCCAGCCCCAAAGCGAGGGCCTTCACGCCCCTCCATGTCGATATCGCCCGCTCCGACGGCAACCAGGAGCTGAAAGGCGTCAACGTCGACCTGCCGCCGGGGCTGACCGCCAAGCTCGCCGGCGTGCGCTACTGCCCGGAGGCGACGATCGCCGCCGCGGCCGCGAACGGCGGCCTAGCCGAGAAGGCGCAGCCCAGCTGTCCCGACTCCAGCCTCATCGGCAGCGTCGCGATTGCCACCGGCACGGGCTCTGAGCCCTTGAAAATCGAAGGAAAGGCTTACCTCTCAGGCCCCTTCAATGGGGCCCCTCTCTCCCTGGCAGTAGTCACCCCCGCCACGGCTGGGCCGTTCGATCTCGGCTCGGTCGTGGTGAGGGTGGCACTGTTCGTGGACCCGAAGACGGCGCAGGTCCGCGCCGTCTCCGACCCGATACCGCACGTCTTCGGCGGCGTCCTGCTCGGCGTCCGCTCGATCGCGGTCAGGATCGATCGCAGACAGTTCTCTCTGAACCCGACCAACTGCGCCCCATTGGCGTTCGGCGGCGCCCTGCGCGGAGGCGGCGGAGACCCGAACGACCCAGCCGCTTTCACCGTCAGGCCCGTAACCGCGCCGTTCCAGGTGAGAGGTTGCGAAGAGCTCGCTTTCAGACCGAGACTTCACATGCGCCTCTTCGGTGGAATGAAGCGGGCGAAGCACCCGAAACTGCGGGCTGTGCTCAGAGCCCGTGAGGGCGACGCCAACATCGGCCGTGCGGCGGTGACCCTGCCGCGGACGCTCTTCCTCGATCAGGCGAGCTTGGCGCAGATCTGCACCCGCCCGCAGTACGCGGCGGGCGCCTGTCCCAAGGAGTCGATCTACGGCTTCGCGCGCGCGGTCACCCCGTTGCTCGACGCCCCGTTGCAAGGCCCCGTCTACCTGCGCTCCTCCGACAACCTGCTGCCCGACCTCGTCGCCTCGCTGCGCGGCCAGGTGAACATCGAGCTCGCGGGTCGTATCGACACTGGCAAGAACGGCGGAATCCGCAACACCTTCGACGCCCTCCCCGACGTGCCGGTCTCCCGGTTCATCCTCACGATGAGGGGCGGCAAGAGGGGACTGCTGGTCAATTCGGTCAACCAGTGCAGAAAGCGCACCCGCGTCATAGCCAGGTTCAGAGGCCAGAACGGCAAGAAGGCGAACCAGCGTCCTAAGCTGCGGACGCCGTGTCGCCGACGCTCTCCATCCTAATCGTCGCCTGGAACAGCCGGAAGGAGCTGAGCCGGACCCTGCCCGCGCTCCTTCCGGAACTTGCCGATGGCGATGAGTTGATCGTCGTCGACAACGATTCCGGGGACGGGACGCCCGAGGCGGTCGCCGAGCTGGCCCCGTGGGCGCGCCTGGTGCAGACGGGGCGCAACGCCGGCTTCGCCGCGGGCTGCAACATCGGCGTGGCGGAGGCGCGGGGGGACCTGCTCGTCGTCCTCAACCCCGACGCTGCGCCGCTGCCCGGCTTCGGCGAGGCGATTCGCCGCCCCTGGGCCCAGGGGCGTAGCTGGGCCGCCTGGCAGGCGCTGGTCGCCGACAAGGGCGCCACTCGGATCAACTCCGCCGGCAACCCGGTCCACTTCACCGGGATCGTCTGGGCCGGGGGCCACGGCCGGCCGATCGCCGAGGCGCCGCCCGCCGGCGAGGTGCCCTGCCTCTCCGGCGCCTGCCTGGCGATTCCCCGCCAGACGTGGGACGAGGTGGGCGGCTTCCCCGAGCATTTCTTCCTCTACCACGAGGACGTCGACCTCTCCCTGCGGCTGCGGCTGCGCGGCGGCGCGCTGGGGATAGAGCCGGCCGCGGTCGTCGACCACGACTACGAGTTCGGCGCCCGCGAGCACAAGTGGCGCTGGCTGGAGCGCAACCGCTGGGCCTTCCTGATCCGCGCCTACCCGACTCCGCTGCTGATTCTGGTCGCCCCGGCATTGCTGGCTACCGAGTTGGCGTTGATCCCGGTCGCGATCGTCGGGGGGTGGGGGAGGCAGAAGCTCGCCGCCGGCGCCGACGTGATCCGCTGGCTCCCGCGCCTGCTGCGCGAGCGGCGCCAGGTGCAGGCGACCCGCACGGTCAGCGCCGCCGAGTTCGCCTCCTGGCTCACGGCCGACCTCGACTCCCCCTTCATCGGCGCCGCCGCCCGCTCGGCCCCGGTCCGCTTCGGCCTCCGCGCCTACTGGCGCACGGTCCGCTTCCTGCTCGGCCGCCCTTAACACGGCCTTGCGATAATCCACGGCTCGTGGACCCCGAGCGCAAGCGCAAGATCCGGCTGGTCGTCGCTCTCGGCGTCGCGGTGCTGCTCGCCGTGGCGCTCGTCTACACGTCGTTCAGCGCTTCGACCGAGGCAAAGGAGCCTTCGCAGCTGCTCAACGCCGCCCCCGGCGCCACCTATGACCTCACCGGCCGGGTCGTCAAGGGATCGGTGCGGCGCGAAGACGGCGCCCTGCGCTTCCGCGTCGCCGACCGCGACGGCCAGGGCGAGACCCTTCCGGTGACCTACCGGGGCGCCGTTCCCGACCCCTTCCGCGGCGGGCGGGAGATCGTCCTCACCGGGCAGGTGGAGCACGGAGTCTTCGTCGGCGAGCCGGACACCCTCGTCACCAAGTGCCCGTCGAAGTTCACGACCAAGGATGAGTAGCGTCGGCAGCGCCGCGCTGGCGCTCGCCTTCCTCACCGCGATTTTCGCCGTCGTCGCGGCGCTGGCGGGACGCAACGGGGATCGCCGCTGGATCGACGCCTCCCGCCGCGCCGTCTATGCCCTGTTCGCGCTGCTCACCCTCTGCGTCGTGATCATCGAGATCGCCTTCGCCACTGACGATTTCTCCTTCGAGCTGGTCCAGCAGCACTCCTCGATCGAGACGCCCTCCTTCTACAAGCTGGCCGCGATGTGGTCGAGCCAAGAGGGCTCGCTCCTGCTTTGGGCCTGGGTGCTCTCCATAGCGGCCGGCGCGGCGCTCTTCGCCACCCGCAACCGGCTGCGCGAGCTGGTCCCCTGGGCGACCGCGGCGATGGCGGGCATCGCCGCCTTTTTCACCGGCCTGATGCTGTTCGCCGGCGGAGTCGACCCCTTCGACACGCTCAGCCCGGCGCCGGCCGACGGGGTCGGCCTCAACCCGCTGCTCCAGCACCCGAGCATGATGATCCACCCCCCGATGCTCTACTCGGGGTACGTCGCCTTCACCATCCCCTTCGCCTTCGCGATCGGCGCCCTCGTCACCCGCAGAGTCGACGCCGAGTGGATCCGCGCCACACGCCGCTTCGCGCTGATCGCCTGGGCCTTCCTCGGCTTCGGCCTGCTGCTCGGCGCCCGCTGGTCCTACACCGAGCTGGGCTGGGGCGGCTACTGGGCCTGGGACCCGGTCGAGAACGCGGCGCTGATGCCGTGGCTCCTCGGCACCGCCTTCCTGCACTCGATCATGGTGCAGGAGAAGCGTGGGATGCTGAAGGTCTGGAACGCGAGCCTGATCGTCGCCACCTTCTCGTTCGCGTTGCTCGGCACGTTCCTCGTCCGCTCCGGCGTCCTGCAGTCGATCCACGCCTTTGGCGACAGCACGGTCGGCCCCTACATCCTCGGCCTGATCGCGGTGGTGACGATCGGCTCGGCGGCGCTGATCGTCTCCCGTCTGGACGACCTGCGCTCGCAGAAGCGGATCGACTCGCTCGCTTCGCGCGAAGCCGTCTTCCTCGTCAACAACCTGCTGCTGGTGGGGATGACCGCGGTGATCTTCTGGGGCACCTTCTTCCCGCTGATCGCGGAGCTGTTCACGGGGGAGAAGGCCTCGCTGGCGGCGCCCTGGTTCGACCGCTACACGACGCCGCTGGCGATCGGATTGGTGCTGTTCACGGGGATCGGCCCGCTGCTCGCCTGGCGACGGATCAGCTGGGAGAACGCGAAGCGAATCTTCCGCCTGCCGGCGATCTTCGCCGCCGCGGTCGGCGTCGTGCTGGGCCTCGCGACGGACGCGCCGCAATCCCCCTGGGCGTTCGCCCTCTTCGTCTTCGCCGCTTTCGCTCTGTCGGGGCTGGCGCAGGAGTTCTGGCAGGGCGCGGCGGCGCGCCGCAAGCTCTCCGGCGAGTCGATGCCGGTGGCGCTGGCGGGGATCGTTTCCCGCAACCGCCGCCGCTACGGCGGCTACATCGTCCACATCGGGATCGCGGTGCTGCTGATCGGGATCGCCGCTTCGTCGAGCTTCCAGACCAAACGGGACGTGACGCTGCGAGCGGGGGAGAGCGCCGTGGTCGACGGCCGCAGGCTCACCTACGAGCGCCCGACGGTCAGGGTCGACGAGCGGGCCTTCACTTTCGGCGCCGTGCTGAACGTGGAACAGGACGGTAGGGATCCGACGGTCCTGCGCCCGTCCCGCCGCTACTTCCGCCCGACCGGGATGGAAGCCGGAACGATCGGCAGCTTCTTCGATGGAGAAGCGACCAGCGAGGTGGGCCTTAAGGCGGGTCTCCGCAGCGACCTCTGGACCGCGGTGGAGCCGGACATCTCCGGCGTGAGACGGCGGGTGCGCGCCGCCGACGAAGGGTTCCGCGCCTGCGTGCGCGGGGCGCCCGGCGTACCGCCACCGTGCGACGCGCTTTCGAGATTGATGCGCGCCGCAGCCGCCAATCCCAGCCTGCGCCCAGTCGCCCTGGCGCAGATCTCCGCCCTGCAGGCGGCGACGGCGGAGCGCCTCGCCCAGAGCTACCTCGATGACGACGGCGCCGCCACCTTCCGCGTCATCGTCGATCCGCTCGTCACCTGGATCTGGATCGGTGCCCTGATCGCCCTGGCCGGCGCCCTGATCGCGATCTGGCCGGCGCGCTCCCGCCGCCGCGGCGTCCTCGTCCACGGCGAAGGCGACGCGCTGAAGGAGGCCAAGTACCGCGAGATCCGCGACGCCGAGTTGGACCACGCGGCGGGCAAGATCTCCGACGAGGACTTCGCCCTGCTCGACGCCGAGCTGCGCCGCGAGGCGGTCGAGATCCTCGACTCCCAGAACGGGGATGGGGTCCGGCCGCGGGAAAAGACGCCCCAGGGCTAGAATCCCCGGCCATGTACACGATTCTCAGCGTCCTGCAGGTGATCATCGCCTTCGTCGTCATCTTCCTGGTGCTCCTGCACTCGGGCAAAGACGCGGGCCTCTCGGGCGCCTTCGGCATCGGCGGCGGCGGCAGCTCGATCGGCGGCGGCTCGATGGTCGAGCAGAACCTCGATCGCGCCACGATCTTCTTCTCGATCCTCTTCGTCCTCAACACCATCGTCCTCTTGAAGATCTAGCGCCGGACAAAATCCCGGTGCGTGTTGCATCGGTTTACAAATTCAGCTAGTTTGTAAACCATGGAAGCCGCCACGCATTACCACGCGCCCGAGATCGACCTCAACCCCGCCGGCTGGCGAGATTCCAAGCGCTACGCCTGGTTGCTTGGCTTGGTCGTCCCGCTGGCGCCCTTTATCGCCTGGGCGAGCGTCGCGGCGACCGGGTTCGAGTTCTTCTGGTGGTTCGGGCCGCTGCTCGTCTTCGTCGCCTTCCCGTTGCTCGACATCGCAATCGGGATGGACGCGACCAATCCGCCCGACAGCGTCCTTAAATGGCTGGAGCAGGACCGCTACTACCGCTGGTGCACCTACGCCTTCATCCCGCTCCAATACGCTGGCCTCGTCTTCGCCTGCTGGCTGTGGTCCAGCGGCGATCTCTCGATTCTCAGCGACATCGGCTTGGCGGTGACGATGGGCGTGGTCGCCGGGATCGGGATCAACACCGCCCATGAGCTGGGCCACAAGCGGGCGAGCCTGGAGAAGTGGCTGAGCAAGGTCGCCCTCGCTCAGACCGGGTACGGGCACTTCTTCATCGAGCACAATCGCGGCCACCACGTTCGCGTCGCCACCCCCGAGGACCCGGCGAGCTCGCGCCTGGGGGAGAGCTTCTGGGCCTTCCTGCCGCGCACGGTGATCGGCAGCGTGCGCTCGGCCTGGGGGATCGAGCGAGAGCGACTTGGGCGCAGCGGCATCTCGGTCTGGAACTGGCGCAACGACATCCTTCAAGCCTGGGCGATGACCGCCGTCCTCTTCGCCGTCCTCACCGCCGCCTTCGGCCTCGTTGTCCTGCCCTTCCTGCTGATCCAGGCCCTCGGCTTCTCGCTGCTGGAGGTCGTCAACTACCTCGAGCACTACGGGCTGCGGAGGCAAAAG
>DATMBX010000082.1:0-2730 GCA_035558955.1 Solirubrobacterales bacterium | reverse complement strand
AACCTCGCCGACGTGGCGATCGTCGCCGGCGTCGTCCTGCTGGCGGCGACCTACCTCCGAGAAGGGGAGACGGGATGAGCGGGCAAGAGGAGCTTCGAATCGTCCACCTCGACGAGCGCCTGGCCGTCGTCGACAAGCCGGCCGGTCTCGTCGTCCATCCGGCCCCTTCGCACACCGGCCCGACCCTGGTCGGCGAGCTGGCCGAGATCCTCGGCGGCGGCGAGGACCCGGAGCGTCCCGGCATCGTCCATCGCCTGGACAAAGGGACAAGCGGCCTGCTCGTCGTCGCCCGCGACGACGAGACCCACGCGGCGCTGCAGGCGGCGGTCCAGCGCCGTGAGGTCGAGCGCGTATACCTGGCCATGGCGGGGGGCAGGATCGCTTCGCGCACGGGGACGATCGACGCGCCGATCGGCCGCGCCTCCCGGCAGCGCCACCGGATGGCGGTCTCCGGCGCCGCCTCGCGTGAGGCGCGCACCCACTTCACGGTGCTGGAGCTGCTCGCCGCCGAGACCTTCCTGGAGGCGCGCCTGGAGACCGGTCGCACGCACCAGATTCGCGCCCACTTCGCGGCGATCGGACATCCGCTAATCGGCGACGCCACCTACGGCGGCGCGCGCAAGTACGGCCTGCGACGCCAGTTCCTCCACGCCCATCGGCTCGCCTTCGCCCACCCGGCGACGGGCGAGAGGCTGGAGCTCGCCTCCGAGCTGCCGCCGGAGCTTTCCGGCGCCCTGCGGAGCGCCCGCGACGCCTGAGCACCGCGACTCGGCTCGCGCTCTACAATCCCGGCACTTCAAACCAACCCCCGCCGCGCCGAATCGGGCCCTGCCCGGCACACAGCCGGGTCCCGCCAAGGGCGACGGGGAGAGCATTACCCAACCCAAGGAGAGACGCAATGCCAGAGGCAGGCCTCAAAGAGCTGCTGGAAGCCGGAGTGCACTTCGGCCACCAGACGCGCCGCTGGAACCCGAACATGCGCCGCTACATCGATAGCGAGCTGGACGGGATCCACATCATCGACCTTCTGCAAACCGAGGAGCTGCTGGAGAGAGCCCGCGTCTTCGCCGGCGAGCTCGCGAGCGGCGGCGGCACCGTGTTGTTCGTCGGCACCAAGAAGCAGGCGCGCGACACGGTGAAGGAGTGGGCCGACCGCTGCCAAATGCCCTACGTGAGCCAGCGCTGGCTGGGCGGGCTGCTGACCAACTTCAACACGATGTCGGCGCGGATCGCCCGCCTGCACGAGCTGACCGAGTGGCGGGACGAGGGCAAACTCGACCTCCTGCCGACCAAGGAGCGGATGGGCATGCAGGCCGAGCTGGCCAAGCTCGAGTTCAACCTCGGCGGCGTGCGCGACATGGAACGCCTGCCCGAAGCCGTCTTCGTCACCGATCTGAAAACCGAGGAGATCGCCGTCCGCGAGGCCGCCCGCCTGCGGATCCCGATCATCGCCCTGGTCGACACCAACTGCGATCCGACGCCGATCGACTACGTGATCCCGGGCAACGACGACGCGATCCGCTCCTGCCAGCTGATCATCGGCACGATCGGCAGCGCGGTCGAGACCGGCTCGAGCGCCTGGCGCGTGCAAGAGGAGCGGCGCAAGGCCGAAGAGGCCGAGCGTCGGCGCAAGGAAGAAGAGGAGCGGCGCAAGCGCGAGGAAGAGGAAAGAGCGCGCCAGGAGGCCGAGGAGGCCGCGAGAGCGGCAGCTGAAGCCGAGGCCTCTGCCGAAGCCGAGCCGCAGAAAGAGGAAAGCAAGTGAGCGTTACCGCTGCCGACGTAAAGGCGCTTCGGGACCGGACCGGGGCGGCGATGATGGATTGCAAGGCCGCCCTGAGCGAGTCCGATGGGGATATGGACCGGGCGATCGAGATCCTTCGGGTGAAGGGCCAGGCCTCCGCCTCCAAGCGTGAGGGCCGCGGCACCGACGAGGGCGTGGTCGCCGCCTACATCCACGCCAACGACAAGGTCGGCGCGATGGTCGAGGTCCAGTGCGAGACGGATTTCGTCGCTCGCAACGAGGACTTCAAGGCCTTCGCCTACGAGGTCGCCCTGCACGTCGCCGCGACCGCGCCGAAGTACGTCTCCTCCGACGAGATTCCGGAGGCGGAGCGCGAGGCGGAGCGGCGCGTCTTCGAGGAGAAGGCCAAGGAAGAGGGCAAGCCCGACAACGTGGTCGAGAAGATCGTCGAAGGCCAGCTGGCCAAGTGGGCCAAGGACGTGGCGCTGCTCGACCAGGGGCACGTCAACGCCGACAAGCACGACGGCAAGTCGATCGAGGAGCTGCGCCAGGAGCTGGCCTCCAGAACCGGCGAGAACGTTCGCATCGCCCGTTTCGCCTACTTCCGCGTCGGGGAATAGGCTCGATACCCATGAGCTCCGATCCCGAACCAAGATTCGGGCGCATCCTGCTGAAGCTTTCCGGCGAGGCGCTGATGGGCGGGCGGGACTACGGCACCGACGCCGCCGAGGTGCGGCGGCTCGCCAAGCAGGTCGCCGCCACCCGCCGGCGCGGGGTGGAGGTTGCGATCGTGGTCGGCGCCGGCAACATCTACCGCGGCATCGACGGGGCGGCGAAGGGCCTCGACCGGGCGACCGGCGACTACATGGGGATGCTGGCCACCGTGCTGAACGCGCTGGCGCTCCAGGACGCGCTCGAGAAGGCCGGCGCGGTGACGCGCGTGCAGTCGGCGCTGCACATCCGCGAGGTCGCCGAGCCGTACATCCAGC
>DATMBX010000081.1:0-12660 GCA_035558955.1 Solirubrobacterales bacterium | reverse complement strand
CTCCCTCTCGAAGAACCAGATATGGACGTTCGGTCGCTACCGCGCTCATGCTGAGAGTTGTACAGGCTCGGTGTCGCAGGTTCCGTTAGCGCTGCGTTTCTCTATCCTCTCCCGTCCGATGGCCGCCACCCGCGAAACTCTCAAGGCCGCTCCCCGCGAGGAGTTCGGTACCCGCACCACCCGCCGCCTGCGGCGCGGGGGGCTGGTGCCCGGCGTCGTCTACAGCGGCGGCTCGAACGCGCGTCCCTTCCAGGTGCCCGCGCGGGAGGTGCAATCGGTCCTCGCCGACGGCCACGCGCTGTTCGACCTCGAGATCGAAGGCGCGAGAGCGGTGCCGGTCGTCGTCAAGGAGCAGCAGCTGCACCCGGTGAGAGGCGACCTGCAGCACATCGACCTGCAGGAGGTGAACCTCAGAGAGGCGATCCAGGCCGAGGTCGCGATCGAACTCGAAGGGGCGGAAGGCGCCCCCGGGGTCAAGGAAGGCGGCGTCCTCGAGCACGTCACCCGCGAGGTCACCGTCGAGGCGCTGCCGGCCGAGATCCCCGACCGGATCGTCGTCGACGTCTCCACGATGGAGATCAACGACACGCTTCAGCTTTCCACGGTCAGCGCCCCCGAGGGCGTCCAGTTCGTCGCCGAGGACCCCGAGGAGATCACCATCGCCACCCTCTCGCCGCCGCGAGTCGAGGAGGAGCCCGAGCCCGCCGTCGAGGAAGAGACGGAGCTGGTCGGCGAAGAGGGCGAAGCGCCCGAGGGCGAGGCGGCCGCCGAAGAGGGCGACGGCGACTCCGGCGATTCCGGCGACTCCGAAGGGGAGTAGCCGCTGTCCCTGTTCCGCCGCCGGGCCGGTCGCGAGGGCGGCGCCCAGCTAGGCGAGCGCATTCTCATCGTCGGCCTCGGCAACCCGGGTCGCGAGTACGAGGGGACGCGGCACAACGTCGGCTTCGAGGTCGGGGTGGAGTTGTCGCGGCGCTGGGAGCTTGGGCGGGCGAAGCCGAAGTTCGGCGGGCTGCTGGCCGAGGGGCGCGCGGGGCCGGGGGGGCCGCGGGTGGCGATCCTGTTGCCGCAGACTTACATGAACGAGTCCGGCAACTCGGCCGGCCCGGCCCGCGGCTCGCTGAAGGCGCCGCTGGACCGAGTGATCGCCCTGCACGACGAGATCGACCTCCCCTTTGGCGAGGTTCAGGCCCGCCTCGGCGGCGGCCTCGCCGGCCACAACGGGCTGAAGAGCCTCAAACGCGGCTTCGGCGACGACGAGTTCTGGCGCGTGCGGGTGGGCGTGGGAAGGCCCGACTCGACCGACCCCAACGTCGTCTCCTCCTACGTCCTCGGGCGCTTCCGCGAGCCGCGCGAGGAGGTAGCCGCGCTGATCGATCGCGCCGCCGGCGAGGCCGAGCGCCTGGTAGAGCGGTTAGGTTCCGGGCACGATGACTGAGCCGGCCGAGCTGACCTCCTACGAAGTCGACGAGCGGGGCGTCGGCGTCCTGCGCCTGCAGCGGCCCGACTCGCGCAACGCGATCAACACCCAAATGCTCGCCGAGATGCTCGAGCACCTGGCCGTGGCCCGCGCCGACGACTCGGTCCGCGTCCTCCTCATCACTTCCTCCGACCACATGGGCCTCTCGGCCGGGGCCGACGTCAAGGAGCAACTCGACGAGGAGGGCAAGGTGCGCAAGATGCAGCTCTTCGCCGACCTCTACGACGCGATCGTCGCCTTCCCGAAGCCGACGATCGCCGTCTGCCACGGCGACGTGGTCGGCGGCGGCGCCGAGATCGCGGTCGCCTGCGACATGCGGGTCGGCGGCTCCAACCTACGGATGCGCTTCCCGGGAGCGGCGCTGGGAGTGCCGGTGGGGCCGGCCCGCCTGGTCACGCTCTGCGGCCTCGCCGCCGCCAAGTACCTGCTGCTCTCCTCCCGCACCGTCGGCGCAGACGAGGCGCTGCGGCTCGGGCTGGTCAACCGCGTCGCCCCCGCGGCGGGAACCGAGGAGGCGGCGATGGAGCTGGCTGCCCAAGTCGCCGGGCACCCCCCCGAGGCGGTCGCCCGCCTGAAGCGGATGCTGCACGAGTGGGACGACGTCGAGGCCCGCTCCAGCACCGAGGGCATGGGCCAGGTCGAGTGGGCGCGGTCCGGCCCGGGCCTGCCCTCCCGCGACTAACCGGCCGGCAAGGGTGCCGCGCGCGCCGTACGCTCTGCGGAGCATGGGATTCCTGACGCCCGCTCCGCCGCCCTTCGACGTCGAGGAGTGGAAGCGGCGCCCCCACCTCGAACGGCTCAAACCGCTCGCCCAGGACTGGGCGCTGAACGGGTTCGGCACCCCCTCCGCCGTCTACCTGCTCTACGTCCTCAAGCTCCTCGTCTACATCGGCGGCGGCCTGCTGCTGATCTCGGCGACGAGCGAGGAGCTCGGCGGCCTCGGCGATCTCGGCAGCTGGTGGACAGAGCCGATCGTCTTTCAGAAGGCGGTCGTCTGGACGATGCTGTGGGAGGTGCTCGGCCTGGGCGCCGGCTCGCTGCCGCTGACCCTTCGCTTCTCGCCGATGATCGGCGGCGTCCTCTATTGGCTGCGCCCCGGCACGACGCGGTTGCCCCCATGGCCCGACAAGGTGCCGCTGACACGGGGGAGCCGGCGCACCATCGTCGACGTGGCGCTCTACGCCGGGCTGCTCGCCTCGCTCGGCTACCTGCTTCTCTCCGGCGGCGTCGACGCCTCGGCGACCGCCGCCGGCCGGCTCGACCCGGTCGCGGTCGGCGCCTCCCTCGCCCTCCTCGTCGCCCTCGGGCTGCGCGACAAGATCCCCTTCCTCGCCGCGCGCGCCGAGATCTACGGCACCCTGATGATCGTCTTCCTCTTCCCGCTCGGCAACATGATCGTCGCCGCGCAGTTCGTCTTCGTCTGCATCTGGTGGGGGGCCGCCGCCTCGAAGCTCAACCGCCACTTTCCCTTCGTCGTCACGGTGATGATCAGCAACACGCCCTGGAACCGCTGGCGGGCGGCGAAGCGGCGGCTCTGGCGCGATCACCCCGACGACCTGCTGCCCTCGCGGATCGGCGCCGGCGCGGCGCACCTCGGCACCGTGATGGAGTTCACCCTGCCGCTGATCCTGCTGGTCAGCCAGGGCGGCACCCTGGGGACGATCGCCGTCGCCGGCATGGTGATCTTCCACCTCCACATCCTCTCGACGTTCCCGCTGGCGGTGCCGCTGGAGTGGAACGTCTTCATGATCTTCGGCCTCCTCTTTCTCTTCGGGCATTACGGCGCGACGCCGTTCTCCACCCTCGACGACCGGCTGCTGCTCGCGATCCTCGCCGTCACCTGCGTCGGCTTGCCGGTGCTCGGCAACTTCCGCCCGGACCTGGTCTCCTTCCTGCCCGCGATGCGCTACTACGCCGGCAACTGGGCGACCAGCCAGTGGCTGTTCAGCAGAGAGAGCGGCGCCGAGGGGAAGCTCGACCGCTCGCTGGTCAAGTCGGCCCCGATCGTGAGGGAGCAGCTGGAGAAGTTCTACGACCCCGAGATGGTGGAGGTGCTCCTCTACAAAGGGCTCGCCTTCCGCTCGATGCACTCGCACGGGCGCGCCCTCAACGGGCTCGTCTCGCGGGCCGTCGAGGACGTCGAGGACTACGACGTGCGCGAGGGCGAACTGGTCGCCGGAGTCGTGCTCGGCTACAACTTCGGCGACGGGCACTTCCACGACAGGCGGCTGCTCGAAGCGGTGCAGGAGCGCTGCGGCTTCGAGCCGGGCGAGCTGCGGGTGGTGACGCTCGAGTCCCAGCCCGCGCACATGCAGCGCCAGCGCTACCGGATTTACGACGCCGCCGAGGGCCCCCTCGAGGAGGGGTGGGTTAACGTCGCCGACATGGTCGGGCGCCAGCCCTGGCTGGACGGGAAGCCGTTCCCGGCCGAGCCGGTCGCCGGCGCCGAACGCGTCCCCGTCCCGTCCGCATGAGCGAGGCGATCGTCGTCGGCGCCGGGCCCAACGGGCTCGCCTGCGCGGCGACGCTGGCGACCCGCGGGGTGAGCGTCACCGTGCTGGAGGCGGCGGAGAAGATCGGCGGCGGCACGCGCAGCTCCGAGCTGACGCTGCCCGGCCTGCTGCACGACGAGTGCTCGGCGACGCACCCGATGGCGGTCGCCTCGCCGGCCCTCGTCGAGCTGGGGCTCGAGCGCCACGGCCTCGAGTGGGCCTGGCCGGAGGTCGATCTCGCCCACCCGTTCGACGACGGCAGCGCCGCGGCGCTGCTGCGCTCGATCGACGCAACCGCCGCCGGCCTCGGGCCGGCCGGGGCGGCGTGGCGGCGGGTGTTCGGCCCCTCCGCGGAGCACTTCGACGACCTCTGCGAGGACATCATGCGCCCGTTGGGGCGCGTGCCGAGGCACCCTTTGCGCTTGGCCCGCTTCGGTCTGCCCACGCTGACCCCGGCGACAACGCTCGCTCGTGCCTTCGGGACCCCGCAGGCGCGGGCGCTGTTCGGGGGCGTGGCGGCCCACTCGTTCAGCCCGCCCACGCGCCCGCTCAGCTCCGTGGTCGGCGTCGCCCTCACCTGCGCCTGCCACCGCCACGGCTGGCCGGTCGCCCGCGGCGGCTCGCAGGCGATCGCCGACGCGCTGGCGGCGGTCGTGCGGGAGAACGGGGGGAGAATCGAAACCGGCCGGGGGGTGCGCTCGCTCGACGAGCTGCCCGCCGCGGACGCGATCTTCCTCGATCTGGCGCCTGCGGCGGTCGCCGAGATCGCCGCAGGCCGCCTTCCCGCTCGGGTCGCGCGCGCATACCGTCGCTACAAGCACGGGCCGGGGGCGTTCAAGATCGACCTCGCTGTCGAGGGCGGTGTGCCCTGGGTCGACGACGTCTCCCCCCGGGCCGGCACGGTGCACGCGATCGGCTCCTTCGAGGAGCTGGTCGCCTCCGAGCGCGACGTCAATCGGGGGCGGATGCCCGAGCGCCCCTTCGTCCTCGTCGGCCAGCAGTACCTGGCGGACCCGTCGCGCTCACGGGGGAACATCCACCCGGTCTGGGCCTATGCGCACGTTCCGCACGGCTACGACGGCGACGCCACCGAGGCCCTGCTGGGCCAGGTCGAGCGCTTCGCCCCCGGCCTGCGCGAGCGGATCGTCGCCCGCCACGTCCGCTCGCCCGCCGACCTGGCCGGGCACAACCCGAACTTCGTCGGCGGGGACATCCTCACCGGCGCCAACACCCCGTGGCAGGCGCTCGTCCGGCCGAGGCTCGCGCTCGACCCCTACGCGACCGGCATCCCGGGCGTCTTCATCTGCTCGGCCGCGACCCCGCCCGGGCCGGGCGCCCACGGGATGGGCGGCTACAACGCCGCCCGCTCGGCGCTGAGGCATCTCGAGCGCGCCTCTTAGAATCGGCTGAACGCGCCGCGGATCGCACGATCCGGGCGTTTGCCATGCCATGAGCCTTCGTCCACTCGTCGAGATCGCCGCTGAGAACGAGCGCGTCCATGCGCTCGCCGGCCGCGCGCGCGATGCCGCGGCCGGGGGGGAGAAGGTCAAAGTTCGGGCCTCGGCGATGCTGCGCCCGCTGCTGCTGGCGGCGCTGCTCGAGGATGATCGCGGCCTCGCCGGGCGTCCCGCCCTGCTGGTCAGCGCCGACGACCGCTCCGCCCGCGACCTCGCCGCCGACCTGCGCGCCTACCTGGCGCCGCGCCGCGTCCGCTTCTACCCCTCGCGCGGCACCGGCTACGCCTCCCACGTCACCCCGCCGCCGCATCTGGTCGGGCTGCGGATCGACGCCCTGGACGGCCTGCGTAGCGAAGAGGACGCGGTCGTCGTCGCCAGCGCTACGGCGCTCGCCGAAGCGGTTCCCGACGCCTCCTTGCGGCCCGCCGGCTTCGCGATCTCCAAGGGCGAGGAGATCGACCTCGGCGACGTCGCCAAGAGCCTGGCCGCGGCAGGCTACGAGCGGGTCGAGCAGGTCGAGGAGCGCGGCCAGTTCGCCGTCCGCGGCGGCATCCTCGACGTCTTTCCCGCGACCGAGGAGCGCGCGGTGCGGATCGAGCTGTTCGGCGACGAAGTTGAATCGATGCGCTGGTTCTCGACCTTCACCCAGCGCTCGCTCGGCGAAGCCGAGCGGGTCGAGCTGGCCCCGGCCGCCGAGCTCGACGCCGAGCACCGTGAGCTGGCCGAGCTGGCGGCGATGGAGGCGGCCGAGAAGGGGGAAGAGCCGCCGAGCCTCGCCGACGTGCTGCCACTGCGGGACTTCGGCGCCCCACTCGATCTCGTCCCCGACTCCGCCGCGGTGATCCTCGCCGCCGCGGAGGAGATCGAGCCCGCCCTGCGCGACCACTGGGAGGACGCGACGACGGCGATGCACGCCGACGACGCCCGCCACCTATATGTAGACGTCGCCGCGCCGCTCGCCGAGCGCGCCGCCCTCTCCCTGACCGGCGCCGGCGAAGACGACTCCGACGCCTTCCGTGCCGCCCGCGCCGAGTCCCCGGCGCGCAGCGTCAAGGAGGCAGAGGGCGAGTTGGAGAAACTCGTCCGCTCCGGCTACCGCACGGTGGTCGCCTTCGACAGCCGCGGCGAGGCCGAGCGCACCCGCTACAACCTCGACCGGCTCGATGTCTCCATGCTCGAGGGCGGTCGCCTCTCGCCCGATCCGGGCCTCTCCTTCGCCGAGGCGCGCCTGCGCGAGGGCTTCGTCAGTCCGGAGCTGAAACTCGCCGTCTATCCCTTCCGCCGCCTCGTCCACCGGCGCCGCGGCGCTGAGGAGCGCGCTCCCGGCGCCGCTCGCGGCCGCCTCGCCTTCAGCGACCTGCGCGTCGGCGACCACGTCGTCCACGAGGACCACGGCGTCGCCCGCTTCGCCGGCTTCGAGACCCGCGAGGTCGGCGGCGTCACCCGCGACTACCTCTACCTGGAGTACAAGGGCGAAGACCGCGTCTACGTCCCCACCGACCAGCTGGCGAAGCTGAGCCGCTACGTCGGCGCCGGCGGCGCGCCGACCCTCTCGGCGCTGGGCGGCAAGCGCTGGCAGAACATGAAGGCGCGCGCCCGCAAGGCGGCGGGCGCCCTCGCCGGCGAGCTGCTCAACCTCTACGCCGAGCGCCGCGCCCGCAAGGGCCACCCTTTCGGCCCCGACGGCGAGTGGCAGATGACGATGGAGAGCGCCTTTCCCTACCGCGAGACCGCCGACCAGCTGGAGGCGATCGAAGCGGTGAAGGGGGACATGGAGGGCGAGCGGCCGATGGACCGGCTGGTCTGCGGCGACGTCGGCTTCGGCAAGACCGAGGTCGCCCTGCGCGCCGCGGTCAAGGCCGCCGCCGACGGCAAGCAGGTGCTGATGCTGGTACCTACGACGATCCTCGCCCAGCAGCACTTCGGCACCTTCCGCGAGCGTCTCGCCGACCTTCCCTTCGTCGTCGAGGGCGTCTCCCGGCTGCGCAAGGCGGCCGAGGTGAAAGCGGTCCTGCGCGATTTCGAGGCCGGCAAAGTCGACGTCCTGATCGGCACCCACCGGCTGCTCTCCCGCGACGTGCGCGCCAAGGAGCTGGGCCTCGTCATCGTCGACGAGGAGCAGCGCTTCGGCGTCAAGCAGAAGGAGCTGCTGCGCCAGCTGAAGCTGAAGGTCGACGTACTCTCGCTCTCGGCGACGCCGATCCCGCGCACTTTGCAGATGAGCCTCGCCGGGCTGCGCGACATCTCGGTGATCGAGACCCCGCCCGAGGGGCGGCGTCCGGTTCGCACCTACGTCGGCCCCTACGACGAGGATCTGGTGCGCCGGGCGATCGAGCGCGAGGTCGAGCGTGGCGGCCAGGCCTTCTTCCTCCACAACCGGATCGACTCGCTGCCCGAGGTCGCCGAGCGCCTGCGCGGCCTGGTCCCCGGCGCCCGCTTCGCCGAGGCGCACGGGCAGATGGAGGAGTCCGAGCTGGAATCGACGATGCTCAACTTCCTGCGCGGCGGTGCCGATTGCCTGGTGACGACGACGATCATCGAGTCAGGCCTCGACATCCCCACCGCCAACACGCTGATCGTCGAGCGCGCCGACCAGCTTGGCCTCTCCCAGGCCTACCAGATCCGCGGCCGGGTAGGGCGCTCTCGCGAGCGCGCCTTCGCCTACCTGCTCTACCCCTCTCCGGAGGCGCTGACCGAGGAGGCGGCGGCGCGGCTCTCCACCCTCGCCGATCACACCGAGCTGGGCTCGGGCTTCCGCATCGCGATGCGCGACCTCGACATCCGCGGCGCCGGCAACCTGCTCGGCGACGAGCAGTCGGGCCACGTCGCCGCGGTCGGCTTCGAGCTCTACTGCCAGATGATCGACGAGGCCGTCGCCGAGACCGACGGCGCCGCGGGGGCGGGGGAGGAGGCGCCGGAGCCGGTCCGCCTCGACGTCCCGGTCGACGCCTATCTGCCCGCCTCCTACATCCCCTTCGAGGCGGCGAAGATCGATGTCCACCGTCGCATCGCGGCCTCCACCGCGCCCGGCGAGTTGCGGGCGATCCGCGACGAGCTGACCGACCGCTTCGGCCCGCCGCCGCCGGAGGCCGAGAACCTGCTCGCCCTGCAGCGCGCCCGGATCGAGCTGGGGCTTGCCGGCGCGCGCAGCATCGAGTTCCGCGGCGGCCGGCTCAGCGTCACCGGAATCGAGCTGGATTCCGAGGGGGCCGGCGTCCTGCGCGAGCGGTTGGAGGGTGCGCTGTACGAGTGGCGGGAGAGAACCGCGGGGGTCAGCGTTCCCAACGAGCCGGAGGCCCGCCTCGCCGCGGTCCTGGCGATGGCGGACGCTTTAAGGGACGCTAAGACACATTCGGATATGCTCCCGGCCTCGTGAGTCCCGATTCGAGGAAGAGACCCACGACGGGCAAGGGGAAAGGGGGCGCCGCGAAGCGCCTCTCCGGCCTTGCGCCGTTGCAGCGCCTGGGCCTGCTGGTCTTCGGTGTCTCGCTGCTCGTCCTCTTCCTGGGCTTTGCCATCACCGAGGGTCTCGGCGATCCCAGCATTCCCGACGGCGACGTCGCCGTGGTCGAGGACACCCCTGGGGACATCGGCGACGTCTCCCAGGCGGACTACGACAAGGCACTCCTGCAGACCGCCGCTCGGGCGGGGCTCAGAGAGCCCCCCAGACCCGGCGACGACCAGTACGAGGACGTGAAGATGGCCGCGATGGGCGACATCCTCGACTCGATCTGGATCCAGGGCGAGGCGGCCGAGTTGGGGATCGAGGTGACCCAGAAAGAGATCGACACCGAGCTCGAGAGCATCAAAAGACAGAACTTCAGAACCGAGGCCGAGTACGAGAGATTCCTTGAGGAGTCCAACTTCACCCCGGAGGACGTCGACGAGCGGGTGAAGCTGCAGCTGCTCAGCACCCAGATCCAGCAGCGGATCACCGAGGACGTCCCCGAGCCCTCCCAGAGCCAGGTCGAGGACTACTACGAGGCGGCGAAGTCGACTCAGTTCACGACGCCGGCGGTTAGAGCGACGAGAACCTCCAGAGCGAGACCGGAGCAGGTCCAGCCGCTCGACGAGGTGAGATCGCAGATCGTCTCCCAGCTGACCCAGCAGGCGCAGCAGGAGGCTTTCGCGGCCTTCATCGCCAACTACGGCAGCAAGTGGCAGTCGCGCACCTTCTGCGCGGACGACTACGTGATGGAGCGCTGCGACAACTACAAGGGCAGCGGCCATCCGGCCGACGCGCCGCCCGACTGCTACGAGGCGGATCCGAGAGTCCCGCCCGAGGCCTGCCCGGCGCCGGTCGCCCAGCTCGCCCCGGCCCTGCCCGGCACGGTCAGCCCCCTCACCCCGCAGGGCCAGAGACTTCCGCAGCGCCCGACGCCGACCGGCCTAAGAGAGACTCCGGGCGCGCCGACGGGCCTGCCCACCGGCCTCCCGCCGGGCGTCGCCCCTTGAGCAGCATCACTTCCATCCACGCGCGGCAGATCCTCGACTCGCGCGGCAACCCGACGGTCGAGGTCGAGGTCGTGCTCGAGTCCGGGGCGCGCGGGGTCGCGGCTGTGCCGTCCGGCGCCTCGACCGGAGAGTTCGAGGCGGTCGAGCTGCGCGACGGGGGCGACGGCTGGGCCGGCAAGGGCGTCTCCAAGGCCGTCGCCAACGTCAATGGCGAGATCGCCGCGGCGCTGGCCGGGGCGCGCGCCGCCGAGCAGGGCGCCCTCGACCGCACGATGATCGAGCTGGACGGCACCCCGAATAAGGGTCGTCTCGGCGCCAACGCGATCCTCGGCGTCTCCCTCGCGGCAGCCAAGGCCGCCGCCGCCGACTCCGGCCAGCCCCTCTACCGCTACCTGGCCGAGCTCTACGGCGGCGGCGAGCCGACGCTCCTGCCGGTGCCGATGATGAACGTCCTCAACGGCGGCGCCCACGCCGACAACTCGGTCGACTTCCAGGAGTTCATGGTCGTGCCGGCGGGGGCGAACAGCTTCTCCGAATGCCTGCGGGTCGGCACCGAGGTCTTCCACGCGCTGAAGAAGAGTCTTGCTGCAGCCGGCCACTCGACCGCGGTCGGCGACGAGGGTGGCTTCGCGCCGAACCTCGAGTCCAACGAGGCGGCGCTGCAGGCGGTGCTGGCCGGGGTCGAGGCAGCCGGCTACGAGCCCGGCGCCGACGTCTTCATCGCCCTCGACCCGGCGACCAGCGAGGTCTTCGAGGGCGGCGCCTATGTGCTGGAGCATGAGGGGCGCACCCTCTCCCCCGAGGAGATGGCCTCCTACTGGGAGGACGCCTGCTCGCGCTACCCGATCCTCTCGATCGAGGACGGCATGGACGAGGAGGACTGGGACGGCTGGAAGCTGCTCACCGAGAAGCTGGGCGAGCGCGTCCAACTGGTCGGCGACGACCTCTTCGTCACCAACCCCGAGCGGCTGCGGCACGGCATCGAGGCCGGCGTCGGCAACTCGATCCTGGTCAAGGTCAACCAGATCGGCACCCTTACCGAGACCCTCGACGCGATTCGCATCGCCCGCGACGCCGGCTACACCGCCGTCATCTCCCACCGCTCCGGCGAGACCGAGGACACGACGATCGCCGACCTCGCCGTCGCCACCGGCGCCGGCCAGATCAAGACCGGCGCCCCCTCGCGCTCGGATCGCGTCGCCAAGTACAACCGGCTGCTGTGGATCGAGGAGGAGCTTGGCGATTCCGCCCGGTTCCCGGGCCTGCAGGCGTTCGTTCAGCGGTCCGGCTAGTGCAGGAATGCGGGGCCCGGCCGCGTAGGTCCGGGCATGGCAGCGCGCGCTTACGCGGGAACCGCAAACGCCCGCACGGCTCGGCGCCGCCCGGCCGCGCGCAGGCGCCCAGGCGCGCGCAGCGGCGCCAGCCGCATCCACTGGGACCGAGTCGGCCGCGTCGCCCTGACGCTGGTCCTCGCCGCGGTCCTCTACTCCTATCTCAACCCGGTGATCGACTTCGTCAAGACCTACACGGCGACGACGGCGGCCAAGGCCAAGCGGCACGACCTGCAGGCCGAGAACACCCGCCTCCACAACCGCATCCAGTCCGCCGACGATCCGATCGCGATCACGCGCAAGGCCCGTGCCCAAGGCATGATCGTGCCGGGCGAGACGCCGTACGCCGTCCGCGGCGTCAACTGACCCCAACCTCCCGCCCCGGTGGTTAGCGCCGGCACCTACATCCTCGGCGCCGCGGCTCTCGCGGCCGTCCTCCTCTCACTGGGCTTCAGCGCCTTCCGCCTGCGTCAGCGCCTGCTGCCGGCCTGGGACGGCGCTCCGGCCCGCCTGGTCGAGGCCGTCGTAGGCATCGCCCTATTGATCTGGCTCTCCGAGATCCTCGGGACCTTCAACCTCTTCTACGCTTGGACCCTCGTCGCTGCATCTCTGCTGCTGACTGGGGTCACGACGTTGTTTCTCTCGGGGTCAGCGGCCTCTCCAGCGGGTGGCGTCGGGGGGCGGACTCCGCCGCCCGGAGGCTGCGGAGGGCAAGGTCCCGACCCTGGCATCGCTCCGTCCCTCTGCCCGGAGCAGCGCGCAGGGCAAGGAGGGCGCCCCCCGACGACAGGACCCGCTGGCCTGGACGTCGCGTCCCTGATCACAATCGCCGCCGTCGCCCTCGTCTTTGCCCATTGGGGCCTGACGACCAAAGACGCCCTGGACCGAGGCATCTTCAATTTCGACTCCCTCTGGTACCACATGCCCTTCGCGGTGGAGATGGTGCAGAGCCATTCTGTGACCGGGCTGCACTACACGGACACGGTCTTCACGAACTGGTTCTACCCCCAGAACTCAGAGCTGCTGCACGCAACAGGGATCCTGCTGACAGAGCGGGACACGCTGTCGTTGTTCTTGAACTTCGGCTTCCTTGGGCTTGCGTTTCTGGCGGCCTGGTGCATTGGGCGGCCTTACGGGCGCGGCCACCTCAGCGTGGTCGCCGTAGCCATCGTCTTGGAAGCTCACACGCTCGTCGTCCGCGAGCCCGGGGCGGCGAAGAACGACATCCTCACCGCGGCGCTCCTACTGGCCGCCGTGGCGATTCTCGTCAATGCCTGGGGGATTCGTAGGGAACTGAGGCCTGGGTGGCCGCTCGCCGCCGCGGGATTGGCGGTCGGGCTGGCCGCGGGGACCAAGTTCACCGTGATGGCGATGGCGGGGGCGCTGACCGTCGCCGTCATCGTTCTCACGCCGGCTGGGAGGCGCTGGGCGGCGGCGGCCTGGTGGTT
>DATMBX010000080.1:0-2487 GCA_035558955.1 Solirubrobacterales bacterium | reverse complement strand
GGCGAAGGGGGAGAAGTACTGAAGGGAGAGGTTCCAGCGGCCGGGTGGCAGGTCCAGCCCCTGGGAGGTTCGAGCCCCGGCCTCCAGCACCGAGCCCTGGTCCCATCGCGCCTTCCCGCCGATCACAGGTTCCGGGAAGAGCGATGCCCTGCCCGGACTGGCGAGCAGGATGCGGATCTCCGGCGAGGCGCAGCCGGCCGGCGCCCCCGCCGCGGTTCCCTCCAGCAGCACGTGTCGATCGGGGGGCATCGGCCCGGTCCGCTTCCACAACACGTAGGACGGGGTCGCGGCGACGCGGCGGAAGCTTTCCGGCGCCTGGCTGTTCCAGGCCGCCCGGCTGGTCACTACGTAGGGGAAGCTTTCGAGCGTCCTCTGGGAGAAGGAGTCGAAATCGATCGGGCTGTAGGCGTCGCCCGTGTCGAAAGGCTTCTCGGGGTTCTGCGTCACCTCCGAATCGGGGAACTCGACCAGCGGCACGTGGGTGTCGGCGCCGCTCAACCCGTATGCCGCATAGCGATCCTGCCCGGCGTAGAGCACGGGCTCGCCCCGCACGATCGGCAGGAAGGCGCGCAGCTCGGCGCCGTGGCCGGGCGGCCCGACCGGCGCGTCGCGCAGGACGAGGAGGCTGGAGTAGGCCGCGCCGCCGATGAAGGCGACGGCTAGAGCGGCCCAAGCAAGCCGCCCCAGCGGCGCCCAAGGTTCGCGTCGCGGTTCCGAGCCGAGCCTGTCCTCGACCGGGGGCCGCCGCAGCTCCACCAGCAGCGGCCGCACGGCCAGCAGCATCGCCAGCGGCGCCGCGATCATCAGCGCCTTGGCCCGCGAGTAGTCGCCGCTGAAGGGAAGCGAGGCGAGGTAGAGCGCGACGCAGGCGCCGAGCGCGATCGGCACCGCCAGCTCGCGCCGCCGCGCCCACCAGGCGACGCCGGCCAGCATCGCCAGCGCCCCGATCGCTCCCGCCAGGCCGGCCAGCGGCGCGCCGCCGGCGGCGTCCAGTCGATAGTTAGCGGCCGGCCACACTCCCAGGGCCTCGATCGGCGAGACCGGGCCGTAGGTATTGCTTCCCGCCACCTTGTTGAAGCCGTGCGCGAAGCCGAAGGGCCCGGCGACGGCGACCGCGACCGCAAGCACGATCAGCGCCGCGCCCACCGCCAGCGTCGCCGGCCGCAGCAGGAAGCGCAGCAGCGCCCGCGGCGCCAGCGCCCGGCGCACCGCGGGCAGCGTCAGGCTCCAGAGGGCGACGATCGCGATCGGCCAGGCGAGCCCGGCGAAGCTGTAGGAGAAGAAGATCCCGCCGGTGAGCGCCAGGGGGGGTAACGCCAGCCGCACCCACGGTGCAACGCTTTTGCCCCCATATAGGTGGTCAACGCGTTGCACCCACTCCTGCTGGTTGAAGCTGTGCAGTCCGACCGCGACGGCGAGGACGAAGAGGGCCTCGGCTGTCTCCTTGAAGGCGGCTTGGGCGAAGTAGGAGGCGGCGAGGTAGGAGGTGGCGACGAGGGTTGTCGCGAAGACGCGCCGCGCGGCGCCGAGGTCGCGCAGCGCGCCGAGCGCCGTCCAGGCGGTGAGCACGCCGATTGCGAAGAGTTGGCCCAGGAAGGCCTGCCCCAGGTCGATCCCCGGCACCGCGGCGATCGCAATCGAAAGCCCGTGCGGTCCCAGGGGGTAACCCGCCTCGGGCGCCGGGCCGAAGCCGTTGCGCAGCCATTCGGCCCAGGCCAGGTGGAGGCCGAGGTCGTTGTTGAAGCCGACCCCCAGCAGTCCCCAGCGCCCGCTGACCAGGAAGGGGATGGAGAGGATCGCGACGACGACGATCGCCGGCGGCAGCCCCCGCCGCAGCGCGTCGCCGGCGGCGTAGGGGCGCCGCGCCACGACGACCCCCGCGGCAATCAGCAGCACGACGAGCCCGGCGGTCGCGGTCGTCCCATGGCCCGGCGCGCGCGCCAGCACGCCGGTCACGGCGAGGATCCCGCCGAGGCCGACCGCCGGCTCCAGCCAGCTCCACGATTCCCGCCCGGCGAAGGAGAGCAGGGCGCGCCCCACCAGCAGCGAGGCGGCGCAGATCAGCACCGCCGAGGCGTAGGTCCCGATCATCAGAGGCGGAAACTATGGCAGCGGGCACACGACGTGCCGCGCCGCTCAGAGCTTCTCAGCCGCCCGCTCCAGCGTCTCGCGCAGGTTTTCCCCGCGCAACGGGAGATCGTGCCCGGCGCAGAGGACCTTCGGTTCCAGCGCAGCCAGTTTGCGCACCGCCTCCTTCGCCTTCTCGTGGTCCCAGTTCCAGGCCGGATGGGGGACGCTCGCCTCGCCTTCGGGCAGCGCTTTCAGTCGCGCCGAGTCGACGAGGTAGACGACGTCGCTGACCAGCGCCACCCGGTCGCTCTCCCGCCACAGGCCGATCAGCCCGGGCGCGTGTCCGGGGAAGTGGATCACTCGGAACCCCGCTACCTCGTCGCCCTCCGAGAGGGTTCCGTCGATCTTGACCGGGCC
>DATMBX010000079.1:0-3141 GCA_035558955.1 Solirubrobacterales bacterium | reverse complement strand
GGTGTCGATGATGTGGCCGGACTGCTCGCCGCCAAGGGCCCAGCCGCGGGCGCGCAGCTCGTCGAGGACGTAGCGGTCCCCGACCTTGGTCACAGCGACCTCGACCCCGGCTTCCTCCATCGCTCTGTGAAAGCCGTAGTTGCTCATCACGGTGACGACCACGCCACCGTGCAGTTCGCCGCGCTTGGCCATGCCTAGGGCGACGAGGGCAATCAGCTCGTCTCCGTCGTGGGAGCGCCCCGAGCCGTCGACCGCGAGCACCCGGTCGCCGTCGCCGTCGAAGGCGAAGCCGATCGTCGCCTCGGAAGCGGCGACGTGGGCAGCCAGGTTGTCGAGATGGGTCGAGCCGCAGCCGTCGTTGATGTTGCGCCCATCGGGCTCGGCGGCGATCGTCTCGACCTCGGCGCCGAGCCGCTCGAAGATCGCCGGAGCGGCGCGGTGGGTGGCGCCGTTGGCGCAGTCGAGGACAATCTTGCGACCGCTGAGGTCGAGGGGGAAGGCCGACTCCAGCGCGCGC
This sequence comes from Solirubrobacterales bacterium, assembly GCA_035558955.1. Classification (GTDB taxonomy): domain Bacteria; phylum Actinomycetota; class Thermoleophilia; order Solirubrobacterales; family 70-9; genus DASVDE01. Next base: position 2,624 of record DATMBX010000079.1, on the reverse strand, counting down.
AGGTAGTCCTCCAGCCCCCCGTTCAGCTCGCGGACGCGGCCGACCGCGGCGCCGGCGAGAGCCTCTCCCAGCACCGCCTCGATCCGAACCTCCGCCTCGTCGTCGAGCTTCGTCCCCCGCGCGGAGAAGAACTTGATGCCGTTGTCCCGATAGGGATTGTGAGAGGCGGAGACGACCGCGGCGAGGTCGAGCCCGAGCCGCTTGACCAAGATCGCGGCCGCGGGCGTCGGCAGCACGCCGGCGAGCAGCGCATCGCCCCCCGCGGCGGAGATCCCGGCGGCCAGCGCCGCTTCCAACATCGTCCCCGACTCGCGCGTGTCGCGGACGATCAGGATTTGGGGGCGCTCGGCGTCCAGCGAAGCCGTCGCCGCCCGGCCAAGCGAGGTCGCAAGCTCCGCGCTGAGGAACATTCCAGCCTCTCCTCGGACCCCATCGGTTCCGAAGAGCTTTCGCTCCGTCGCCGCCAAGGGGCCTCCTAACGCTTGCTGAACTGCGGCCGCTTGCGGGCCTTCTTGAGACCGGCCTTGCGACGTTCCTTGACGCGAGCGTCGCGAGTGAGGAAGCCGCGGCGCTTGAGGTCGCCGCGCAGCTCCGGGTCGATCTCGATCAGCGCCCGGGCGATCCCGTGGCGAATCGCGCCGGCCTGGCCGCTGATCCCGCCGCCGTGGACGCGAACGCGAACGTCGACATTGCCCTCATAGCCGCTGACGGAGAGCGCCTGGGAGGCCACCGTCTGGTGCAAGGGCCGGGGGAAGAACTCTTCGAGCGGGCGCTTGTTGACCTCGATCTTGCCGTCGCCGGGCAGCACGATGACGCGAGCGATCGCGTTCTTGCGTTTGCCGGTAGCAAGAAAGCGCGCGTCGGCCTCCATCTTCGCCGGGGCGCGACCGGCGGCGGCGGGCTCTTCTTCGACCTCACCGGTCAGCTCAGCCTCACGCCGGGCCTTCTCCTCCTCTTCGGCCTCAAGCCGGGCCTGCTCCTCCGCGCTCAGCGGCCTGGCCTCAGGCTCAACGGCAATCGGTTCAAGATCGGCGCCCGGAATGACAGGAGCTTTCTTCTCCTCAGACTTCTTCTCCTCGGCCTCGGGCTCCTCAGCGGCCGGAGCTTCCGGCGCATCGGCCTCGGGCTCCTCTGCCGGAGCTTCCTCAACGGCCTCGGGCTCTTCGACCGGAGCTTCGGGCTCCTGCTCTGAAGTCTCTTCGTTTCTCTTCTCTTCTTCTGTCATTTCCCTACTTCCATCGGTTTCGGCTGCTGGGCCGCGTGGGGGTGGTCGGGCCCGGCGTAGACCTTGAGCTTGGTCAGCTGCTGGCGGGCGAGGCGGTTGCGGGGAAGCATCCCCTTGACCGCCTTGCGGATCACTTCCTCCGGCCGGCGGTCGAGCATCTCCGCCAGGGTCCGGGACTTGATCCCGCCGGGGTAACCGCTGTGGCGCCAGTAGGTCTTCTGCGCCAGCTTGTCGCCGGTGACGTGGATCTTCTCGGCGTTGACGACGACGATGAAATCGCCAGTGTCGATGTGGGGCGTGTACTCGGGCTTGCGCTTGCCGCGCAGCGCATCGGCGATCCGGGTCGCCAAACGGCCCAGGGTCTGACCCTCGGCGTCGACCACGTACCAGTCGCGCTGGCGCTCGGTTGGGGTGGCTACATAGGTCTTCATCGCGCAAAAACCGCGCAGAACTCCCGCGCGGCCGGGGCATCATAGCCGCCGGGAGCCCTATACTGCCGCGCCAACAGTGCCTAATCCCGCTCGGACAGTCCGGGTGGGAGCGGAGGAACCGCAGAGACCTTTGCAGGTCTCAGGGGCGAATCGGACGAAGACGATCCGTAGCGCATCTCTTTCAGCGCGAGCCCGACAGCTAACTCCGCAGGCCTTGGAAAGAGAGGGAACGTGGCGGGTAGCACCGGAGGCGCCCGGCCGAAGCAGGTCGGCAAGCTATTCACAGCAGCGGCGACGACGCTCCTGACGTGCCTCGTCGGAGTCGCCCCAGCGATGACGACCGGCGGCGCGCCCACTCCCGCCGGCGGTCCTCCACCCCCCGGCAGCCCAACCGGCGCCCCCACGGCCGGGACCCCAAGCGCCGGCGCGCTGAGCATCGCCTCGGCCACCACCGCTCCCCGCAGATCCTTCTACTTCGGCGTCCGCTACCCCCGCCTCAGCTACACGATCGCCAGCACCAAGCCGCAGAACGACCTCCGAATCGATGTGGTCGACGCCGCCGGAACGGTCGTGCGGACCTTCTACCGCAACGACGTCGCGCCGAACGTGGCGAACACGATCCGCTGGGACGGGACCACGGTCGACGGCAAGCCGGCGCGCAACGGCAGATACGTCTTCAAGATCGCCGCCCAAACCGGGGCGCCGGCCGCCCCCCAGGCCACGCGCTCCACCGCGCTCAACTTCGGCTTCGCCATCTATGGCTACGCCTTCCCCCTGCTCGGCGACCATGACTTCGGCGAGTCGGGCGCCCGCTTCGGCGCCGGTCGCTCCGGCCACACCCACCAGGGCCAGGACGTGATGGCCGCCTGCGGGCTGCCCGTTGTCGCGGCCCGCGGAGGGCGGGTCCAGTACTCGACCTGGGACGACCTGGGCGGCAACTACATCGTCATCGACGGCAAGGGCACCCC
>DATMBX010000078.1:0-3717 GCA_035558955.1 Solirubrobacterales bacterium | reverse complement strand
GCTTCGTACGGCGGCGCCAGGGCGCCCGCACCCGCGACGTGCTCGGCCGCGAGCCGAGCCGCCCGGCAGCCACCAGCGCGTGATCGGTCGGGTATCCGGAGGATCCGATGTACAAGAGCATCTACGTTCCCGTCGACAACTCGGACCACTCGAATCGCGCGGTCGCCTGCGCCCTCGGGTTGGGCAAGGCCTACTCGGCGAAGCTGGTCGGCTGCCATGTCTATGCCGCCAAGCTGCACGACTATCGCTTCCGGCAGATGGAATACACGCTGCCCGAGGAGTACATCGACGAGGTGGAGCTCGAGCGCCAGCGCAAGATCCACGACAGCCTGATCACGATGGGCCTCAAGCTGATCTCCGACAGCTATCTCGACGGAATGTCGCGCCAATGCAAAGAGTCGAGCATCGAGTTCGAAGCGCGGATGATGGACGGGAAGCATCACACCGAGATCCTCAAGGACATCGTCGGTTCACAGCACGACCTGGTCGTGATCGGCGCGCTCGGCATCGGGCGCGCCCGCGACAGCGTGATCGGATCGGTCTGCGAGCGGGTCGCCCGTCAGTCCGACCGCGACGTCTGGGTCGTCAAGCACGTCCCGGAGCCGACCGAGCCCGAGCGGGACACGATCCTGGTCGGCATGGACGGCAGCCCGCAATCGTTCGGCGCGCTCATGACCGCCATCGACCTGGCGCAGACGTTCGGCAAGAAGGTCGAAGCGATCGCCGTCTACGACCCCTATCTGCACTACTCCGTCTTCAACGGCATCGTCAACGTCCTCACCGAGCAGGCGGCGAAGGTCTTCCGCTTCGAGGAGCAGAACCAGCTCCACGAAGAGATCATCGACACCGGGCTGGCGCAGATCTACCAGTCGCACCTCGAGGTCGGCGAGCGGATGGCGAGCGAGGCGGGCGTCGCGATCAAGAAGACGCTGCTCGACGGCAAACCCTTCCAGAAGATCATCGACCACGCCCGCAAGACCAGTCCATGGCTCGTCGTGCTGGGGCGGATCGGCGTCCACAGCGCGAAGGACGAGACGAGCCTGGGGAGCAACACCGAGAACATCCTCCGCGCCGCGCCCTGCGATGTCCTCCTCTCCACACGTCTCGAAGTGCCGCGCCTCGACGTGCGCGCCGAGGAGACGATCCGATGGACGCCCGAAGCGGAGGCACGCATGACGCACGTCCCCGAACAGGTCAAGGGGATCGCGCGGACCGGCGTCCTCCGTCTGGCGCTCGAGAAGGGCCATTCGGTGATCACGAACGCGGTCATCGACGAAGCGATGGATCGGTTCATGCCGAAGAGCGCCTCGGCCGCGACCAAGGCGCTGGCCGAGGCCGTCGCGCTCGAGCGGGCGAAGGCCGGCCCGGTGTCGATGTGCCGGGCCTGCGGCGTCGCGGCCACGCAGAGCGGCGCGGTCAAGTGCACCGTCTGCGGCGCCACCGACTTCGAGGTGATCTCGCAGGAGATGATCGAGAAGATCGCCGAAGTGGAAGGCGGCCTCGAGGAGGAGACCACCTACGACGGGCGCAAGCTGCGATGGTCGGAGGATGCCAGGAAAGGCCTCTGGACCATGAAGAACGCCTACCAGCGCCGCCGCGTCAAGGCGCGGGTCGAGAAGCGCGCGCGGATGATGAAGCTCGACGCGATCACGCTCGAGTTCGCCCGCCAGGTGATCGAGGAGGAGACGGGATCGCCGCTCGAGATCCAGACTCCAGCCGCCGGCGCGACGCGGGCGCCAGACGCCGCGGTTGCTGAAGGCCCCGGACCGAGCGGCGAGGCCAGGCTCATCGCCCGGGACGAGCGGAAGAACCCGCTGATCTCGACCTTCGACTGGACGGGCGACGCCGCGCAGCGGATCCTTCGCGTCCCGGCCGGCTTCATGCGCAACAAGACGCAGGAGCGGATCGAGGAGCTGGCGCGGGAGCGCGCCGCGACGCTGATCGACCTGACGCTCGTCGAGGACGGCATCGAGTTCGGCAAGCGGATGATGGCCGAGATGATGGCGACGTACTCCCCGCCCGCGTCTGCCGGGGGGGCGAGCGCCGGAGGTGCGGGCGCGGCGCGAGCGTCCGCCGCTTCGTCCGGGGCGGCCTCCGGCACGCCGGCTGAGGAGGCGCCGCGCGCGCCCGGCAGCGGCTACCTCAACGAGGTGCGATCGCACTGAGCCGCGGTGCCGGCTGGGTGCACAGGCAAAGCAGATGGCGGCGTATCGCTTCTGTCGCACGGACGACATCGCGCTGCTCGTCGACGCGCTGAATCGCTGCTGGGCTCCGTACTGGCCGGACGAGCCGCCGATGACGCGCGACGCGTTCAAGCGATCGATCCGCGATCTGCAGGTCTGGTGCAGCAGCTGCATGGTCGCGTTCGCCGGCCCCGACCCGGTCGGCGTCCTGATCGGCGCCAAGCGGCCGTCCGGTACGCTCGTCCACCAGATCGCGGTCCATCCCGATCATCGGCGGCACGGTCATGGCCGGCACCTGCTCGCCTCGCTCGGCTCCAAGCTCTCGATTCTCGGTCCCCCTCGAATGGCCGTCGAGATCCCCGAGGCCCACACCCCGGCCTGCGAGCTGTTCAGCGCGAGCGGGTACGTGCAGGAAGCGCACTTGACCGACTACGTCCTGCAGATTGACGAGCCCGAAGCATCTGGCGCCCAAGCGGGCGATCACGCCGGCCGTTTCGTGATTCCGGTGACCGTCGACGATCTCGCCGCCAACGGGCTCCTGGGCGAAGCCGATCCGCGGACGTGCTGGGAGCGCGCGGTCGAAACCCTGACGGCGCGAAAGGGCGACATCGCCGGACTCGCCGTCGCGTCCGACGAGCGCATCGAGGCCTACCTCCTCTACCTGAACGACGGGGAGATCCTGTCGCTCCGCTCGTTCATCGAAGACGGTGGATCCCGCCTGAAGCAGTTGCTCGCCCGGCTCCGCGCCGGCGGCGTGGGGGCCATGCGGATCTCGAAGGTCCACCCGGAAGAGATCTCGGCGGGACTCCTCGAGGCGCTCGGTTTCCGCCCCGCTGGCCGGCATGTCCTCTACGCCGCGCAGGCGGGGGTCGCCCAGGCTGTCCGGGGAGCAGGCGCGACGACATGAAGGGCTACCACGACATCGCCGGCGACGGAGGGTCCCGCATCCTCGAGCAGGTGGCGGAGCAGCGCACCCGCATCACCGACGGACTGGCCGCGGTGCGCCACCTGGTGGCGATCGGGTCCGGCAAGGGCGGCGTCGGCAAGAGCACGTTGACGCTGCAGCTCGCCGGCGCCCTGCGGGCGCGTGGGCTTCGGGTCGCGATTCTGGATGCCGACTTCAACGGCCCGTCGCAGGCACGCATGGCGGGCGTCCAGGAGGCCGTGTTCGTGCCTGGCGGCCACAAGGTGGCGCTGCCGCGGACCCTCGACGGGATCGGGGTCTTCTCGATGGGCTCGGTGATCCCCGAGTCGGAGTCGCTCGAGTTCGAGAGCGCCGCCCACGGAGAATCGCATACGTGGCGCGCCACGCGGGAATTCGCGCTCCTCGGCGAGATCCTCGGGGCCTTCGAGTGGGGCGAGCTCGACCTCCTGCTGTTCGATCTGCCGCCCGGCGCCGAGCGGACCGTCCAGTACGCGGACTTCCTCGAGCCGCGGACCTCGTTCCTGCTCGTGACGATTCCCTCCGCGGTGGCCCGGGGCGTGGTCGCGCGCTCGGTGGCCGCCCTGTCGAAGGGACCCCATCGCCTCCTGG
>DATMBX010000077.1:0-3428 GCA_035558955.1 Solirubrobacterales bacterium | reverse complement strand
TCGTCGGGGTGCCAGTAGCGCACGACCGGCAGGTGGTCGCGCGTCGGGCGCAGGTACTGGCCCACCGTGAGCACCTGCACGTGGTGCTCGCGCAGGATGCCGAACGTCTCGACCATCTCCTCGAAGGACTCGCCCAGCCCGACCATCAGCCCCGACTTGGTGACGACCTCGGCCCCGCCCATCTCCTTCGCGGTCCGCAGCACCCGGGCCGAGCGCAGGAACTGAGAGCCGCGCCGCGCCTTCGGGTACAGCCGCGGCACCGTCTCGACGTTGTGGTTGAAGACGTCGGGGCGCTCGTGGATCACCTTGGCCAGCGGCATCTCCTGGCCACGGAAATCGGGAGTGAGGATCTCGACCTTGCAGCCAGGGGCCATCATCCGGATCGAGCGGATGACGCCGACGAAGGCGCTCGCCCCGTAGTCGGGCAGGTCGTCGCGGTCGACCGAGGTGACGACAGCGTGGCGCAGGCCCATCTGCTTCACCTGGTTGGCGACGCGTAACGGCTCCAGCGGGTCGTTCCACGTCGGCTTCCCGGTCTTCACGTTGCAGAAGCCGCAGCGGCGGGTGCAGACGTCGCCGAGGATCATGAAGGTCGCCGTGCCCCGCTCCCAGCACTCGCCGACGTTGGGGCAGTTGGCCTCTTCGCAGACGGTATGGAGGTTGTCGCTGCCGATCTCCGCCTTGAGCCGGCGATAGGTCGGCCCGCCGGGGGCCGGGACCTTCAGCCACGCCGGCTTGCGGGCGCGGCGGAAGGGGACCGTGCCGTCCGCCTCGGCCGCCGTCCCCCCCGGCTTGGCGCGGGAGCGGGTGACGTGGACTCGCTCGGTCGCTTGCGTCGTCTCGCTCATGGGACGCCGAGCCTAGCGTTGTCGAGTCCGAGGTCATGCGGGTCGGTTGGGGCGGGCACACGGTCGTAGACCTCACCGAGTCGGGCGGCGACCGTGTCGGCGAAGGCGTCGAGGTCCTGCTCGGCGCCGAGCTCGCGGCTGAGCGACGTGACCTGGCAATCGTCGATCCCGCAGGGCACGATCCAGGAGAACGGCTGCAGGTCGTTGTTGACGTTGACGGCGAGACCGTGGGTCGTGATGCCGCGGCTGACGTGGACGCCGATCGAGCCGATCTTGCGCTCGCCGACCCAGACGCCGGTCAATCCCTCGATCAGCCCGGCCTCGACTCCCCACTCGCCGAGCGACTCGATCATCACTCGCTCCAGCCCCCGCACGTACTCGTGGACGTCGTCGCCGTAGGGCTTGAGGCTGACGATCGGGTAGGCGACCAGCTGCCCCGGCCCGTGGTAGGTGACGCGCCCGCCGCGGTCGGTGTCGCGGACCTCGATTCCCTGCGCCGCGTACCACTCGACCGCCATCGGCAATTCATCGGCGGTGGAGCGGCGCCCGCGGGTGTAGACAGGGGGGTGCTCGAGCAGCAGCAGCACGTCCGGAATCGCCCCCTCCTGCCGTGCCTCGACCAGCCAGCGCTGCGCGACCCGCGCCTCTTCGTAAGGGACGAGCCCGCAGCGGATGACCAGGATTTCCTCGCTCACACTCGAAATCGTTGCACGGCGTCGCCGTATCCTGGCTTCACTCCCCATGGTCCAGTCCAAAGCACTCCGACCCGAATGGCTCCCGGCCGTTGCGCTCAGCTCCGCGCTGGCCGCGCTGATGCTCGCCTGGAACCCGCAGGTCGGCGACCTCGCCGCGCAGGTCTTTCGCACCGAACTGTTCGAGAGCGCCGGCCTGGCGATCTGGAACGGCAGCTGGTACGGCGGCCATTACACCCTCACCTACAGCTTCCTCTTCCCGCCGTTGGCCTCGTTCTTCGGCCCGCAGGCGGTGGGGATGGCAGCGGTGGTCGCCTCCTCCTACCTCTTCGACCGTCTGGTCCGAGACCGCTGGGGCGCGGCGGCTCGCTGGGCGACGCTGTGGTTCGCCGCCGGAGTGGTGACGCTGCTCGCCGACGGCCAGCTCACCTTCGCCCTGGGGGTGGCGTTCGCCCTCGCTTCCCTTCGCTCCTTACAACTCGAGCGAGCCAAGCTCGCTTTTGCAGCCTCGGCGGCTTGCGCTCTATCCAGCCCGGTGGCGGCGGTCTTCCTTGCGGGCGTGCTGATCTCTGCTTCGGCAGCGGCCGTCGACTGGAACCGCTTCTCCCGCAGGTGGCGTGGCCTGGTGGGGGCCGAGAACGGAGGCACCCCCGCCCGCAAGCCCCCACCAGGCCGCGACGGGTCCCGCGGGCCGGCGCTCGTAGCGGCGTCGCTCGCCCTCGCCCTGACGCTGATCCCCAACGTCGTCTTCCCCGGCGCCGGCGAGTTCCCCTTCGCCTTCTCTTCCTACGTGGCGATTCCGCTTTGGTGCGGATCGGCGCTCTTCGTCATCCGCGGCCTGGGCCCCGAAGAGCGGCAGCTGCGTTGGGTCCTGGCCGGCTACCTGCTTGCCTCGACCGCGATCCTGCTGCTGCCGAACGCGATGGGCGGCAACACGGTGCGCCTCGGCGCCCTGTTCGGCGGGCCGGTGATGGCGGCGGTGATTCTCGAGCGCCGTCCCAGAGTCGCACCCTGGTTCCTCGCCCTGTTCATAGCCGGCGGCCTCTACTGGCAGTTGACCGCGAGCGTCGCCCAGATCGCCCGCAGCGTTGGAGATCCCTCGACGAAGGCCGCGTACTTCCATCCTCCGGCGCAGTGGTTGCGTGCCCACGGAGCCGAGGGCATGCGGATCGAGGTGCCCCCGACCGCCAACCACTGGGAGTCGGCTTACCTGGCAACCGACTTCGACCTGGCGCGTGGATGGCTGCGCCAGCTCGACACCACCCGCGAGGGAATCTTCTACCGCGAGGATGGCCGCCTAGGCCACGCTGCCTACAGCGCCTGGCTGCGGGAGAACGCGATCTCCTTCGTGGCGCTGCCCGACGCGCCGCTCGATTACTCCTCGGTCGCGGAGCGACGGCTGATCCTCTCCACGCCGCCCTACCTGGACCTGCGCTGGAGCTCCCCGCACTGGCGGATCTACGAGGTGCGCGCTCCGGAGCCGCTGATCGAGTCGGTGGGCGCCGCGGCGGCGCAGGTCCGTTGGGTGGGAAGACAGGGCTTCGCCCTCGACGTGACCCGACCGGGCGAGTTCCTCGTCCGCGTCAGCTTCACGCCCTACTGGTCGATCGCCCGCGGCGAGGGCTGCATCCTCCGTCGCGGCGATTGGACCGTGGCCCGCGCCGCCAACCCCGGGGTCTTCCGAGTAGCCGCCGACTTCTCCCTCACCCGAGCCTGGAACGCGGCAACCGGCGCCCATAAAACCTGCTGAGCTAGATGTAGTTCCTCACAACGTTGTTCATCCGGGCCTCCTTGGAGGCTGGGGGTGTCAAAGCCACCCAGTCCCAAGGAGGACACCGAATGAAGCTCCACGCTAACGCCCGCACCTGCCCGAAGAGCCGCAAGCTCC
>DATMBX010000076.1:0-13160 GCA_035558955.1 Solirubrobacterales bacterium | reverse complement strand
CTGGCGATAGGTCTCGACGACGAAGTCGTCGACCGGGCCGACCGCTTCCCAGCGCTCCTTGCCGCGGTCGAAGATCGGCGCGACGGCGAAGCCGACGGCGGGCAGGACGATCGCGGCGCCCGCCAGTCCGCCGAGCGCCTGGCTGGCGACCGTGAAGGCATGGCGGCGAGTCATCGACTCGCCCTCGAAGTAGCCGCGAGGCTCGGGCTTGGCCCGCTCCGTTCCCGGGGTCGCTTCCGCCCCGTTGCGCTTGTCTGCTTCGTCAGCCACTAACCAGCCAGTTCAGGATCGCGAAGTTTATTCCTCGGCCGCGTCGAACGCGCCGCCGATCGCTTCGACGGTCGAAAGCCACAGCGCCGGAACCTCGGCTTCGCGCCCCTCGGCATGGAGCCGGGCGCAGCCGCTGATCAGGTCGGCGAGCAGGACGACGGCCTTGGAGTCGCCCAGGCCCGCAAGGCGCTCGATCCCGAGGGCGTAGAGATAGTCGCCGGCAAGGAGGGCCAGATCGTCGTCGTGCCCGGCGAGGATGCGGGGCGTGCCGTAGTGCAACAGGTAGCCCTCGCGGACCGCTTCGAGGACGAAGGCGTACTCGCCGGGAAGATCGGTGAAGTGCTCCCCCGAATCGACCACGTGGGAAGAGATCGGCGTGTCCTCTTCCCTCAATAGGGATGTGAGCTCGCTCAGCGCGCCAATGGAGTCAGCGGGCATCGGAATCCCCCCGGTGCAACGCAAAAGCCATGAAATGGCTGGCTTTTGCGTTGCACCATGTCATCGGAGAGACTCGGTGGCGGCTTCGAGGGTGCGGTCGATCGCGGTCTCGTCGTGGGCGAGGGATGGGAACCAGGCTTCGAACTGGGAGGGGGGGGGATAGACGCCGCGTTCGAGCAGGGCGCGACAAAAGCGGGCGTGGGCTTCGGTGTCGCAGGCCTGGGCGGCGGCGAAATCGCGGATCGGGGAATCGCTGAAGAAGAGGGTGACCAGGCCCGGGGCGGAGGCGACTTGAAGCGATCGGCCCTCGGCGAGGTCGGCGAAGCCGGTGGCGAGGCGATCCGTCAACTCGGCGAGGCGCTCGTAGGCGGCGGCGTCGAGCCGGCGCAGCGTGGCCAGACCAGCCGCTACGGCAAGTGGGTTGCCCGAGAGAGTGCCCGCCTGGTAGACGTCGCCCGCCGGAGCGACCCTCTCCATCAAATCGCGCGGCCCGGCGAAGGCGGCGGCGGGGAGGCCGCCGCCGAGGACCTTGCCGAGGATCGTCAGGTCCGGGGTCACGCCAAAGAGCTCCTGGGCGCCGCCGCGAGCGACGCGGAAGCCGGTGATCACCTCGTCGAAGACGAGCAGCGCGCCGGCGTCGGTCGTCGCCTCGCGGAGGAACTCGAGGAACCCGTCCGCCGGCGGGACGACTCCCATGTTGGCGGCGATCGGCTCGGCGAGCAGAGCGGCGACCGGATGGTCGGCAAGCGCACTCGAGACAGCCTCGCGGTCGTTCCAGGGGACCACGACCGTGCCGGCCGTCTGGGCGGCGGTCACGCCGGGGCTCGCTGGGATCCCCAGCGTCGCCAGACCGGAGCCCGCGTCGGCGAGGAGGCCGTCGGAGTGGCCGTGGTAGGCGCCGGCGAACTTGACCACGACCTCGCGGCCGGTGACGGCTCGGGCGAGGCGGATGGCGCTCATCGCCGCCTCGGTGCCGGACGAGGTGAGGCGGACCATCTCGGCGGAGGGAACCCGCGCGACGATCTCCTCGGCGAGCTCCACCTCCCCCCCGGTAGCCGCTCCATAACTTGTGCCCCTGGCGGCGGCGTCGGTGACGGCGCCCACAACCTCGGGGTGGGCGTGACCGAGGATCAAGGGGCCCCAGGAGCCGACCCAGTCGACGTAACGGTTGCCGTCGGCGTCGATCAGCTCGCACCCCTCCCCGCGCTCGATGAAGATCGGGTCGCGGCCGATCTGCCGCATCGCCCGGACAGGGCTGTTCACTCCTCCCGGCAGCACCCCCAGCGCGCGCTGGTACCACTCGGCGGAGCTAGGAATGCTCGGCCTCCCAGCGCGAGTACTCGTCGGTGAAGTAGTGGAGGCGGATCTTCTTGTACTCGGTCGAGGAGTAGAGGGTGGCGCGATCGTCCGGCCCCATCCCGCATTCCTCGGCGATCGAGTCGAGGATTGCGTCGCACTCCTCCTTGGAGCGGCCGTGGGCCATGGTGAAGACGCTGTAGGGCCAGTCTTCGTATGTAGGGCGCTGGTAGCAGTGGGAGATGCCGCGGAAGGAGGCCATCTGGCGGCCCGTCTCCATGATCTCCTCCTCCGGCACCTTCCAGACGCCCATCCCGTTGGCGGAAAAGCCGGCGCGGCGGTGGAAGAGGATCGCGGCGACGCGGCGGAGGATCTTGCGGTCGACCATTCCGCGCAGGTGCCCGAGCAGTTCGCCGGTCGACATTCCGACCGCGGCAGCGGCCTCGTCGTAGGGGCGCTCGACCGCCGCCATCGGGCCCTGCAGAGCGCGGATCACCGCGATGTCGCGCTCGTCGTAGGGCTGGGCCTCCAGCTCGCGGGGCGGGGAGGCGTCGACCGCGGCGGCCAGCGCGTCGGTCCCCTGCTCCATCTCCAGGTTCATGTTGATCTTGAACAGGGTGAGCGTCGGCAGCTGGCGCATCGACTCCGCGCCTGTTTCGCGCATGAGGACGTCGAGCGTGCCGGCCAAGCCCAGCTCCGAATCGGGGGGAGTGGCGATCGTGAACCAGAGGTTGAAGTCGTGGGTGCGCAGATAGTTGTGGGAGACGCCTGGGTGGGAGTTGACGATCTGCGCGGCGCGCTGGGGGTGCTCGGAGTCGACTTTGGCGGCGACCAGCATCGACTCGTAGCCGAGCGCGCGGGTGTCGAAGATCGGAGTGACCTCGCGGATGATCCGCTCGTCGAGGAGGCGCTGGGTGCGGGCGAGGACATCGTCCAGCTCCATCTCGGCCTCGGAGGCGACGAGGGCGAAGGGCTCGGGGTCGAGGGGGAAACTCGACTGGAGCAGGTTCATCAGCCGCTTGTCGGTCTCGTCGAGCGGGATCGCGGCCCCGTCCTTGCGCGAGCGCGCCTTGGACTGCGGGACCTTCGGCGTTCCTACTGAAGCCACGCGGCGGCCTCCTTTGCGTAGTAGGTGACGATCGCGTCGGCGCCGGCGCGTCGGATCGAGGTCAGCGTCTCCAGCACGGCGGCGCGCTCGTCGATCCAGCCGTTGGCGGCGGCCGCCTTCAGCATCGAGTACTCGCCGGAGACGTGGTACGCCGCGACCGGGGCGGCGGTCTCGTCCTTGACGCGGCGGACGACATCGAGGTACGGCGTGGCGGGCTTGACCATCAGCATGTCGGCGCCCTCCTCGAGATCGAGCAGCGCCTCGCGGACCGCCTCGTCGGCGTTGGCGGGATCCATCTGGTATCCGCGCCGGTCGCCGAACTCCGGCGTCGACCCGGCGGCGTCGCGGAAGGGGCCGTAGAGGGCGGATGCGTACTTCGCGCTGTAGGCGACAATCGGCGTCCCAGGATGTCCCTCCTCGTCGAGCTGGTGGCGGATCGTGCCGATCCGCCCGTCCATCATGTCGCTGGGAGCGACGGCGTCGGCGCCCGCCTCGGCGTGGGAGATCGCGATTTTCGCCAGCAGCTCAACGGTGATGTCGTTGTCGACCTCACCCTCGCGGACGAACCCGCAATGGCCGTGGTCCGTGTACTCGCAGAGGCAAACGTCGGTGATCACGGTCAGGTCCGGGTGCGCTTCCTTGAGAGCGCGCACCGCCATTTGGACAACACCCTCGTCGTCATAGGCCCCAGATCCGGTCTCGTCCTTGGAAGTCGGAATACCGAAGAGCAAGACGGTGCCGACACCAGCGGCCGCAATCTCGGTGCATTCCGCCACAAGCTCCGAAATCGAGAACCGCTCGATCCCTGGCATCGACTCGACTTCCTCTCGCACGCCCTCGCCAGCTACGACGAAAAGGGGCTGGATCAGGTGCCGCGGAGACAGCTCTGTCTCGCGAATCAGACCGCGCAGAGCCTCGGTGCGGCGCAGTCGTCGCATGCGTGTGGCGGGGAACGGCATTCCGGCGATTGTAGGTGTGAGACCGATTGGGCATCCCCTCGCCGAACTCGCCATTCAGCTAATTAGCTGAATGGCTCTGAGTATCCGCCCGTCGAGGGGATGCCCAATCGGTCTCTCTCAAACGGTCGCGAAGCGCCGCAGAGCGAAACGGGCCAGCAGCCCGTAGGCGATCGCGAGAGCCATCAGGTGCAAGAGAGCTTGTCCCAGGCTGGGGCCGGATGCGTCCAGAGCCGCCGTCATTGCTTGAAGTGCGGGCTTGAACGGGAAGAGGGCGGTGAAGATCCTGATTGCGTCGTAGAGGGCGGGGCCCACCGCGCCTAAGGGGACGAGGGAGAGGAAGGCGATCGGGAGGGTCAGCATGAAAGCGAGGAGCGACACTGCGCGGACCTCGCGAGCCGCTGCGCCAAGTGCCGCTCCAACAGCTGCGAAGGCAGCGCCTCCGAACAGGATCGCGAGCAGCCATAGGGGGAAGCGGTTCCATTGGAGGGGGACGAAGAGGGCGAGCCCGGCGAGCATCAGGAGGGTGACCACGAGTCCCACCGCCATGCCGAGGCCGATCTTCTCTCCCAGCAACCCGGTTCGGGAGACGAGGCTGCGGGTGAGGCGGGGGAAGGCGTTTTCCTCCCGCTCCAGGGCGAGGGAGCCGGCCACCAGGAGGACGATTACGAAGGTGAGGACGAAGGTGGCCGCGACTGCGATCGCGAAGGTGTCGAGCGGCGGGGTCGCGCCGCTGACGACTTGCTTGTCGACGACGATCGGCTGCGTCAGGCGGTCGATCAGCGGCTTCGCCACGTCGAGGTTGTCGCGGGACCGGGTCGCGAAGCGGATCACCCGGTCGAGCGAGGGGCGAAGCTCGGGCGAGAGCGCCGGGCGGATCGCGGCGAGGATCCGAGCGGTGGCGCGCAGGCCGAGCACGTCGATCGACCGGCCGAGCAGGCTGAACTGGCCGCCGTCGACGAGCAGGCCGAGGTATCTCCCTCCCTCGGTCGCGATTCGTCTCGCGATCAGCAGGTTCGCCTGAGCCAGCAGGGCGTCGATGCGATCGTCGACCAGCTGCGCCTTGACCGGATCTTCCTGATTGACGATCACCTCCACCGTGGGCGTGCTCGGAACCAGCGTCGTGAGGGAGTTGAGCCGGTCGATCAGGTCGGCGGGGAGGATCAGCGCCGCGAGGACGTCTCCGGAGCTGACCTTGTCGATCGCCTCCTCGCGGCTCCCCACCTTCACGCACTCGACCCGCATGCAGATCCTGTCCTGGACGCCGATAGAGGGAAGCTCCGCCCCGCCGACCTGGACCCGAGTGCCCGAAGGGACCTCGTTGAGGAAGGCGACCCGGGGCTTGTCTGGGTCGCGGGAGATCGCGAAGCCGACGAGGAGCGCGATCAGGATCGGGTAGGCGACGAGCAGGGTCGCCTGGAGCGGCGAACGGCGGAGGATCTGCAGGTCCTTCAGAAGCAGCCAGAACAACGAATGGCTGCGCGCGCGCTCCGGTCGCAAAGAATCAGATATGGATGCTCCCTCCGCGCGCACTTGCCTCAATGACCCCGGTGATGGAGGTAGGCGACGAAGGCGGTCTCGAAGTCTTTGTCCGCGGCTTCCGGCGCCTCGCGGCGCACCGCCTCGCGCAGCTTGTCCGAAGCGCCGTCGAAGAGGGCCTCGCCGTCGGCCAGCACCAGCATCCGCTGTCCGTAGCGCTCCGCCTCCTGAATGTCGTGAGTGGAGAAGATGACCGTGGTCCCCCCGCCCGCCAGCCCCAGGACGAACTCCCATAGACGCGCCCGCTGGCGCGGGTCCAGGCCCACGCTCGGCTCGTCGAGCAGCAGCACCACCGGCCGCGAGAGCAGCCCGATCGCGATGTTGATCCGCTGCTGGTTCCCGCCCGAAAGCCGGACGACGGTCTCCCGCCGCCGCTCGATCAGGCCGGTCAGGTCGAGCATCTCCTCCACCGAGGCATGCGGGTCCTCGTGCTTCTCCAAGCGGGCGAAGAGCAGCAGGTTTTCCTCGACCGTAAGCCGCCGATAGAGCGCCGCCTGCTGGGGAACCCAGCCGACTTCGCCCTTGGGCAGATGAACCTCGCCCTCATCGGGCTTGGCGATCCCCGCGAGTATCGAGAGCAGCGTCGTCTTGCCGGCGCCGTTGGGGCCGATCACCGCCAGCAACTCTCCCGGCTGGGCGCCGAAGTCGACTCCGCGCAGGGCGGCGCGCTCGCCATAGCGCTTGACCAGGCCGCGCGCTTCCAGCGCGGCCTCACCGGTTCCCGTCGCGGCCATCGCCGCCGAACGCTACTGGCGGGTTAGGGTCCACCGCATGAAGGCTTTGTTCATCGGGGACGTGGTCGGAGGACCGGGGCGGCGAGGGCTCGCGGCGGCCATGCCGGGGCTGAAGGAGAAGCATTCGCCTGATCTCGTCGTGGTCAACGGCGAGAACTCCGCCGGTGGGATGGGGATCACCGAAAGAACCGCCGGGGAGCTGTTCGACACGGGGGCTGACGTGATCACGACCGGCAACCACGTCTACCGCCACAGAGAGGTCTACGACTTCCTCGACCGCACCGACCGGGTGATCCGCCCGGCGAACTACCCGCACGCCAACCCGGGCAAAGGGCACACCGTGATCGAAGTGGCGGGCACGCGCGTGGGCGTGATCAACCTCAGCGGCGGCGTCGGCCTCACCGTGTCCCGCAACCCATTCCACGAGGTAGACGCGATCCTTGCCCGGATCGAGGCCGACATCGTCATCGTCGACTTCCACGCCGAGGTGACCAGCGAAAAGGTCGCGATGGGCTGGCACCTCGACGGTCAGGTGGCCGCGGTGCTCGGGACGCACACCCACGTGCCGACGGCCGACGCGAGGGTGTTGCCCAGAGGTACCGCGTACATCTCCGACGTGGGCATGACTGGGTCGCGCACAAGCGTGTTGGGTGTGAAACCCGAGCAGGCTCTGGAATCGCTGATAGCCCAGATGCCGGTGAAGTTCGAGACTGCCGAGGACGATGTGTGGGTTATGGGTGCGGTCGTTGACGTGAACGACAAGGGTTTGGCCGACTCGATCGAGGCGGTGTTGGTACCTGTCTCACCTTGAGCGGGGTGGAGTCGGGGGGTTGTCTCCCTTACGCCTATGTCACCGCCTTCGGCGGTGACGAATTGAGTGCCCCTTCGGGGCAAGAATTACTCCGCGGTGCCGGGGGGAGGCTAGAGGGAGACAACCCCCCGACCCCCATTGCTACGAGGAGCAGCGGGTAGAACCACACGATGTAGAGGTAGAACCAGTGTTGGGCCGTCAGTTGAAGTCCGATAAGCAACGCCGCACCAAGAGCAGCTACTTGCGTAAGCGTCTTCCGGCGCGGTCGAAATGCCAGCAGCAACGAAAGCGCCCCTATGCCGATGAGGATCGCGATTCGAAGAGGCTCCAAGCTCTCTACTTGTCCCCAGATGCTGAATGGGGAATCTCGGCCTGCTTGATAGGAAATGGTGCGCTCGTAGAAGGTGACTAGGCCGGGGTCGAAAATCGTCCAAGCCATCACCGCGAACGAAGTAAGGACAAAGGCTGTTGCGAACACCATCCGTCTCTCTCTCCTGTACGTGAGGAGCATTGGGGCGAGCAATGCCGGCGCGAACTTTGTGAAGGTTGCAAGGGCGAGCATTCCTCCCCGCAAAACGGGTCGGGTAAGTACCAACAGCGTTGCCACAAGCAGCATCGCCACGAGTGTGTCGTTTGAGTTGGACTGGAGGACGAAGGCTGTGTAGGGGTACGCGGCCCAGCCGAAGGCGAGCGTGGCGCCGAGCTTTTGGCCTTCGGGGCCTGGGCGGATGCGGCGGCCGAGAAGGAAGAGGAGAGCGAAGGTGGAGAGGTCGAAGAAGATGGCGGCGCCGTGGGCGGCCGGGAGGTCGTTCCAGGTTCCCGACCAGGGCCAGATCCGCTCGAAGGGGACGTAGGCGAAGTAGTTGACCGGGCCGTAGGTGTCTCCTTCGGAGACGTTCTCGGGGAAGTTGTCGTAGACCGGTTCGCCGTGGGCGATGCGGTTGGCGCCCACTTCGCCGGCGTAGCCGACGTCGATCACGCCGGAGTCGGCCATGTTGAGGCCGACTCGAAAGCCGACCAGGAACAGCGCCGCGATCAGCAGCCAGGCGGCGGGCCAGACCGGGCGCAGTCCCTCCCCCCTGCCGCGGAAGCCGATCCACAGGGCCCGGCCGAAGAGGTAGAGCAGCGGCGGGTACTGGAGGGGCACTGAGACGCCGATCTCCCCGCGGTTGAACCAGATGTGAGAGAGGCCGAAGGCGAGCAGGGCCAGGAGGTCGAGGTTGGCGACCCGCCAGGGGCGGCGCCAGTCGAAGAGGCCGCCGAGGAAGACCGCGCAGAGGGGGAGGAAGACGTAGGGCGCGTTGAGCTTGTGGCCGAACTGCCCCTCGTAGCCGCGGGCCATCTCCCAGGCCGCCTGGTAGCCGTGCCAGATCGTCTCCGGGTCGGTCACACCCCGAAGTGCTCCAGCGCCACGGGCGCGACGTCGCGCAGCGTCCACTGCTCACGCTCGCCAGCGTCCTTGGGCCCGCAACCGACGAAGAGCAGCGGACCGAGCGAGTCGCCCCGATGCAGGGAGCCGTGGCTGCCGCCGGGCACGTGCGTCACCCCGCCCCAGTCGACCGCCTCGTAGCCGAGCGCGAGCGAGACGACGAAGTCGCCGGCATGGGGCGCGGTGAGCGCGGACCAGACGCGGGCCAGCGGGTCGGGGAACTCCTCGCTGCTCAGGCGGTCGTCCTCGATCCTCGCCTCGAGGACGTTGAGGTCTCCATCGAGTTCCCACCGCTCCCCGCGTAAATCTCCAACCGGTGAAACGCGTTTGACGCCTAATAGGTGTCTTTTGCGTTTCACCTTCATCGGATGCGGGCGGAATCGCAAGCGTCTCCCTTCGCGCTCCACCACGGCGACCAGGTCGCCGCCCGGCGCTCCCGGCTCACGGCGCTCCACCGGCATCCCGTCCCCGTTCTCCAGCCAACAGATCAGCTCGACGCCCTCCGCCTCGGCCAACCGCCCTCCCACGGCAAACGGGTCCGCTCGCTTTCCCTCCCCCGGCAATAGATAAACGTGCGCGGCGCGGCCGTTGGGACTGACCGCCAACTGCGCCTTCCCCGGCCGGTCCTCCGAGGGCTGCAGGACGTCCCACTCGCGACCGAGAATCTCCGTCAGCGGCAGCGCCCGATCGACAGGCGTTTGCGCATGGTCGCCGAGCAGGATCAGCGCGTTGGCATCGAGGAACGCGTCGAGGCCCCCTTTCGCGTCGATCAGCTTCGCGAAGCAATGGTCCGCCTTGGCGATCGACTCGACGGTCGCCTCCGGCCCGTATCGGTGGGAATAGTTGTCGTTGTCGGGCAGGGAGAGGAGCAGGAAGTCGTAGCCGTCGCTTCGCGCCAGGTCCGCCGCGCAGCAGGCCGAGTAGCCGTCGCGATTCCCGGGAATCGAGGTCGCCTTGCAGGGGACCTCGCGGCTGGCGTAGAGCTCGCCGTAGAAGAGCTCCGCCGGGCCCCAGGTGTGGTGGTGGAACTTGAGCCTTCCGGCATCGACGGCTCGCTTCATCAGCCCTTCCAGCGAGACCCGGTGCCGGTGACGCCCGCGGTAGATCAGAAAAGGCGTGCACGCGGTCCGCGCGCCGGCGTCGTCGAGGGTCTCGAAGAGGGTTTCCACCTCGGGGCTGAGGTGGGCCAGGTTCATGTTGTAGACGAGGTCGTAGAGGGCGCGGAAGATGCCGAAGGCGCGCGTCGCCTCCAGCGAGGAGCCGTACTCGACATAGCGCCGCTCCAGCCGGTGGTACCAGTTCATGCCGCTGATCCAGTGCCGGTCGCCGCCGACGCCGGTGACCATCTCGGCGCAGGCGACCGGCGTCACCGAGGGAAAGCTGGAAACGCAGTCGGGGACGAACACACCCCGCTCCAGCAGCGCGGCGAAGGTCGGGGCGCGGCCGTCCGCCACCGCCCGTTCCAGCATGTCGGTCCGCAGCGAGTCGACGTAGGCGAGGACGAGCTTCTTAGGAGCCGGGTCGCTCACTCCCCGAATGATCCCGGGTTCGCCGCCGCTCCGGTCCTACTTGAGGACGCGGAGGCCGGCGTGCTTGCGCTGGGCACGGCGCCGGCGCGCGACAGCGAGCCAGATAAGGCCGGCGACGAGCAGCAGCGAGAAGAAGTGGAAGACGATGGTGAGGCCGACGACGAAGAGGGCGGCCAGGGAAACCATGAAGCCGAGCGCTCGCGAGCCTCCTCCTTCGCGCCGGGTCGCGCCGTGGACGACGTCGCTGACGACGATGCAGGCGAGGGCGGCGCCGAGCATGCCGAAGACGGCGCCCGCCAGGGAGGAAACGTCAGCCGGACCGGAGATCAGGAATCCCACCACCAAGCCGATTGCGGCGGCGAGCAGGGTCATGCGCCCGCGGGCGGAGCCCTGCAGCCCGGTCGAGCCGGTGAGCATGCCGATCGCCACGCCGATGCCGAGGACGAGGCTGATGCCGGATAGGGATCCCACGCCCAGAAACCTAACCTCCTTGGCGACGACGCGCCGATTCGGCCACACTGTTCCCATGCCAGAGCCGCCCCACCGGCGACGTGCCCACACCAGCACGCGCGACCTGCAGCGCTACGCAGGGCTGTTCGCCGAGCGCACTCAGGTGATGCGCTCCTCGGCGATGCGGGACCTGATGGCGGTGACGGCGCGACCCGAGGTGATCTCTCTCGCCGGCGGTCTCCCCGACACCTCCACCTTCCCGCCCAAGAGCTTTGCCGCGCAGATGACTCGGATCGCCCAGGAGTCGGCGGCCGAGGCGCTCCAATACGGGCCGACCGAGGGCTTCGAGGAGACCAAGGACTGCATCCTGCAGGTGATGGGAGCGGAAGGGATGCTGCCCGAGCCCGAGGACATCATCGTCACGACGGGTGGCCAGCAGGCGATCGACCTCGTCTGCAAGACGCTGGTCGATCCCGGCGACGTGGTTATCTGCGAGGCGCCGACCTACCCCGGCGCGGTGCCGGTCTTCTGCAGCTACCAGGCCGACGTGGTGCAGATCGAGTGCGATGCCTATGGGATGCGGGTCGAGGACCTGGAAGGAACGCTCGCGCGGCTCGCTGCCGAGGGGCGACGGCCGAAGTTCGTCTACTCGGTGCCCAGCTTCCAGAACCCGGCCGGGGTGACGATGTCCTTCGAGCGCCGCCTGCGCCTGGTCGAGCTGGCGCGGCAGCACGAGCTGCTGGTCGTCGAAGACAGCCCCTACGGCCTGCTGCGCTACTCCGGGGAGCCGCTGCCGCCGCTCTACCAGCTCGACGGCGGCGACTTCGTCATCTACATCGGCACCTTCTCGAAGATCCTCTCCCCCGGCATCCGCCTGGGCTGGGCGGTGGCGCCGCCTCCGGTCATGGAGAAGATCGTGCTCGGCAAGCAGGCGTCGGACCTCTGCACCTCCACCCTCACCCAGTACTTCGTGCGCGAGTACTTCGCCGAGGGGCGCTGGCGCGAGTACATCGAGAGCCTGGTCGGCATCTACCGCGAGCGGCGCGACACGATGCTCGAGTCCCTGCGCGAGCACTTCCCGGCGCAGGCGACCTGGACCGAGCCCGAGGGCGGCCTCTTCATCTGGGCGACGCTGCCCGAGTACATCGACACGAGCGACTTGCTGGCGAAGGCGCTGCGCGAGGATGTCGCCTTCGTGCCGGGCCAGGCGGCCTACGTGGACGGGCGAGGGCGCAACTCGATGCGGCTCAACTTCTCCGGCGTCGACGGCGGCGAGATCCGTGAGGGAGTCCGGCGGATCGGCAAGGTGATTTCCGAGCAGGTCGAGCTGTACGAGGCGTTGACCGGAGAACAGGCGGTGGCGCCGCCGCGAGACGATGCCGAAGACACCAATGTCCTTCCGTTTCGGAAGACGGGAGAGGCGTGAAAGTCGCAGTGCTCAAGGGCGGCCGCTCACTGGAGCGCGGGGTCTCGCTTCGCTCCGGGGCTCGGGTCGAGGAGGCGCTGGAGCGTCTCGGCCACGAGGTCGTCTCGCTCGACGCCGGCGCGGATCTGGTCAAGCGCCTAACGGCGGAGCGGCCCGATGTCGCCTTCGTCGCCATGCACGGGCCGGGTGGCGAAGACGGCACCGCGCAGGAGCTGCTGGAGATCCTCGGCGTTCCCTTCACCGGCCCCGGCGTGGCTGCCTGCGCCCGCTGCATGGACAAGGTCTTGGCCAAGCACGAGCTGCGCGCCGCGGAGGTGCCGACGCCGGACTGGTTCGCCTTCAACGAGACCGCCTTCCGCGAGCTGGGAGCCGCCGACGCGCTCGGCGGCATCGAGGAGCGCCTCGGCTTCCCGCTGGTGGTCAAGCCCAGCCGCGGCGGCTCGGCGCTCGGGGTGAAGTTCGCCGCCGCCGCGAGCGAGGTTCCCGCGGCGCTGGTCTCCGCCTTCAGCTACGACGACCGGGTGCTGCTGGAGCGCTTCGTCGAAGGCCGCGAGCTGGCGGTCAGCGTGCTCGGTGGCGAGGCGCTGCCGATCGTCGAGGCGATCCCGACCGGCGGCGATCGCTACGACTTCGAAGCGCGCTACGAGATCGGCCGCACCGCCTTCGCCTGCCCCGCCGACCTCAGCGAGGCCGACACGGTCGCGGTGACCGAAGCGGCGCTGGCCGCCTACGAAGCGCTTGGCTGCGCCGGCTTCTCCCGCGTGGACCTGATCCTCGCCGAGGACGGTCCCCAGGTCCTGGAGGTCAACGCGATCCCGGGCCTCACCGACACCAGCCTCCTGCCTCAAGCCGCCGAAGCGGCCGGCCTGTCCTTCGAGCAGCTCGTCGAGAAGATCCTCGACCTGGCGCTAAACCCAACCGCCGCTTAGGAGTCCTCGCCTCTGGCGAAGTCCTCGGGCGAAACTTCGTCGAGGAACTCTTTGAACTTGTCGACGACCTCTTCGGTGTCCTCGACTTCGTGCTCGAACTCGATCGCCGACTCCTCGATCACTTCCTCGGCGGCGAAGATCGGCGCCGAGACGCGAACGGCGAGGGCGAGGGCGTCGGACGGACGGGAGTCGATCTCCATCTCCGAGCCGTTGATCGAGACGGTGATCGATGCGTAGAAGGTGTT
>DATMBX010000075.1:0-9800 GCA_035558955.1 Solirubrobacterales bacterium | reverse complement strand
TTGCCGCTCACCCCGACCTGGATGCCGCCCTCACGCACGGTTTCGGCGCCGGCAAGGGCGGCAAAGCCCAGCGCCGCGACGGCAAGGGCAACCGGCATCGCAAGCCGCGCAAAGCGCGATCGATTCATCACCACGTCCCTCTCTCTCCCTGCGCTCATCGAAGCCCTCCCCGCCAAACTCTAGTTGTTCCGTCCTTCGCTCGGCATCCCGATTGATGAACCCCTAGCCGCGGCCAAAGGTGTGGCCGCGGGGGCGCGCGCCGAGACCTCAGAGTTGGGTGGCGACGATCGCGGCGGCGCCGGTGAGAAAGGAGGCGGCGAGTGCAACAGCGGCATTGAAGAGAGAGCGCTGGACGGCATCGAATCGCGTGTTCATCTCCCGCTGGACGGCGTCAAAGCGCGTGTTCATCTCTCGTTGGACGGCATCGAAGCGCTCCTCCATGCGGTGACCAAGCGCGTCGACGCGCCGGTCGATGCGATCGACCTTGTCATTGAGGTCGTCGAGGCGGCTGTCGGTCCAGTCAGGCCTGTGCATCGCTTCCATATCTTGGCAGCATAGCCGCCCTCATGCAACGTATTGTCTGAGTCTGTGAAAAGAATGTGCCGATTAGGTCACACCGCTGTCACGGCCTAAAGGCACAGGGGAACGGGCGGATTCGCGCGTGTGCTCGTCGGTGCCGTCGTGTCCGCCTGTCGCACCTGGGAACGCAGAGTCGCCGGAACCGGATGTGAGAGGCGGGGAAGCCGTTTACGGTCATAGAACGACGCCGGGCCATGTTTCCCATGGCCCGGCTCTTTCGTTCTGGATCGTGCTAGACGATCTGCAGATCCATCCTCATCCAGCTACATACAACTCGTTGTAAGCGCCGGTCGAATTGGTCGCTCCCAACGTTGCGCCGCCACTGCTACTGAAATCAATAACTCCATCTGTACCGGATGAAGGGATACCTCCAAGTCCACAGATGTACGAATATCTAGTCGTCCAATCGATTGATATGGCACTCCCCCCAACAGAAATCACACGAGCGTTAAATGGACCCGTGTTTGTATACGTGAGGACAAACGAAGTAGACTGCGCCGGCACCTTCACGATACACCCGGTGCTTGCGGCGTACTCGATCACATCACCTGCTCTGTCACACACGATGGTGAGATGGCCAGTGTAAGGACCCAACCAACTGCCGTTGGAGTCGATCTCATAGCTACAGCTATTCATGGACACCGTGATTTGGCCAAAGTTGGCGTCCGTGCACGACTGCAGGGTCGGTGTGAGGTCGAGGGTACTGGAGGCTCCCGCCAACGAACCGCTCAGGGTCTTAGTCGAGCAATTGACGTTGAAGTTTCCTCCAGCGGCACTGAACACAGGCTGGCTACCGAAGGAACCGCTTACCGTAGCCGGATATTCCGCCGCGCGGAACTTCACTCCATCGTTAGCGGTGGTGGTGAAGCTCCGAACTCTACCTACCGTCATTTGATTTGTCACCGTATCGTAAGCGCCGACCGCAAAATAGTAGGTGGTTTCAGCTCTCAGACCGGTGATACTCCCACTTACGGCCATGGGGGAGCTCGATGTCGTCGTTCCGTTCGCAGTCTCGTCGTTGAAGTCGGAGACATTCGACGATGTGCCGTAGCCGATGCTGTACCGAGTTGTGTGTCTGCTATCTGCCGAGACGGTTGCGTTCAGCGTCGCGGTCGTGGAGCCTACTTCTGTGGCCGTCTCGGTCGTAGCATAAAATGCGGTAGTGGTGAAGCTCTGAACTCTGCCCATCGTCATTTGATTTGTCACCGTATCGTAAGCGCCGACCGCGAAATAGTAGGTGGTTTCAGGTCTGAGGCCGGTGATACCCCCACTCACGGAGATGGGGGAGCTCGATGTCGTCGTTCCGTTCGCAGTCTCGTCGTTGAAGTCGGAGACATTCGACGATGTGCCGTAGCCGATGCTGTATCGAGTTGTGTGGCCGCTGTCTGCCGCGACGGTGGCGTTCAGCGTCGCGAAAGTGCCGGCTACTTTCGTGGCCGTTCCGGTCGTCGCCGTGGGAGCCGCCAGCGCGGCGCTCGGGGCGAGAGCGAACAGCAAACCGATCGCGAGGATCGCGAGCGGAATTTTTTGGATGGATCTGGGCAGCAACATTTGTTCCTCCTCCGGGCAATAGAAACCCGGCGTTGAATACTGGGCATTGTTCGAGTAACCTCACCCAGTGCCGATGGGTGTCCGCCCATCGGCTCATGGCGTCGGGGTTACCAGCTAGGCATTGTTGGGTCCCCGGCGCCTCTTTATGTAGTGGCGGCACACTCCTTGGTCAGATGGGAGTGTGTCAAGTGGTTTGTTACGCCACTTAAGGCGTGGTTAATGAAGTAAGGGTGTTGTTTGGGCAGCACAATATGCCCTTGCGGGCTAATTGCTCGGTACTCGTTGAGTGTTGTTCAGGCGCCGCTGTGCAGAGAACGCTTCAATGCGGCGCTTTGGTGGCGATGGAAGCTTTTTTGTTTCATTTCCGCACCTTGCATGTGCTGGTGAAGACCGAGCTGAGCTTCGTCCCTCCGTCGAAGGCAAAGGAGGTGCGGGCCAGGGGGAAGGAGGCGAGCGTGAAGCCTTTGGGAGCCGGGCAGCCGGAGCTGATGTAGCTGTGGGATCTGCCCTTGTAGGAGTAGCGGCGCGAGAGGGTCATCTGCAGGCCGCTGAGGCGGCCCCAGGCGTCCATCGCTTTGGGCAGGGGAGCGTTCAGCGCGATCCCGTAGGTGCCTTTGCGCAGTCTCTGGATCTTGAAGACGATCACGAAGGAGGTGGCGAAGGGGCTGGCGGAGTAGATGTGGCCGAAGAGGACGGGCTTGCCGGCTCTGAGGCTGTTGAAGACGAGCAGGCGTCCTTGTGTCGGGTAGGGCTCTTGGCCGGCGAGGGTGATGTTTGCGGTGAAGGAGCCCTTGCCGACCAAAGCCGAGCGGCACTGGGAGAGTGCGCGTGAAGAAGACCCCGGTTGGATCTTCGGGTACTCGCAAGTCGGCAGGCCGACGTTGTCGATCTTGCCGTGGCGGTTTAACTCGATCCGCAGGGTCTTCAGCTGCGGCGGCAGGCTGGCGTCGGTGGTGGAGATTCTGCCGCCGACCGAGACCGCGATCGGGGCGACTCCCTCGCGTGGCAGCTTCTTCGGGGAGAGCTTGCCGGAGACGCTGACGCGTAGGTTGCCTTTCTGGGCGATCTCGGCCTGGGCCAAAGCGGCGGTGCCGACCAGCGCCAGTAGAGCTATCGGCACCGCGACGCGAACGCTGTCGAGTGTGTGGTTGCCATAGCCACCCAAAAGTCGAAAGCGCTTCATCGTCTGTTCTCCCGGCGTTTGCCCTTCTTGCCCTTCTTCTTGCACTGCCCGCGCAGCTCCGAGGAGAACCTCGCGCCTATGTTGTTCTGGCCGAGGGCGCTGATCGTGGCCAGCGGCGGGTTGGCGCAGATGTTCGAGGAGTTCTGTAGCAGTCCGTGGCGCCCGCCTGAGAGCGTCATCGTGAAGCGGTCGATCGGGGCGTCGGGGAGGTTGTCGAAGAAGGTGAGGATGCCGCCGTGCTTGCCGGGACCGATGCGGCCCTCGACGACGATGCGGATCGCGCCGCTTCGCAGGTCGGCGACTAGGTCGGGAAGTTTGTTGGAGGAGGAGCGCAAATACACGTTGCCGCGAAGCGGTGTGTCGAAGAGGAGCGTTTGGGCCATCGCCTTGCCGTAGATCGAACCCGTCGGGCATTTCTCGGCGGAAAATTGCTCGCGAGTGCAGACGGTGCGGATGTGGTTTTGGGCCAAGAAGAGCGAGTGGGGCATCTCGACCTCGATCCGCTTCAGGTTTGAGTCCTTGGCTCCGCGGGAGACGAAGTTCGCCCTAAGCGAGGGATAGCCGCCGCGGCGGGCCGAGCCGCGCAGGCGCAACCCCAGTCTCGGTCTGAAGCCGAGGGTGAGGCAGTTGAGCAGCTGGAAGTGCTTGCCGACGGTGGCGGTGGAATCGTCGGCTGGGTTGGAGAAGGTGGCGCCGGAGCCGGTCAGGGTGGAGATCAGAGATGAGGCCTCACAGCTAGAGGGGTTGTGGGTGAACTGGAAGCGGTCCATGTAGACGCGGACGTCGCGCAGGTGAAGCGGGACGCCGTCGATGATGTGGGGGATCGGATCTGAGGCCGAGGAGTCGATCTGAAGCTGCGCGGTGCGCTCCTCGACGTCGAAGGCCGAGCGGATCACGATCGTGCCGAGGTCGAAGGGGCCGACAGTGGCGGCATTGATCGTCACCAGGGAGAGCGGACTGCCGCCGTAGGGGCCGGCGAGGTAGATGCGCCCCGGGGCGTAGGTGAGGGCCGGCCCCACCCCGTAGCCGGTGTCCGTCCTTCCCACCTGGCTCGCCTGCGGGCAGGAGGGGTTGGCGATCTCATCGAAGCCGCGCTTGTGCCGCGCCGCCTCGATCGCGGCGTCGGGGCAGAAGGGAATGCCGGCGATTTTGCCGGTGATCCCCTTCGGCAGCACCAGCGAGTAGGAGGTGATCTCCTGCTCTGTGTCCTTGCGGCTTAAGTGGATGTAGTAGGGGGTGTAGGAGCCTACGTTTGCGTTTACCCCGCCGGCGATCGCCCCCGGAGAGAATGGCGGGGTGGCGCCGGTGGGGCAGGGGCCGAAGTCGATCCCCGAGGTGATCGGCGAGAGAGAGTTGGCGCTCTTTCTCGGCGCGCCCGCCGCCCACGGAGTCATCGTGACCTTCGTCGTCGCCCAACCGCATGACGGCGGGCTGATCAGCGGCGCGCGCTGGCCGGAGCGGAAGTTGACCTCCAGATCCGTATAAGGCAGCTGGGGCAGGTCGTCGAAGGTCGCGGTCAGGGTGCCGTCGCCGGGATCGGGAATCAGTTTGCCGGGGACGGTGATCAACACGCCGCGGTCGGCGGACTTGGCGATCAGGTAGACGGCGAGCAGGGAGTCAAAGGGATTCTCGACACCCGCGGCGCCCCCGGGCTCATCGGGCGTCGCCAGGTAGACGCCGCCGTTGAGGAGGCCGTCGTAGAAGGGCAGGCGAACGCTGAAGGCGCCGATCTTCGAGCCGTTGGGACAGCCGGCGCCCTGCGGATTGAAGGCCGACTCGTTCGCCAGCTGGGCGGGCGAGCAGGTCTGAAGCCCCGCTCCCAGGGAGGGGTTGAGGGTCACACCATCCGGCAGCTCGACCACCGCCTCGCGCGCCTGGGCGTGAACGCGCCCGCGAGGGTCGGCGAGGCCGGGGTCGGTGTCAGAGAAGCGGAAGGTGAAGCCCGATGAGGAAGAGGCCTTTTTGACGCTGAGAAAGCCCTCGGGGGCGGGGTTGAAGACGAGCGAGGAGCAGTCCTCGATCGGGGCGGGATCGCCGCCGGAGTCGCGGTTCAGCGCGCTCGCGCTCTGCTCGCCGGCCTCCTGCCAGGAGGAGACCCGGGCGAAGAAGGGAAGCGAGTCGCGGCACTCGGTCGGCAGGGTGAGGAAGGCTCGCGGCGGGCTGTCGGTCGGCTCGCCCACCGAGCTCTTGCACCAGGCAAAGCCCGGCGCCGCCTCGTTTAAGCAGTTGCCGCGCTCTGTGTTATGGGAGGCGTCCCAGGGGGCGCCCCAGAGGGTGAGCTCGAGGCCCTGTAGCTGCAGGGCGCCGGGCACGTCGGTGGCCGCAAGGAGGAGGTAGGTGCCTTTTTGATCGGATTCGATCTCCGCGTCGAAGACGAGCGGCTGGCCGAAGGGGGCGGCGGCAAGGCGGAAGGCGGAGCCAACCGGCGGGTCGTCGAGCTCAAAGAGGCCGAAGCGCCGCGTCGCCCCGGCGCCGCCGCTCACCTCGACCGTGCCCACCTGGGAGCGCTCGGGGCAACTCTCCCCCGAGAGGCTCGGGGCGTAGGGCGAGGAGCGTGACGTGGCGAAGTCCGCGGCCGAGCACAGCTGAGCGCTGAAAGCCGGGTTCAGCAGCAGCCCGGGCGGCAGCTCGATCAGCAGGTCGCGCAGCTCGCTCGGCCCCCCTCCCTGGTCGAGGCCGAGGGTGAACTGCAGCGAGTAAGGATGCGAGCCGGCCACCGTCGCGGCCTCCCCTTCGCTCCAAACGGCGGCGTCAAAGCCGGCGGCGCCGGGGAGAAGGCCCTGGGTTGTCGGGCCGGGGGCCGAGGCGCTCGCGGCGCCCGGACCGGCTGCGCCTCCGCCGGCGGGCGCGAGGGCGCCGCTGGGGAGGGCTGCGGTCGAGGCCGAAGCCGAGGCGGCGCGGTTGGCGCGCCGGCAGCGCTTCCTGCGCGCCCTATCTTCGATTTGGCGGCAGTTGCGGGGGTAGCGGCGGTAGCGGGGTTTGGTGTTGCCGACTCCCTCGAGCAAGGTGGTCAGGGTCGGGTCGACCGGCGGCGGCGGCAGCACCTGGCAGTTGTCCCCCTCGCAGGCGATCCCTCCCGGCGGCGGCGCGGCGGAGCCGACCGGCACGACGGGGAAGAGCTGTCCGCCGCCGGGCGCGGGCGGCGGGATCGACGGCGCCAGTGGGGCGGCGGCGCTCGCCGAGTCGGCGCCGTAGGCGTAGATCCCGCCGAAATGCGTGTTGCCCGAGGTGACGTAGACGCGACCTGTGTGCAGGGAGGAGTTATCGACGGCGATCCCGCTCGGGGCGCCGTTCACCACGTCGCGTTTGAGGTGGCCGAGGTAGGCGCCGGCGGCACTGAAGGCATGGACCCTCCCCCGCGGCTGCTCGGCGCCGGTGGGCTGGGTGTCCTCGATCACGTAGAGCTCGCCGCTTGCCTCCTCGAGGGCGAGGGCGGCGTCTCGCAAGGAGGTGAAGGCGACGGGGTCGTCGGGGAGGTTGTAGGGGCCGGGGATGGTGGAGCTGGGATCGGCGGGGAAGTTGGCCCCGTCGGCCGGGTCATAGGCTTTGACCGTGTTAGTCGAGGCGTCGGCGACGTAGACGACGCCGGTGGCCGAGACGGCGACGCCGTAGCCCTCTCCGAGGCTGCCGAGGCCGATGTCTGCCTGGTGGGAGCCGGCGGAGTCATAGACCGAGACCCGGTCGCGGTGGGCGACGTAGACCTCGCCGGCGCTGTCCACCGCGAGGCCGGTCGCCTGGCCGGAGTCGATCGTGGCGGAGAGGGCGTATCTGGTGCCGGTGTCGGGCGGGGCGGCGCCGGCGGTGGGCGGGTAGGCAGCGGGCGAGTACTTACGCACAGCGCCGTGGTAGTCGCCGACGTAGAGATCGCCGCCGGACTCGAGCGCCAGGTAGCAGGGCCCGGCATCGTCATCGGGGGCGGAGAGCTGAGTGATGTAGCCGCGGTCGCCGTAGACCGGAGCGGGGCTCAGGTAGTTGGCGGCGCCGTCGTAGACGTCGACGGTGTCGTGGTAGTGATCGGCGATGTAGAAGCGGCCGCCGGAGTCGACCGCCAAGCCACAGGGGCCGTTGAGGTAGCTGTTGGGGGGTGGGATCATCGGCGGCGGGGGCCCGATCGGCGGTGGAGGCTCCGGTTTGGGGGAGAAGGTGAAGAGCGGCGGATCCCCGGGGGCGGCCTGGACGCTGGGGACAAGCGATACCGCCGCGATCAGCAGGCACCCGCCGGCGAGGGCGAGGGAGCGCCGGGCGACCTTCGCGATGGGGGCGCCGAAAGCGCGCCCGTTAGGCGAGCGGCGGGGCTTGTCGGCGGAGGGCAATCGGCCCGCCCTCCCCTACCTCACCGCGCGAAGGGCCACGACGCTCCGCTTCGCCCCGCGCTTGCCCTTGCGCTTTCTCCCCTTGCACCGCACCCTCATCTTCGGCCGCTCCACATAGGCGCGGCCGTTGTGGGCGGTGTATCTGACCGTGGCGCGGTAGGCGCGGGCGCAGATGTCTCGGGAGTTGACCAGGAGGCCCTTGCCTGCCCCCTGCAGTCTCACCAGGGCTTTGGTGAAGGGGGCGTCGGGGACGAAGTCGATCGTGGTGCGGATGCCGCCGCGGATCGAGTCGGTGCGCCCCGCGGACTCCAGTTTGATCGGCTGGTATGCCGGTCCCCGCAGGTCGGGGACGACGTCGGGCAGCAGGTTGTCGGAGGAGCGCAGGTAGACGTGACCTGTGAGGTCGTAGTCGAGCAACGGGGTGTCTACCGAGGCCTCGCCGTAGATCGCTCCGGCAGGGCAGGCATCGGCGGCAAAGTCGGGCCGGGTGCAGATCGTGCGGATGTGCTCGTTGGCAAGGAACTCAGAGCGCGGCAGGGCGACGGAGACCGAGGCGATGTTGGCGTCGCCCGCTCGCGGCATCAAGGCGATGGTGAGAGCGGGATAGGCGCCTCGTCTTGTCCCCCCTCTGAGGCTGAGGGTCATTCTCGGTTTGAAGGGAAGGCGCGTGCAGTCGGAGAGCTGGAAGCGCGAGGAGAGCTGGGCGACCTGGTCGAGGGCCGAGGTGAGCAGGCCGTCGATCGAGGCCGGGTCACAGCTCGTGCCCGTCAAGCTGAACTGCGGCTTGTCGAGGCTGAGGTCGATCGAGCGCACGTTCAGCGGGATGCCCTCAAGGCGCTCGGGGACAGGGTCGGAGACGCCGGTGATCTGCGCCGTCTTGGGGTCGATGTAGGCGGCTACGCGGGTGACGATCGTGCCCAGGTCGAAGGGGCCGGCGACGGCGGGGACGATCGTCGCGATCGAGATCGGAGCTCCTTTGTAGGGGCCTGCCAGGTAGGCGGCGCCCTGCGCATAGTAGGGCGAAGGGCCCGCTCCGGCGCCGGCGGTGACGCTGCCCACCCGGGAGTCAAGCGGGCAGGAGGGGTCTGCCTGCTCGGCTCTGCCCGACTTGGCGGCGGCCGCCGCCAAGTCGGCGTCAGAGCAGGCCGGGGTGCCGACCAGCCTCGCGACCAGGCCCTGCGCCTCTCTGACGGTGACGGCCTTGAAGCGCTGGGAGCCGTCCTCGCGGCGCAGGTGCACGACGAAGGGGCTGAAGTTGCCCGAGACCGGGGAGACGACGCCGGCGTTGAAGGAGGGGTTGTTGGGCAGGGCGGCCTCAGAGCCCGCGCAGGGCGCCCCGCCCGCGCCTCTGGCGATCGTGAAGTCGCTTCTCGGCTCCACCGCGTCTGTGCCCGACCAGGGGGCGAAGGTGGCGTTTGAGGTGTAATCCCCGCAGGTCGGCGGCGTGATCAGCGAGGAGTGCGCGCCGCCCTTGAAGTGCATCTCAAGCTCCGAGAAGGGCAGCTGCGGGTTGTCTTCGAAGGTGCCGGTGATCTGCCCGGTCTCTTCGTCTACCTCGATGCGGCCGGGGAGCTTGACCAAGAGGCCGAGCTCTGGGTCGGAGAGGACGATGTAGCCGGCTAGGAGGGTGTCGAAGGGATTGTCATAGGGGGTGGCGAGGTAGACGACGCCCTCAACGGGGTTGGGGAGCACGGTGTCGACCAGCACCGAGGCGATCCTGGCGGCGTCGGGGCATCTGATCTCCTCGTCGGTGCCGAGTGAGATCTGGGCCTCTGTGCAGGCATCGAGGCCGTTGGCCGAAGCGGGGTTGACGACCAGGCCCTCGGGCAGGGTGACGGTGGCGTCTTTGAGCGGCGAGGTGGCGATGCCGCAGTCAACGGGCGGGCCGGGGTCGCAGGTCTCCTCTTGGGGCAGCTCGATTCTCAGGTCGAGGCCCGAGGGGCTGTCGGCGGCGTCGGTGGTTGGGGCGAGGGAGATCGTCGGCGCGAAGGGGACTCTGTCGCAGTCTCTGAAGGGGCCCGGCATTGTGTAGGTGAGGTCGGGGCCGAAGTCGCCCGTGTCCTGCCAAGAGTCGTAGTGATGAAGCCGCCAACTCTTCTCGACCCCGCACTCGAAAGGCGCCGTCAGGAAGGGCTTCAGCGGGCCGTCGGAGGGGCACTCTTTGGAGGTGTCTA
>DATMBX010000074.1:0-7272 GCA_035558955.1 Solirubrobacterales bacterium | reverse complement strand
CAAGGATCGACAAGATGCTCGCCGTAGCTGAGGCCGCCGCCCCCGAACCTCGCTAATAAGGCGGCAAATCCTCGTACCACTCCCCAAGCATCTTGAACGCCCGCCAGAAGCGCTGCTTGGCCCCCTCCTCGTCGAGGGACTCGTCGATGTCCGGGGTGTAAAGGGCGTCGATGGTGGGGGTGAAGGCTTGGATCTCGCCCTCGCGCGGCTCGACCGGTCGTGAGAGGGGGATCTGGAGGCCGTTGAGGATGCGCAAGGCGGGCTCGCCCATGACGATGACGATCTTCGGCTGGACGATCGCCAGCTCCTCGGCCAGGCGGCCGACGCACTCGGGAGCGGCAAGGTCGGGCTCGGCGATCGGGCACTTGACGCAGAGCGCGCCGTAGACGACCAGCGGGTCGATCCCGAGCCGCTTGAAGCTTTTCATCAGCGCGTTGCCGGCGCGGCCGTAGAAGGCGACGCCCTCCTCGATCTCCGCCGGGGCGGGGGCGTGCTTGAGCATGAAGACGTCGGCCTGCGGGTGGCCCGAGCCGAGCACCGGCATCAGATTGCCGCGCGGGCAGTGCGGGCACTCCTGCAACTCGTGGGTCAGCTGGTTGAGCTCGCGGATCGCTCGCTCGAGGTACTTCTCGCGGATTTCATCGTCGGTCATCGGCACGGCGACGACCTCTTTGACGGGGCGGGCGTGGCTCCTTCGCGACGGCCCGCCTGCATCAGCTCTTGCTCGCCGAGCGGCGCCGGCGCGGCCGCCCTCCGCGGACCGGTTTGGCATCCCGGACTCTGCGTTTGGGCGCCTTCGGACGCCCCGTGGTCTGCAACAGCTTCAGCGCCTGCACGTAGACGAGGTTCTTGTGCTTGCGCGTGATGTCCGCGTCGCGCATCGACTCGAGGAACTCTTCGGGCCCGTCGAAATCGTGGATCCGCACCCGCACGCTGCCCAGCCCCTGAGCCACATGGCTGTCGGAGCCGGCGCCGGGGACGATCCGGTACTTGCGGGCGAAGCGCTCCGCCTCCTCGTTGAAAGCCGTCAGCGCGACCCGCGGGTTGAAGACCTCGAGGATGTCGATCTCCTCGACGATGTCCAGCAGGTGCTCGTAGTCGGGCACCGAGTGGAAGCGGTCGAAGGGATGCGGGACGTAGACCAGCCCGCCCTGGCGGCGGATCTCGGCGATCGTCTCCGCCATCGTCAGCCCCCGCGGGATCTTCTCCTCGATGAAGAGGCCGATCACCTCTCCCTGCTCGGCGGTCTTCACCTCCTCGGCGACGATCACCTTGATGCCGCCCATCTCCTCGGCGATCCGCCGCGCTTCGATCGCGCCGGAGACCTCGTTGTGGTCGGTGATCGCGATCGCGCCGAGACCGCGGTCGCGCGCGGTCTCCAGCAGCACCTCGACCGGCGTCGCACAGTCGGGCGAGTGGTCGGTGTGCATGTGGAGATCGACTTCGATCAGCTTGCGGCGCGCGATCCGCTCGCGCACTTCGGGATCGCCGGTGGGATCGTGGCGCCGGGTGAGCAAGCGCCGGTAGAGCGCCTCGAACTCAGCCGCGACCGCGGCCCAGTCGCGACCCTCGCCGGCCGGCTCGACCAGTTGGTAGGAGTCGGGGAAGTAGCGCTGCAGCAGCCGCGCGGTATCGGGACTGGTCACCGTGCGGGCATCGAGCCGGCCGAAGAAGATCTCGACCAGCGGACGCGCAACCTGCGTGGAGAGGACACGCTCCTGCGGCGCGTGGAAGGTGGCGACGTTGAGGGAGAAGGAGTGCCGCAGCGCCGCCGAGGAGACGCTCGGGGCGAACGGCTCGTGGACGTGGACGATGTCCGGCGGCGTCCCTCTGAGCAGCCGCTTGGTCCGGTCGCCGGCGGCGACGATCTTCACTTCGTGACCGAGCCGCTCCAGCTCTTCGGAGACCCGTTCGACGTACTCGTTGACCGGATTGGCGGCGCCCCGGGAATGGGGCGTCACCTGAACGATCGATAGCGGCTCAGCCGACACTAAACAGCAGCATAAGAGCCCGCGCGTGGGCGGGCTCTTATGTCAGGCCTCGGCCTTGGTTTCGGCGGGAGCGCCGGAAACCGGCACCACACCGCGGGCGTTGGCGGCGATGAACTCTTCCGTTTGCTCCCGCGCCTCGTCGTCGGGGCGCTGGGAATGCGGCGACTTCATCAAGTAGCTGGACGGACCGTCGAGTTGGCCGGCGATGCCGTTGTTGAGCGCCAGCTTGATCAGCCGCACCGCGTCGATGACGACGCCGGCCGAGTTGGGCGAGTCCCAGACCTCGAGCTTGAGTTCGACGTTGAGCGGCACGTCGCCGAAGGCTTTGCCCTCAACGCGGATGTGGGCCCACTTGCGATCGGTGAGCCAGGGCACATAGTCAGAGGGGCCAACGTGGACCTGATCGTCGGGCAGCTCGTGCCCCATGATCGAGGTGACCGCGTTGGTCTTCGAGATCTTCTTCGAGTCCAGCCGCTCGCGCTCGAGCATGTTGAAGAAGTCCATGTTGCCGCCGACGTTGAGCTGGCTGGTCCGCTCCATCCGCACGCCACGGTCGTGGAAGAGGCGGGCGAGTTGGCGGTGGACGATCGTCGCGCCGACCTGGGACTTGATGTCGTCGCCGATGATCGGCAGCCCGGCCTCTCTGAAGCGCTTGTCCCAGTAGTCCTCGCGGGCGATGAAGACGGGGAGGCAGTTGACGAAGCCGACGCTGGCCTTCAGCGCCTGCTCGACGTACCACTTGGTGGCGTCCTCCGAACCGACCGGCAGGTAGCAGACCAGCACGTCCGCCTTCGTCTCCTTGAGGATGCCGACGATGTCGGCGGTCTCCCCCGGCGCTTTTCTGATCTTCTGTTTGAGGTACTTGCCGAGGCCGTCGTGGGTCATGCCGCGCT
The DNA here is from genome assembly GCA_035558955.1 of Solirubrobacterales bacterium. Taxonomy (GTDB): domain Bacteria; phylum Actinomycetota; class Thermoleophilia; order Solirubrobacterales; family 70-9; genus DASVDE01. The sequence goes on along the minus strand of DATMBX010000074.1, from coordinate 4,388 downwards.
CGACCTTGACCCCCAGGTTCGGCACGTCGGCGAACTTGATCGTGTCGTTCTGGCCCGACCAGATCGCCTCGGAAAGGTCTTTGCCGACCTTCTCGGCGTCGATGTCGAAAGCGGCGACGAACTCGATGTCGCGCACGTGGTAGCCGCCGAGATCCACGTGCATCAGGCCCGGGACCTCGTCGGAGGGATCGGCGTCCTTGTAGTACTGGACGCCCTGGATGAAGGAGTTGGCGCAGTTGCCGACGCCTACGATCGCGACGCGAACCTTCTCGTCCGTGCGGGCGGCGCCGTTGCTTGCTCCGTTGCTCTCACTCATTAAATTCGAAGTCCTTCCTCGCGGGCTGGATGGCAAAGCACACCCGGCGCCCGGACTGGTTACAGGTCAAGACGGGCCGGAGGCCTCGCCCGATAGCTCGTTTCGCACATGCCATACACGCTGGATCGTCGTGACGATGGTCAACGCCGCGATCACGTAGACCGCCGGGGCAAGGAGCTCGAAGTCACCGAGCCCGGCGCCCTTGGCGAAGACCAAGCCGATGGAGAGTATGACTACCCGGACGGGACGTGTCGCCAAACCGACCTTGCACTCGACCCCGAGCGCCTCGGCGCGGGCACGCGTGTAGGAGACCATCAGCGAGCCGAGCACCGCCACCACGCACATCGCGGCGGCGAAGTCGTCGCCGGTCGCGGCGAAGTACCCGGCGACCGCGGCCAGCACGATTCCCTCCTCGATCCGATCCAGTGTCGAGTCGAGAAAGGCGCCGAACAGCGTCCCCTTGCCCGACATCCGCGAGTAGCGCCCGTCGAGCGTGTCCATCACCGAGCCGAGGATGAAGGCGATGCCGGCGAGGGTGAAGAGGCGTTGGGTCACCAAGATCGCGGCGATCAGGTTCCCGGCCAGCCCGGCCATCGAGATCGCGTTAGGGGTGAGCCGGGACTCGATCAGGCGGTCGCGAGCGTAGGCGCGGAACTCCTGGCCGTTGCGGCGATCGCGCGGGGTCCTCGGAGGGGCCGACGATTCCATCGCCGTGAGGCTAAACCAAGATGGGCTCTACGCCTCGGCTTCCTGCGGGGCGGTCCGCCAAGCCCAGGCATGGGGACGGGCGCGGGCGAGCTGTTGGGCTGTCAAAGCTGACATGACGGCGACCAGGGCGCCGAGGGCGGCGTCTATCCAGTAGTGGTTGCCGGTGACGATCACGACCCAGATCACCAGGGCCGGCCACATCACCCAGATCGCTCGCGTGTACCAGTGGCGCGAGAGCTTCGCGGCGGAGAGGCCGACCATCAGGGCGAAGGCGCAATGCATGCTCGGCACCGCCGCGTAGGGATTGATGAAGGCTTTGGCCAGTGCCGAATCGTGGTTGACGCTGGAGTAGTCGTTGATCGTGTCGACGAAGCCAAGCTCCGGATAGAGCCGCGGCGGGGCGGTGGGGTAGAAGGCATAGCCGATCAACGCCAGACCCATCGAAACCATGAACATGTTTCGCACGAAGTAATAGGAGTCGTTGCGGAACATGTAAAGCCAGAAGAAGAAAGCGATAACCACCGCGAACTGGCTGTTCATGTAGACCTGGTTGGCGAAGTCGGTCAGCCAGTCGAATCTGAGGAAGAACGCCTGGAAACCGGGCTCGAAGAAGGTATAGGTGGCCTTCTCGAGGTCGATGATCCGCTGGCCGTTGGCGAAGGCGATCGCGCGCTGGCCGTCGGCGAGGCCACGAACGGTCTCATAGGCGAGGTCGACCAAGATAAGCAGCCCGATCTGGCGGCCCAGGTCACCCCAGCCCTGAGGCAGCTTCTCGCCTATTTGCCTGACCACCGCCACGAAGCGTCAATTGTAATCCGGCTGTTAACGGGCGGGGTGGCGCTACCCGACGAAGTTCACGACGCGGTCGATGACGGTTGGGTCGTCGATCCAAGGCCAATGACCGGCGCCTTTGAGGATCTCCAGCTTGGCATTGGGGAGGGCTCGGGCGTAGTCCTCTCCGAATTTCGTAGGGAGGTAGAGGTCGCGGTCTCCCCAGAGGACGAGGGCGGGGCATGTGAGCTTGTCCAGGTCCGCGCCGGCCGCGGCCAGGCGGTCGGGATCGGCGTCTCGATAGAGCTCGAGGACGGCGCGCTTGGTGCCCCGGTCCCAGTGGTTCCAGATCATGTCCAGAAACTCCGGCGGCATCGCCTTGCGGTCGCCGCGAGCCTGGCGCATGAGCAGCTCGAACGCCGGCCTGGTCGTGGTCGCATTGAGGAACTCGCCGACCGGGCGGCGGCGCCAGAGCCGGGCGATCCAGTGCCAGCGGTAGCCGGGCAGTAGGGGAACGGCGTCGATTACCGCCAGCTTCTCAACCAGCCGCGGCCGCTGCTGCGCGCCGATCAACGCGAGCGAGCCCCAGTCGTGGACGACCAGCTTGCGCCGCCCGATCCCCAACTCGTCCAAGCACCGATCCAGGAAGGCCGAGAGCCCGTGCATCGAATAGTCGAACCGAGCGGGATCCGGTCGATCGGAGCGGCCCCAGCCGGGCATGTCGATAGCAATCGAGGGCCCGCCCCGCTCCATGAACGCCAACCAGTCCTCGCTGTGGGTGGGGTTCCCGTGGCAGTAGAGCACCGGCGTCCCGTCTCCAGGGACCCGCCGGTAGAAGATCTTCAACCCGTCGACCTTCAGCTCCGCTTCTTCGACCGCCATTCGGTTGAACCATATGTCGCTGATCTAGGGTCCGCTGCGATGCCTTGGAAGCGGCCGGACAAGCGACGGGTGAGGGCGATCCGAGACCGGCTGCGGGAAATGTACGGGCAGCCGGTCAACGAGCCCCATCGGCACCCGATCGCCGAGCTGGTGAAGACGATCCTCTCCCAGGCGACCAACGACCGCAACCGGGACCGCTCTTTCGCGGCGCTGCGCGAGCGCTACCCCTCCTGGGAGGAGGTCCGCGACGCGCCCGTCGACGAGCTGGAGGAGACGATTCGCGCGGGCGGGCTCTCGAGACAGAAGGCGCCGCGGATCCAGGCGATCCTGGAGCGGTTGGGCGAGCCGCCGGACCTCGACTGGACGGAGACTGCGCCGCGCGAGGAGTCGCTCGACTTCCTGCTCTCGCTTCCCGGGGTCGGCCGCAAAACCGCCGCCTGCGTGCTGATCTTCACCTGGGGCATCCCGGAAATCCCCGTCGACGTCCACATCTACCGCGTCGGCGGGCGGCTGGGGCTCTTCCACCTGGGCGCCTCCTTCGAGCGCGCCCACGACGAGATGCTGGCGCTCGTCGACCCCGAGGACGCTTACGAGCTGCACATGAACCTGATCCGCCACGGGCGCGAGCTGTGCCGTCCCAGACCGCGCTGCGGGGAGTGCGAGCTTCGTCGCATGTGTCCTTGGTACCGTGCGCGCGGCAAATGAGCAAGAAGACCTTCGTCATCTTCGGGCTGCTGGTCGTTTTCCTCGCGGTCCTCATCCCCTGGCTTGCATTCCGCGCGGACGGCGACTCCGAGACCGGCGGCCAGGAAGTGGCCGCCAATCTGACGACGGGCCAGTCGCTCTTCCAGACCAACTGCGGCAATTGCCACACGCTCTACGCCGCGGGCAGCGACGGCAACTTCGGGCCGAACCTCGACGTGCTGCTGGCCGAGCAGGGAACGCCAACTGGCCCGGGAGCAGCCGACACGATCAGAGCGACCAAGGGTCGCGTCCTCAACGCGATCGACAAAGGCGTCGACAGCACCACCCCGGGCCGGATGCCGGGCGGCATCCTCTCCGGCGAGCAGGCCCAGGAAGTGGCCGAATTCGTCGCGCAGACCGCCGGCCGGGGCTAGAGCGAAAAGGGGGCGGGCCGACGCCCGCCCCTAACGGGATAGGTCCTCCTAAGGCAGGAACTTCAACGCGCTGAAAACGCCGGCGTGGTCCGAATCCCAGAACCCGTTAACCGGCTGGCGACCGGTCACCGATGAGGTCTTCAGCTTCACCTTCCTCGGGTCCCGGGTCATGACGTGATCGACCTGGTGGTCGAAGTCGGCGACGCTGCCGCCGGCGCCGACCGCGAGCAGGCTGGACTCGATGCAGCAACTGAGCGGTCTGTTCGTGCTCCGCTCCCGCATGCCGGCCGCGGTCAGAGCACGGTAGGCCTGCTGGTCGCCGGCGTCGACCGTGTCGTCGTCGGAGTTGAGATCGCCGAGCAGGACAACCGGCAATTTGCTCGTCGCCGGGCCGCCTGGGGCAACCAGCTCCCCCGCCTGCAGAGCGCGGATGCTGGGCACCTGGGCTCTGTCGTCAAACGCCTCCAGGTGCGTGTTGACGAAGCGGAACAGCTTGCTGCCGCGGACCTTGGCGTTGACGGCGGTCCACCCGCGTCTAACGGTCACGTCGACAAGCGAGACTCTCTGGACGAGCAAGTTGGCGAAGTTCCCGG
>DATMBX010000073.1:0-22652 GCA_035558955.1 Solirubrobacterales bacterium | reverse complement strand
GACGGACTCTCGGTCGATCGTCGCCACCGTCTTGACCGCGGTGTCGCCGTTGCCCACACCGGGCGCGCCGCCGCCGTTCTCACTCGGCGCCGAGTCGAACTCCTCGACCACGGCGAAGAGGTCCGCGAGAAGCTCGCGCTGCGCTAGGGGTGTTTGCGTCTTTCGAGGTATCGCTTGCCTTCCTCGTAACGGGCGCTGTAGACGCGAAAGGCGGCCGAGCGCTCCAGTTCCGTCCTCTCCGAGGATACGACCCCGACCGTGCCCGCGCCGCCCTCGGGCACGCCTTGCACCACGCCTAGCTCGACGAGAACGCGGAAACAGCGAGCGGCGGATTCGGGGTCGCGCGGATGGGCGCCGCTGCCGAGCAGAGCTTGCCGCAGCTCCTCGCCGCTCACTTCGCCGGCGTCGCGAAGGTCCCTGAAGACCCCCGCCAACTCACCGCGCTGGGCGTGGCGGGACTCGAGGACCGCCAGCGCAAATCGGTGCTCGGCCTCGCCCCAGGCGATGTGCAGAAAGCCCCCCTCGGCGGAGGGACGGGAGGCGAGCTTCTCGAGGCGGTGTGAGGGGGGTGGATCGAAGAGGACCACGTGGGCGAAATCGCGAGCGAGGCCCGGCCCTCGCTCCAACTCGGCGTAGTCGGCAAGGGCGAGACCGTCGCGCGCCAGCGCGGCGCGGCGCGAGGCGTCGGCGACCAGAGCGAGGACGCTCGCGCCGCTGGAGAGCAGCTCGAAGACCGTCGCCGCGGGTGAGTTGGCGCTGCGCACGGTGCGCCGGGCAGGCTTCTCCGCGGGGAGGTCGGAGCCTTCTTCAGGCGACCCCGGGCCGAGATCGGCGGCCAGCTCCGCCTCGAAGCGCCGCCACCACTCGGCGACGTCGCCTTGCTCGCCGCCGTTGCGGTGCGTCTCGACTTCCCAGGGATATAGCTCACGCAGCACGACCCGCGGCTCGACCGCGCCGTTCCAGTGGTTGACCTCGAGGCGGATCGCGGCGTCGACCGGGTCGTCGTCGTCCACTCCCAGCCGCGAGCGGCCGAAGGCGACGCCGAGCGCCCGGTGGGAGCCGCTGTGCAGACTGAAGCGGGCGTGCTTGCCCTCCCCCATCGTCCGCACGTCGCGGACTCGGGCGGAGGGAACGAGCAGCCGCACGCCCGGATTGCCCATGCCGAACGGCGCCAGGCGGGAGAGCTCCTCGGCGAGATCGAGCCCGAGGCTCTGTCCGCCGACCATCGCGTCGATCCGCTCGGTGCGACGCAGATCCTCGGGGCCGAGAACGGACGTGGCGTGAGCCGCGAACGCCTCTCGAAAGGCCTCGAGTCTCTCGGCTCTCAATTCCAACCCGGCGGCGGCTCGGTGTCCGCCAAAACCAATCAGGTGCTCCGAGCACGCCTCCAGCGCGGCCAGCAGGTCGAACCCGGGAATGCTCCGTCCCGACCCGCGCCCCCTCCCCTCTCTATCGAGAGATACGACAACCACTGGCCGGTGGTGTCGCTCGACTAGGCGCGAAGCAACGATCCCAATCACCCCCGGATGCCAGCCTTCCCCGGCGAGCACGAGACCGGGAGCCTCCCGCAGCTCATCAGGCAGCTCACGCCGCGCCGCCTCGGCGGCCGTATCCACCTGCCGCTCCGTAGCCCGCCGCTCGCTGTTGGCTCGGCTCAGCTCGTTCGCGATCTCAGCCGCGCGCTCCTCATCGTCAGTCAGAAACAGCTCCACACCCGCGTCTGCTCGGTACAACCGCCCTGCTGCGTTGATCCTCGGCGCCAAGCGAAAGGCAAGATCGCCCTCGTCCAGCCGAGTCGGCTCGCATTTCGCGGCTTCCAGCAGCGCGCGAATTCCAGGCCTCCGCGCCCGTCGAACCTCCTCCAGGCCTCGCTTCACCAGCGAGCGGTTCTCGCCGACGAGCGGGACGACATCGGCGACGGTCGCGAGTGCGACGAGGTCCAGGTCGGTGTCGGCAGAGGAGTCGGGGGTGAGGTCCCCAGGCTCGCGTTCGCGAGGAGTTCCTGGGGACCTCACCCCCGACTCCTCCCTCAACGCGCAGGCCAACTTCCAGGCCACCGCCGTGCCACACAGACTTTCGAAGGGATAGCCGTCGAGCGCCGGGTGAAGAATCGGGCAGTCAGGCAGCTCCGCGCCAGGCTGGTGGTGGTCGGTGACAACAACCTCCATGCCCAGCGAGCGGGCGAGAGCGACTTCTTCTACCGCTGTGATCCCGCAGTCGACGGTGATTAGGAGCGAGGTCCCTCGCTCCGCCAGCTTCCTCACATTGGACTCGCTGAGGCCGTAGCCGTCAGCGAGGCGGTCGGGGATCAGCCAGTCGCAGTCTGCTCCAAGTTCGCGCAGGGATCCGACCAGGATCGTGGTGGCACAAACGCCATCGACATCGAAGTCGCCATGGACGGTGATCCGCCGCTTCTCGCGAACCGCGGTCATCACCAGGTCAATGACTTCCGCTATGGAGTCGAACTCCGAAGGCGAGTGGGACTCATCGGCCTCGAGAAACGCGCGCGCCTCTTCTGGGGTCCGATATCCCCGCCGGACCAGCGTGATCGCGATCGGATCGCTCAGCTCAAGCTCATCGGCCAGAGCCCGCGCCTCCTCATAGGAATATGGGTCCGCCCTGTAAGCCTTGAGGGATTCCGCCACGCAGCCAGGCTAAGAAGCACCCGGGACGGAACTCACCCCCTCCCGACGCCCAAAATGCAGCCTCTTAGGCTGCTTCCCGCTCGGCGCGGATGCCTATCGCGTAGACGATCGCGAGGCCGGCCGCGATTCCCGGGAGGGCCATTAGGGCTGTGCCTAGATCGGTTTCTCCGAGGCCGCGGCCGGTTGCTATCTGGAGGATTGCGCCGGAGACCATTGCGCCGATCGTGGAGCCGACCAGGGCGCCGACTATCCCTTGCCAGAAGCGATCCGGCATGAAGACGGTGAAGTGCCAGAGGGCTAGGCCCATGGTGAACCAGATGACGAGGGCCATCAGCGGTTCCTCCCGTGCTTGCGACGTTGCTGGCGGCGCTCGCGGCGGCGCTCGTTTCGCGCGCGGCGCTCGGCCGCGGCCGGGTCTTCAACCTCCGGCGCCGCTCCGTCGCCATCGGTCGCGGGCTCGGCCGTCGCCACCGCCCTGGGCTTTGGCTCGGCGTCCCGCTGCGCCTCGACGCCGGCGGCGATCTCCGCATCGGTCTCGGAGTCCTCGCCGAGCCTCGCCATCTCGACCTCATCGGCGAAGGCCGGCACGCGGCCCTCCAGCTCGGCGATCCGCTCGCGCCTTCGCGCATAGCCGGGCTCGCGCTCCTTCCAAGCGGTCAGCACCGGCGCCGCGATGAAGATCGAGGAGTAGGTGCCGGAGGCGATCCCGACCATCATCGCGAAGGCGAAGTCTCTCAGCGTCTCACCGCCGAAGACCAGCAGAACCCCGACCAGGAAGACGGCGGAGAGGCCGGTGATCAGCGACCGGGTCAGCACCTCGCTCATCGAGCGATTGACGATCTGCGAGAAGGCGGCCTTGGGCATTCGCGGCACGTTCTCGCGGATCCGGTCGAAGACGATCACGGTGTCGTAGAGCGAGTAGCCGAGGATGGTGAGGAAGGCGGCGACCGTCCCGCTCGTCACCTCCCGGTCGGCGAGCGAGTAGACGCCGGCGGTGATAAGGATGTCGTGCGCCACCGCAATCAGGACCGGCACCGCGTACTTCGCCTCGAAGCGGAAGGCGACGTAGGCGGAGATCAGCAGCAGCGAGAAGATGATCGCCAGCCCCGCGCTGCGCGCAACCTGTTCGCCAAAGGTCGGGCCGACGCTGGTGTTCTCGAAGCTCCCAGGTTGGATGCCAAACTCCGTGACCAGAGAGGCGCGCACCTCGGCGACCCCGTCGGGTTGCAGCTCGCTGGTCTGGATCTGGAAGCCTCTGCCGAAGGCCTCGTCGTCGGTCTCCTGGATCTCGGCTTCGCCCAGCCCCTGGCCTTCGAGGGTGGTCCTCACCTCCTCGACCGTGGCGGCGTTCTCCGGGGCGAAGTTGAGGCGCGTTCCCGACTCGAAGTCGATGCCGAAGTTGAGCTGGTTGGCGGCAAGCGAGAGCGCCCCGGCGATCAGGATCGCGCCGGAGATCGAGAAGAACCATCTGCTGGCGCCGACGAAGTCGAAGTGCCAGTCCACATGGCGCTCGCCCGCCCCCAGGAATCGAGGCGAGGAGAGCAGGCGACCGCGGCCGAAAGCGCCGAGGAAGGCCTGGGTGAAGACGACCGCGGTGAAGAGGGAGACGAGCGTGCCGACGCCGAGGGTGAAGGCGAACCCTTTCACCCCCGCGGTCGCCAGCACGAAGAGGATGAACGCCGTCAACAGGGTGATGACGTTCGCGTCGACGATCGTCGCGATCCCGCGTTTGTAGCCGATCGCTATCGCGCTCGAGGTCGAGCGGCCGGCCCGGATCTCCTCTTTTATTCGTTCGAAGATGATGATGTTCGAGTCCGCCGCGACCCCGATCGTGAGGATCAACCCGGCGATGCCCGGCAGGGTCATCGTGATCGGGATCAGCTTGATCAGGGCGAAGAAGAAGATCGCGTAGACGAGCAGCCCGAGGGTCGCCACCACACCGAGGAAGCGGTAGTAGAAGATCAGGAACATGACGACCAGGAGCAGGCCGATCAGGCCCGCCTTCAACCCCTGGTCGAGAGCCTGCTCGCCAAGCGTCGCCGAGACCTGCGACTGACTGATCAGCTTCAGGTCGATCGGCAGGGCGCCGATCTGCAGGAAGGTGGCCAAGTCCTGGGCCTCGGTGATGTCGGAGAAGCCGCCGGAGATCTGCGCCCCGGTGCGGCCGTCGATCCCGTCCGGATTCTCGACGAAGTTGATGATCGGGCGGGTCTTGACCTCGTTGTCGAGGACGACCGCGAAGTGGCCGGAGAGCGTCGATGCCTGCTCTGAGCCGACCGGGCCGATCGCCTGCGCCTGGCCGCGCTGGGCGATGCGCCGGGTGACCTCCTGGAACGCCTCGCGCCCGTCGTCGGTGAAGCCGAAGTCGACGGTCGGCTGGTTGAACTGGTCGAAGTTCTGCTTCGGGTCGGTGATGTCGGTGCCCGAGAGCGCCGGGTCGTCTCTGAGCGCGTACCAACCGGGCTCCGCCGTGTCGTCGACCTCGCCCGCCTGGTCGGTCGGTTGCTCGGAGACGACGATCGTCCCCACGGGCACCGTGAGCACGATTCCCTCTCTCGACCGTCTTCTCCCGGTCGGGGAGACGAAGAGCGCGTTGCGCGTGGGCTCGGGCCCGGCGATCAGCTCATGCGGCGCCTCTCTGGAGAAGAGGTAGTAGCGAGTCTGTCCGGTGGAGCAGGTCTCGCAGTTCTCCACCGGGGGCTGCTTGGAGGCCAGCAGGGCGGCGTCATAGGCAGTGGGGAAGGCCCCAGAGAGGATCAGCTGGCGATTCAGATAGGTATTTGGATTGCGCCCCGCGTCTCTCCACTGTCTGTTCGCCTCTCTAAGGGGTCCGGAGGGCGGCTGCTGGCCCGGGTGGCCGCCGAGCACTTGCTCGGGACCGATCAGATTCGGCTCCCAGTCGAAGAAGTAGAGCTGGGCGGTGGTTCCGACCTGGCGAATCGCGCGCTGCGCGTTGGTTACGTCGGGCAGGCTGACCGAGATGTTGTCGGTGCCAAGGCGGGAGACCTCGGGCTCGGCGACGCCGAGCTTGTCGATCCGCTCGCGGATGATCTCGATCGAGCGGTCGATGTCCTCGCCGGTGACCTCCTCGACCTGGCCGGTCGGCTGGCCCTGGTAGATCAATTCCACCCCGCCCTTGAGATCGAGGCCGAGCTTGGTAGAGGTGGTGGCGATCGCCGCGGCGGAGGCCGCGATCAGCCCCCCCACGAAGAGCAGGACGAAAAGGTTCCAGCGCCGTTTCCTCACCGCCCCGCTCCTCCCACGCGCCTGCGCCTAGCCCTCGGGAGTGAGGACGATCAGCAGGCCGCCGTCATCGTCGTAGGCGGGAAAGACATCGGCGACCGCTCTGGCGGGCAGGTCGCCTTCGGCATGGACCGCGACTTTCTTGCCGAGCGAGCGAACGCCCCATTCCAGCGAGGTCTCGATCGGGTCGGTGAGGCCGTCGCCATTGGTATCGGCCGCCTCGCCGCCGTTGCCTCTGTCGATCCATTTGAGGCCGAGGACGTCCTGGACCGGACGGCCGATCACGTCCTCGTCGGTGAGGCCGGTCAACTCGAAGCTGCCTTTGCCGGCGTCGATCACACGCGCTCTGCGATCGCAGACGAAGAAGGCGGCGTTCGGCGCCGGGTAGTAGTCGTCGAGCAACTCGAAGACGAAGCCGAAGCCGCATCTGGAGCAACCCTTCGGGCGCGCGCTGAAGCCGGCGGTGCGGTCACCCCCCGCCTCCCTGTTGCCGCAGTTGGGACAGATGAAGAACGGCATCTCCGAACAGGCTACAAGCGCGCGGCGGGCGCCGTCTTAGCGCCGTATTAGAAGAGGCTCGCCGCGCCCTCGGGGGCGGGGATGCCGAGGTGGTCGAAGGCCCGCTGGGTGAGGACGCGACCGCGCGGAGTGCGCTTCAGCAAGCCCTGCTGGAGCAGGTAGGGCTCGAGCACGTCCTCGATCGTGTCCTGCTCCTCGCCGATCGCGACCGCCAGCGTGGAGAGGCCGACGGGGCCGCCGGCGAACTTGCTCGCGATCGTGTCGAGCAGGGCGCGGTCGCTGCGGTCGAGGCCGCCGGCGTCGACTTCGAGCATCTCCAGCGCAGCGGCGGCGACTTCGGCGTCGATCGCGCCGCGCCCCTTCACCTGGGCGAAATCCCGGACCCGCTTCAGCAGGCGGTTGGCGACGCGCGGGGTGCCGCGCGAGCGCTCGGCGATCGTCTGCGCCCCGCCGCCGGCGATCTCCACCCCGAGGATCCCGGCAGAGCGCGAGATGATCTGGGCGAGGTGCTCGGGGCTGTAGTGCTCGAGGCGGTGGGACACGCCAAAGCGGTCGCGCAGCGGTGTCGTTAGGAGCCCCGACCGGGTGGTGGCGCCAATCAGAGTGAAAGGCGGCAACGGGAGCGTCACCGTGCGAGCGCCCGCGCCCTGGCCGAGCACGACGGGCAGCTCGCCGTCCTCCATCGCCGGGTAGAGCGTCTCCTCGACGGCGCGGCCGAGACGGTGGATCTCGTCGATGAAGAAGACGCTGCCCGGCTCCAGCGCGGTGAGGAAAGAGGCGACATCGGCCTTGCGCTCCAGCGCCGGGCCCGCCGTCTGGACCAGCGGCACGCCCATCTCGGCGGCGACGATGTGGGCCAGCGAGGTCTTGCCGAGCCCCGGCGGGCCGGCGAGCAGGACGTGGTCGAGCGGCTCGTCGCGCCCCCGCGCCGCCTCGATGAAGATTGCGAGTTGCTCGGTGACCTGCTCCTGGTTGACGAAGTCGGCGAGGGTCGGCGGGCGCAGCGAGCGGTCGAGGTCCTCGTCCGGCACATCCGCGCGTGCGTCGTGGACGCGCACTTCATCAACGCCGCCTCCTCTGCTCCCGTGGGCCGCCAAAGAATCAGATATGGATGGCGCCCCACTTCCGCGTCCGGGGGCGGCGGGGGAATCCTCAAATCCAGGCGTTCTGATCCGGTTGGCGCCGATGTCGGGTGAGTCGGTCATGCGGCCTTGCTCGTCCCGGCCTTGCGAAGGGCGGTGGCGATCATGCCCTCGGCGTCCTCGCTCTCGATCCCGTCGAGGAGCTGCTCGGCCTCCAGCGGCGCATAGCCGAGGTTGACCAGGCCGTCGCGGGCGAGAGAGCGCGCGTCGCCCTCCTCGACGATCCCGGCGGCGACCTCTTCCTCCAGCGCCCCGGCGACCTTCTCGCGCAGCTCGACGATGATCCGCTCCGAAGTCCGCTTGCCGATCCCCGGCACCGCCTGGAAGCGTCTCGCGTCGCCCGCGGCGATCGCCCGCAGCAGCTCCCGTGCCGGCCCGCCTGAAAGGGTGGCGATCGCCACCTTCGGGCCGACCCCGCTGACCGAGATCAACTCGCCGAAGAGGTCGCGCTCCTCCTCGGAGGAGAAGCCGAAGAGAGCGAGGGAGTCGTCGCGGGAGATCAGCTCCGCGTGCAGGAACGCCTCGCGCCCGGTGGCGGGAACCGCCTTCAGCGTCTCCGCGGAGACCGTCAACCGGTAGCCGACGCCCCCGGCGTCGATCACCACGTGATCGGGACGGCGAACCATCACCTCGCCGCGAACCGCGGCGATCATCCCGCCAGCCGCTCCCGCGGCGCCGCAGCCGCGTCGAGAGCTTCGACCGCCGCCCGCTGCCCGGCGCTGCCGCCGTGGCAGATCGCCACCGCGAGGGCGTCGGCGGCATGGTCCGGCGTCGGCGGCTCGGGCAGGCCGAGCAGCGTCCCGACCATCCGCTGCACCTGGTCCTTGCCGGCCCCGCCGGAGCCGCAGACGGCCATCTTGATCGCCTGCGGTGTGTAGGTGAAACAGGAGACACCGCGTTGGGCGGCGGCGAGCATCGCGACCCCGCTGGCCCGCCCGACGTTCATCGCCGAGTGGACGTTCTTGCCGAAGTAGAGATCCTCGATCGCGACCGCCTTTGGCTCGTGCCACTCGAGCAGCTCGGACAGGGCCGCGTGGATTCGCTCCAGACGCCGCTCCATCGGCAGCTCGGGCGTGGTCTCCACCACACCGCCGTCGAGCGCGACCATGTGGTTGCCCTCGACCCGCACGACGCCGAATCCGAGGTTGGCGGCGCCGGGGTCGATTCCCATCACGACTTGCATGGGAAGTGATTCTGGAACTAGCTTCGGATGCCTTTCGAGACATATTCCGCCACCTCCTCCGCTTCGCGTCCGGGGGTGGCGGCACTCCGCCATATCAGCGCCGCTCGCAGAGAATCAGATCGTGATGCTCGCTAATTTGGCTAATACGGGGTCGGGAATGTCGAAGTTGGCGTGGACCTCGTTAACGTCGTCGTGCTCCTCGAGGGCGTCGATCAGGCGCAGCAGGGCGCCGGCGTCGGACTCCCCCACCTCGACCGTGCTCTTCGGCTCCATCGCCAGGTCGGAAGACTGGATCTCAATCCCCGACTCCTCCAGGGCGACGCGAACCGCGCCGAGGTCGCTCGGCTCGGTGATCACTCGCACGAGACCGCCGTCCTCGCGCACGTCCTCGGCCCCGGCGTCGATCGCGGCGATCAGGTCGTCCTCGCCATAGCGCTCGCCGTCGACGACGATCGCGCCGCGCTTCTCGAAGATCCACGCCACGGAGCCGGGCTCGCCGAGGCTGCCGTTGTGGCGGGTGAAAGCGTGGCGGACGTCGGCGCTGGTGCGGTTGCGGTTGTCTGTCAGCGCCTCGACCAGGATCGCGACCCCCGCGGGCCCGTAGCCCTCGAAGACGACCCGCTCGATCGCCTCGGCATCGGCGCCGGCGCCGGTCCCGCGGTCGACCGCGCGCTGAATGTTGTCCTTCGGCATCGAGGCGTCACGAGCCTTCTGGATCGCGGTCGCCAGGGTTGGATTGCCGTCGGGGTCCCCCCCGCCTTCGCGAGCCGCCACGGTGATGGCCCGCGCCAGCTTCGTGAACTGCTGGCCGCGCTTGGCGTCGGCGGCAGCCTTCTTGTGTTTAATCGAAGACCACTTCGAGTGACCGGACATGCGTGTCATTCTATGAACACGGGGATGGCAGTCGAAGCTCACACCCATAGCCACACGGTGGCAAGAGGAATGGCGGCGAGCGTCATCTTCGTCGCGATGCTTCTTGCCGCGCTGTCGCTGTGGACCCTGATCCCGCTGACCTGGGTCTACATCGGCTCGAAGGTCTCCGACACGCAGTTCCCCAGCGGCGGTCCCTACGCCGTAGTCGCGATCGGGATCGTCCTCTCGATCGTCATCGCCGCCTGGCTGATCTCCCGACTCAACCGGCTCTATATGAACATCACCGGGACCAACCGCCTCTCGCCGATGCGGCCCACCTGGCTCAAAAGCATGCGGGACACAACCCCCTCTCAGGGCAACACAACCGTCGTCGAGGCGGTGCTGATGGGCTCGGTCATGCTCGCGGCGCTGGCGCTGACCATCTGGTTCTTCTTCCTCGCGGGATCGCCGCTCCCGAACCAATAATCAGACGACGAATCTGCCGTCTACCTGGAAGTCCTGGCCGTCGACGACGATCTTGCCGCCAAGGCGCAGGTCGCAGACCAGGTCGGTGTGGACCGCGGACTCGTTCTTCCCGCCGGACTCCGGATAGCTGCGGCCGACCGCCATGTGAACGGTGCCGCCGATCTTCTCGTCGAGCAGGACCTCGCGGGTGCCGCGGTCGATCCCGTAGTTGGTGCCAATCCCCAGCTCTCCGAGGCGGCGGGCGCCGTCGTCGGTGTCGAGCAGCTTGATCAGGAACTCCTCCCCGCGCTCGGCGCTCGCGTCGACGACCACCCCGGACTCGAAGCGCAGCCTCACTCCGGAGACCTCGCGGCCGCCGATCACCGCCGGCAAATGGAAGGTGACCTCCCCCTCGACCGAGTCCTCGACCGGCCCGGTGAAGAACTCGCCGTCGGGCATGTTGTGGCGACCGTCGCAGGGAATGAACTTGCGGCCGGCGATCCCCAGTTTGATGTCGGTGCCGGGAGCGATCACGTGGACCTCCTCGTGTCCCTCGATCCACTCGGCGAGACGTTTGGTCTCGGCCGAGGCTTTCTCCCAAGCGGTCAGCGGGTCCCCGTCGCCGGTCGCCAGGCAGGCGCCGAAGTAGAAGTCCTCGTAGTCGGCGAGGCTCATCTCCGCCTCCGACGCGTAGGCGCTCGTGGGGAAGAGCGTGTAGCACCAGCGAAACGAGCCTTTGGCGCTGCGATCCATCGCCCGCGCCATCAGGTCGCCGGTCGCCATCTGGCGGCGGGTCTGGCGCTCCGGCGGGACGGCCGAGAGCTCGCGCGTGTTGGTGCTGGCGCCGACCGCGATCCTCACGTCGACGTTCTCGACCATCCACTCGGCGACGGGAGAGACCCAGTCGAGCTGGGAGTCGGAAGCGTGTTTGAAATAGGTCGCGGACTGGCCCTCGAGGGAGACGTTGAGGATCGGGTTGGCGCCCGCCTTCAGCACCTCCTCGTAGACCGCCATCAGCAACGGCTCGGCGGCGCTCTCGCCGTCGATCGAGACGACCTCCCCTTCCTTCACCCCGGTCGAGTAGCCGACCAGGATCTTCGCCAAAGCCTCGGCTCGCGGGTCCCTCAACGCCTTGCCTCCTCGCTGTCGCCGCGGCGTTCCGCGGCGGCGGTGGTCATTGCCATGAAAAGCGCATGGAAGCGCGGGTCGTCGGTCAGCTCCGGGTGAAAGGCGCAGGCCAGCACCGTCCCCTCGCGGATCGCAACCGGGTGCCCCTCGTGCTCGGCGAGCACCTCGACGCCTGGGCCATGCCGCTCGATCCAGGGCGCCCGGATGAAGACGGCCCGGAGCGGCTCCTCGCCGATGCCCTCGACCCGAAGGTCGGCCTCGAAGCTCTGCAACTGCCGCCCGAAGGCGTTGCGCACGGCGGTCGCGTCGATCAGCCCCAGGTGGGCGTCGTCGCAGACGATCATCCCGGCGCAGGTCCCGAGGATCGGCCGCCCGCCCTCGTGGTGCTCGCGAATCGCCGCCTCCAACCTCCCCGATTCGATCCCCATCGAGATGGTCGTGCTCTCCCCGCCGGGAATCACCAGCCCATCGAGCCCGGCCAGGTCCTCCGGCGTGCGCACCTCGCTCGCCGCGGCGCCGAGCTGGCGCAACATCCCGACATGGGCTTCGAAATCGCCTTGGACCGCGAGGACGCCGATCCGCAGCTCAGGCACCGCGATCCTGCAGAAGCGCGTCCGCGGCGGCCAGCTCGGCGATCTCCAGCCCCGGCATCGCCTCACCCAAGCCGATCGAGGCCGCCGCGACCCGCTCGGGGTCGTTGAAGTGAGTGGTCGCCTCGACGATCGCGCGGGCGCGACGCTCGGGATCGGAGCTCTTGAAGATTCCCGAGCCGACGAAGTTGCCCTCGGCGCCGAGCTGCATCATCAGAGCCGCGTCGGCCGGCGTGGCGATGCCGCCGGCGCAGAAGAGCGGCACCGGCAGGCGACCTCTCTCGGCCACCTCGCGGACGACCTCCAGCGGCGCCTGGTGCTCCTTGGCGGCCCCCGCCAACTCCTCGGGGCCGAGCTGGGCGAGGCTCTTGATCCCGCTCGTGATCTCCCGCATGTGGCGCACCGCCTCGACGATGTTGCCGGTCCCGGCCTCGCCCTTGGAGCGGATCATCGCCGCCCCCTCGCCGAGTCGCCGCAAAGCCTCGCCGAGGTTGGTGGCGCCGCAGACGAAGGGCACGTCGAAGGCGAGCTTGTCGATGTGGTTGCGCTCGTCGGCCGGGGTCAGAACCTCCGACTCGTCGATGTAGTCGACCTCGAGCGACTGCAGGACCTGCGCCTCGGCGAAGTGGCCGATCCGCGCCTTCGCCATCACCGGGATCGTCACCGCCTCCTGGATCCCCTTGATCATCGCCGGGTCCGACATCCGCGCCACGCCGCCGTCCTTGCGGATGTCGGCGGGCACGCGCTCCAGCGCCATCACCGCGCAAGCCCCGGCTTCCTCGGCGATCTTCGCCTGCTCCGGGGTGACCACGTCCATGATCACCCCGCCCTTCAGCATCTCGGCGAGGCCGGTCTTGAGCCGGAAGGTGGCGGGCTCGGTCACGCGCTCAATATTACGGGGCGACCGTTACTTCAGTTTGTAGGCGCGGATGCGGTCTTTGTGCGCGGCTTCGTCACGCGCGTAGAGACCGTGCGCCAGGCCCTGCACGAGCGCCATCAGCGCCGTGTTGGAGCGGGCGAACGAAGGGCTGTTCGAAGAGAAGTAAAGGGTCTGCTCGGCGTGCTCGCCGACTTCCGACATCGAGGCGTCGGAGATCGCCAGGGTTCTGGCGCTGCGGTGCAGGGCCAGCTTCATCGCCCGCAGCAACAGCGGGTGGGCGCGTCCGGAGGAGAGCACGATGACCAGCGTCTCCTCGTCGATCCGGCCCAGGCGCTGCAGCGACTCGCCGCCGGTGCTGGCGACGATCTCGGCGCGGATGTCCAGCAGGGAGAGCATGTGGCGCAGATAGCTGGCGAAGAAGGCCATCTGATCGACGCCGACGATGACGACGCGCTGCGCCTCGGCGAGCGCCGCGACGGCGCCGTCGACCTGCTCGCGAGTGAGGTTGCGAGCGGTCTCTTCGAGGTTGGCGTAGTCGGCCCCCAGCGATCCCTCCAGCTCGGAGTGATCGAAGGAGAACAGCGCCCCGCCTCTGGGGGCGGAGCCGTTGCCGCCGCCGGCGATCGAGTTGCGGTATTCCTCGATCGCGGCCTGCTGAAGCTCTGGATACCCCTCGAAGCCGAGCGCCTGGGAGAAGCGCACCACGGTCGAGGAGGAGGTGCTCGCCCGGCGGGCCAGCTCCTCGGCGGTGAGGAAGGCCGCCTCGTCGAGATGGTCGACGATGTAGCGGGCGACATCTCTTTGGGAGCGTGAGAATTCTTCGAATCTCTCCTGTATGTAGTCGGAGAGGCTCTTGAGCTGGGGCTGGGTCTTCGTCGCGGTCTTGGTCACGGCGGTCCATTTCGCCGGGTCGGGCGCTTTCCCTTCCAAATCTGGTTGGATGGTCGCCGCGATGGACCTCGAGCAGGCTCTCCGCCTCACCAACCGCAACATGATCGCCTTCGACCTCGCGCTGGGCAGCGCCGCGATCCTGGCCCCGGAGGCGACGCTGAGGGTGCTGGGGCACGACGAGCCCTCTCCCGACGCCAAGCACCTGTTCCGCCGCTGCGGCCCGATCTGGCTCACCTTCGCCGCCGCGCACGCGATCGCGGCGAAGCGCGGCGCCTCTGAGGACTGGTGGGCGCTGGCCTGGTTGCGGGGAACCGAGATCGCCACCGACGCGCTGTGGTCGGAGTCCCCCGCCGTCAGCCGGCCCGGCGCGAAGCTCGGGCTGCGCCTCGCCGGCGTCTCCAATTTGGCGATGGCCGCCGGCTTCGCCTGGCTCTCAAAGCGGTAGGCGCCCGACGGTAGGGTCGCGCTCGTGAAGCGGACCCTCTCTATATACGGACAGGTCCTGCGGACCTACACCAGATGGGCGCCCTCGCTGATCCTTCTAGCGGCGATCGTCTTCGTCCCACTCGGCCTGGTCCACGCGGTCACCGTCCACGCCGAGATCGGCTCGCTCGACCTCGAGGGCGGGCTGAAGATCTTCGCGGCTGGGGCGGCGCTGCTGGCGCTGGCGGCAACCGGCCTGATCGGCGAGGTCTTCTACACCGGCGCGGTGGCGATCTCCCTCACCCATCCCCACGACGGCCGCCCGCCATCCTTGCGCGAGATCGCGCGGATGGTCAACTACAAGAGCCTGATCGCAGTCGACCTGCTCTACGGCGCGATCGTCGCGATCGGCTTTGCGTTGCTGATCGCGCCCGGGATCGCCGCCTTCGTCTGGTTCGGCCTGGCGGCGCCGGTGGTGGAGATCGAGCGCTGCGGCGTGCGGGCCGCGTTCGCCCGCAGCGCGCAGGTCATCCGGGGCAGCTTCTGGGTGGTGCTGACGGTGCTGCTCCCGATCGAGCTCCTCGGCGACGGGCTGACTGCTCTGGCGACGGAGCTCGCCCACGACCTCCTCGGCGAGACGCTGCCGTCCAAGTGGCTCGCCGACACCCTATCCAACCTCGCCTTCACCCCGTTCTACGCGGTCGCCGCGGTGCTGATCACGGTTGACCTGATCCATCGCAAGGAGGGCGCCGGGCCGGCTCTACACTCAAAGCCGGCCCGAGCATGATGCCGCTCGCCTCCATCTTCACCGACTTCTGGAACGACCAGATCCTGGCCGACCAGAAGCAGGGCCTGTTCCTGGTGCTGGTCGGCTTCCTTCTCTCCTTCGGGTTCATCCGGATGAGCACCCGGTTGATGCGGAGCCCCCGCGTGCCCTGGTGGCCGGGCAGCGTGGTCAGCGACAGCGGCGTCCACCTGCACCATCTCGTCTTCGGAATCGTGACGATGATGATCTCCGGAGCGCTGGGATTTTGGGCGCTGGGCGAGAGTCCTTACGCCGAGATCTGCGCTTTCTTCTTCGGAGTCGGCGCCGGACTGACGATCGACGAGTTCGCCCTCTGGGTCTACCTGGACGATGTCTACTGGGCGGAGGAGGGGCGCAGCTCGATCGACGCCACGGTGATCGCCGCCGCCGCGATGTTCCTCGTCTTGCTCGGGTTCAGCCCTTTCAGCTTCGAAACCGGCTCGATCGAGGAAACCCTGATCAGCATCCTCGGCGCGGCATTCGTCCTCGCCCTGGTCGCGATCTGCTTCGCCAAGCAGCGGGTGATGCACGGAACGGTCGGCTTCTTCGTCTTTCCGGTCGCGATCTACGGGGCCTCGAGGATCGGCAAGCCCGACTCGCCCTGGGCGCGCAAGCGCTACGGCGATCGCCGGCCGGCCAAGCAAGGGAAGGCGGTGGGCCGTTTCCCTCCCGACCGCCGTACGGAGCGCTTCAAGAACGCCTTCCGCGACATCGTCGGCGGCAAGCCGAGCGAGGGCCTGACCGCGGTGAAAGACGAGGCGTTCGCCGCCACCCGCGAGGCGACGGCAGAAATGCGCCAGCGCGCCGAGCGGGTTGCCCATCCGAGAGAGCGGGACAGCTCATCGGGCAGGCCTTAGCTCTGTGGGGTGCTGCAGACGGCGAATCCGATCTCCCGGGCCAGGCTTTCGCGCAGCGGGTCCTCCTCATCTCGCCGCTCGCGCGCCGCTTCGACCCCGGCCGCGTCGCCTTCTTTTGCGGCCGCGAGCGCCTGCTCATCGGTCACGAGCACCCTCTCCTGCGCCTCGACGTACGCCTCATAGTCGCCGGCGAGCAGCGGTGGCGGGATCAGTCTCTGCAGCCCTCGGATGCGCGGTCTCGCGATCTGAACGAGGGCATTCGCATAGGGAACGTCGGCCGAATACTCCCTCTCGAGGTCGCGTACTTCGCGATAGCGGCGCTGGCTGTCTTCGCAGACAGCGTCCGCGCGGCGGATCAACTCCGCCTCGCTAAGCGGCTTGGGGCCGGAAGTCGATTTCGATCTCGATCTCGATCTTGCGACGGCCGCCGTCACACTCGCGCCGCCCTCTCCCTCCCTGCCCGAGCCGACGATGGCGACGACCGCGACTGTCGCCATCAGCACTGCGACGAAACCGCCGGCGATGGCAAGTCTTCGGCGACCTACTCTTCCAGGTGGATCGGGAGGGAGTTGTCGGGTCGGTGACGTTGGCGGCTTCTCCGGCGCCGCCTCGCGAGTCGCCGCGGGAGAAATCGTCTCGGCCGTCCGCGTCGCCGCCGCTCCCGTCGCCACCGCGCGCTCGGGCACCGTCACGCTCTCGCCGCTGAGCGCCGCCAGCGCCGCGCGGCCGAGGTCCCCCGCCGATGGGTAGCGGTCCTCGGGGGCCTTCGACATCGCCCGAATCACCACGTCGTCGAGCGCCATCGGCACTCTCGTCGCGTACAGCGAGGGGGCGGGGGGCGGATCGTTGAGATGGGCGTAGAGGCGCGCCGCCTCGCCGTCCTTCGGGTAGGGAACCTCACCTGTCAGCAGCTTGAACAGCAGGCAGCCGAGTGCATAGATGTCGGCGCGGGCGTCGACCTCGCCGCCGGAGATCTGCTCCGGGGCGACGTAGTCGAGGGTGCCGACGAAGCGGCCCGTCTGCGTGATGCCGGAGTTGGTGGCGACGTTGCGGGCGACGCCGAAGTCGGTGATGTAGGCGTGCTCGGCCCCCTCGTCGCCGCTGAGCAAGACATTGGCGGGCTTCACGTCGCGGTGGACCAATCCGGCGGCGTGGATCGCGTCGAGCCCGTTACCGACCTGGGCGATCAGCGCCGCGGCCTCGGCCGGCTCCAGCCGCCCCTCGCGGGCAACTCGTCTGGCGAGGTCGGACCCGGCGACGTAGCGCATCGCGATGTAGGGGACTCCCCCCTCCTCTCCCGCCGCGTAGATCGGCACCACGTTGGGGTGCTCGATCGAGGCGGCGATCTTCGACTCCTCGGCGAAGCGGCGGCGGAAGACCTCGTCGGCGGCTGCCTCGGGGGCGATCAGCTTCAGCGCCACTCGGCGCTCCAACCCCGGCTCGATCGCCAGGTAGAGGATTCCCATCCCGCCTCGCCCGAGCCTGCGCTCGATCCTGTAGCCGGCGAACTCGACGCCCTCGGAAAGCTCGATCCAGCGATCTCCGTCGGCCATGGCGGGAACCCTAGCCCGGAACGCGGCTTCCACCCGGCTCGAGGGAACAGTGGTCCACGACAGGACAACCGGCGCTCAACAAGCCTGTGCCACGATGCCCTTGTGAGGGGCGCGGCGCAAAACAGGCGGGTCATCCGGCGGCTTCCGCTTGCCTTGGGACTCGCCGCGATCGCGATCGCACTGGGGGCCGGGGTCGCCCAGGGGGAGCGGATCAAGTCGGGCAATCTGATCGTCTCCTTGAGTGGAGACATAGAGCCCAACGCCCTCCCACGCGCTACGGCGGTGCCGGTGCGCATGCATGTGGAGGGCAGGGTGCAAACCCTCAGCGAGGGCCAGCCGCCGCCGCTCCGGCAGCTGACCATCGCCGTCAACCGCCAGGGCAAGCTCTTCACTCGCGGGCTGGCCGTCTGTTCCCCCGAGCAGCTGCAGGGGACCAGCACCGCGGTGGCACTGGCGGCCTGCGGCCCGGCGCTGGTCGGGCGCGGCGAGTTCGACGCGACGGTGGCCCTGCCGACCCTGTCCCCGTTCCCCG
Source organism: Solirubrobacterales bacterium (assembly GCA_035558955.1). Taxonomy (GTDB): domain Bacteria; phylum Actinomycetota; class Thermoleophilia; order Solirubrobacterales; family 70-9; genus DASVDE01. Next base: position 4,944 of record DATMBX010000073.1, on the reverse strand, counting down.
CCCACGGCGACGTCCTCGCCTTCAACGGCCGCAAGGGAAGACGCCAAGCCGTCTTCCTCCACATCTACAGCACCAACCCGACGCCGATCACCTTCGTCCTGCCGCTGACGATCAGCCATAGGCGGAACGGCGACTTCGGAATCGTGGTCTCGGCAAAGCTGCCCCGCCTCGCCGGGGACCTCGCCTACGTGACCGGCATCGAGTTCACCCTCCACCGCCGCTACCGCTACGCGGGCAGAATGCGCAGCTACCTGAGCGCGAGCTGCTCCGCTCCCACCGGATTCCCGGGGGCGATCTACACCCTGGCCAAGGGCACCTTCGAGTTCGCCAACGGGCAGCAACTGAGAACCGCGCTGGTACGGGACTGCCGGGTTCGGCGCTAGGCGAGCCCCTCCAGCTCGTACTCGCGCAGGAACCCCTCGAAGAGACGGCGGTGGCCTTGCTCATCGTGGAGGATGTCGATCACCATGTCCTGGGTGACGGGATCGACTTGATCGCTCTCCTCGACGATCCGCGTGTAGTGCTCGATCGCCCCGGTCTCCGCCTTGATCACGCCGCGAATCACGTGCACGACGTCGGTCTGCTCTTCGGGCGGCTGCAGAAAGGACTGCTCGGCGGCGAAGTCTTCAGAGCCGGGGACGACCCCGTACAGCTCCTTGATCCGGGCGGCGAAGCGCTGGGCGTGTCCGAGCTCCTCCTGGATGTCGGCGTCGAGCGACTCCTTGATCTCCTGGGCGCGAACGCCGTCGAGGTTGACCGAGGCGGCCAAGTAGCTCATCACCGTCTCGATCTCCATCCAGTAGGCCTTGGTCAGCAACTCGACGATGTGGTCTCGGGCTTCGATGCTCTCGCTGCCGAAGATTCCCTTGTTGTGAGTGCCGGCTTCCATCGGACCTCCTCGGTTGGGTGCGCCTCCCAGATTCCCGCCGTGGACGAGCCGAAACCGCTCCTTGCTTAGGAAGCCAGCAGCTTGGCCTTCTGGGCCGCGAACTCTTCCTCGGTGAGAATGCCTTGGCTTTTCAACTCACCGAGCTCTTTTAGTTGGTCGATCACCGATCCGCCGTCGGCGGGAGGAGCGGCCGGCGGCGGCACGGCCGGTGCCTCCATTGGCTGCTGGGCGGCGTCCTGCTGGGCCCAGCGCTCAGCCTGACGCTGCGAAACGCGATTGCTGACAGCCGTAGCGGTGCCGGCGACGACCGCAGTGCGCGCGACTCCTCGAATCAATCCGGGCATATCTGTCCCTCCTCAGGCTTCCGCCTCAGCCGCATCGAGAGCGGCGAGGATGTCTTGGATTGGAATGCGTCCACTGGCGACCAGCTGGCCGCCTGAGCGGCGCATGGCGGCGGCGAACGGCGCTGCCCATCGGTTTTCGAACACCAGCAGGGCGGCGGAAGTCCCAGGCTCGAGCGCCTGCGCGGCCTCTCCCATGTCATCGTCGGAGAGGAGGCCCGAGGAAGCGCCCTCGAACACGGCGAAGGAGGAAGCGACCTCCTCGCCAAGATCGGCGATCTCCAGCCGCACGACAGAGCCGTCCTCTCCCTTGGCGATGAAGAGCAGGTCGAGGATCCGGATCAGCCCCCGATCGACGAGATCGACCAGATAAGGCATCGCCTCTCCGGTCGGCTGCTGATCGGGCCACTCGATCAGTAGGTAATCGACAGGCCCCATCTCAGTGACGTCGTTCCCGTTCAAGCTCTCTCCTTTGCCGTGACCCTGGGCGGCGAAATTCTCCGGCCAACCTTAGCGGGAGAGACCAGCTCCGCAGCAAGGCCGCTGCTAGAGGCCCAGACCGCCGACGCCTCGCTCATCCCAACCGAGGTGGTGGGCAAGCTCATGGCGAAGGGTGCGCTCGACCTGTCTCGCCAGCAGCTCGCGGTCGTGGCCGAAGTCCCGCTCCAGCGTGTCGCGATAGATGACGATCCGATCCTCATAGCGCTCCCGGGCAATACCGTCTCCCCAATACTCGCCATAGGCGCGCGTCTCCATACCGAGGTCGGAGACGATCACCGGCACTGTCTCCAAGACTCTCTGAAATTCGGGGGGCAGCCGATCGATCGCGTCGGCGACCAACGATTCGAACTCATCCAGGTTCCGCTCGTCGGGCATACAGCAAACCGTAATGGCTGATCCTTGAACCTCAGCGACGCGTTGCAGTTGCAGAACTCGCCGACCGCGCGTCGTGCATCGCGACCACATAGACCCGATCGGACGACTCCTCATAGCGATAGAGCAGGATCATCCAGAACCAGGGACCGAGGACGAACCGAGTCGGCGCCCATCGCCCATCCAGCTCAGGACCCGCGAGCGGAAACGCTTCGAGAACCCGTAGCGACCGAACAATGCGCGTCCAAGTGTCGCCCGGAAGGCTAAGCGCCGTGACTGCCTCATCAACGTCCCGCTGCGCCCGCGGGGTGACGATGATCTGCGCCAATCAGGCCAGCTTGTCTAGTGGCGTGCCTTCGCCTCGAGCTGCCTCCGCAAGCCCCTCTTGCGTGCGCTCCCAGGCACCCGGAATCGCGTGAAGGACTTCAGTGATGCGCGCAGCATCAGGGTCGGCCTCATCGAGCGCCGTCGAAAGAAGTGACCGAGCCAGCGTCCCCTCCTGAATGTGGGTCCGCTCAGCGAGACTCGCAAGCTTGTGAGCGTGCACATCGTCCAGCGTCACATTGATCCGTCTAGCGGGTGTCACCATGACGCAAATCTACACGATTAAGCACGATACATGAGGTTATGATGGGACGGATTGGTTATGAAATGCGCGGAAACTGGCCTGTTCAAACCGATTCATCTCTCAGCCCGCCTCTGCTCTGCCTCCGAGATATCGACAACGCGAGGTCCGCTGCCTCCGACAGCACGCTTGATTCGGTCCCGCGCCAGCTCTCCGAGGGGTGTCCGTAGAGCTTCTGAACGAGCGCGCCGCCATCCGCGTGCCCCAGCTGATGCCCGACACCAAAACCGCTCGATGCGATTGGACTTGCTAAGGGACCTTGGATAGGCAGCCGTCGACTCAAAAGCCGTTCCCCGCAATTCCGCCAACGATGCCGCCGGCAATTGCTCCAGCCACAGCACCAATTCCAGTGACGAGCAAAAGCGCGCGGTTGTCCAGGCGATCTCCTGCCTCTTGGACAGCGGATCGCATCAAATCTGGATCGAACGACGAGACCCTGTCCACCTCATCGGCATAGTCGAGCTCAAAAAGCTTGGCCCTTCCTCGCTTGGCAGCCCGGCTATCAAACGCAAACCGCGCTTGGTCCCACTCGCGTCTAAGTCGTTCGATGTTCCCGAGGGTCGCCCAGACACGCGATATGAGTCGCCGCGATTGACGACGCCAGCCACGAAATTTCCAGAGCTGGACAGGTCTCGAATACCAGGGAAGTAGTGAGATTTCGGCTCGTCGAAGGTTGGTTGCCATCAGCCTTGACAGGGAGCTTCGACCGTCTTGTTCCATCTCAAGAATCCGTCGTCCTCGATTCTTGAGATGTGCAAACTGCTCCGCGATCAGAGACAGATCCACAGATACCTTGTCCGCAGGATCGGACTCTGTGGGTGGATAGGTTGCTTCCACCTCTTTAGTCCACCGCCCCGTCGAGTATTTGACTACTTTCTGGCCCTCCTGTCCTTTAATGAACCGTATGTCTGTATGTGCAAATTCGTGCTTGCACTCGGGGCTACACCCTTGAACGTACAGCTGGAGATTGACCTTCTCTAGGGCCCCGCGCAGGATGTCCGACGCCACATGTCCCCCTGAGCGCGGTATCGGTTCATCCGACGGCGCAGTCCAGGTAACGAGGATCGTGACGCCATCCCACAGCACTCGGTACTGGGTCGGAATTTCATCGCCTTCCGACACGAGCCTCTGGTTCTTCGCCGGAACCTCAATCCGAAATGAAATGGCCTCGTTAAAGCACAAGCGTTTCATTTCGTCATGGCCTGTGATGAGTCCGTGGTCATCGGCCGGGGAGGGAAAAATCGTGCCGGGAGAACACCAGTCGTTCTCCATGTCGGGGACCTGCACATCGGTTACACGCGAATCGTCCCGCAGTCGATCACCGATCTGTCTCGCGAGATCGGCAAAAGACGTTTTCGCCGGCGGGTTCGCCGTGGCGAGCATGAACGATCCAAAGCGTCCCACTAGACCGCGCTCAGGCGGGGTGTCTGCTCCTCCGCCGTTCTGAGCGTCTACTGGAAGTGTTTGCTCCCCTGTGCCACTGCCGTCGATCACAGCGAACGCAGTCTACCCTCGGCCCGATATGACATGACGAGTAGCCGCTTGTCAAACGTTTGACGTACCTGCTTCAGCACGCCGGCCCTACGACTTCCATCATCCGGCCGCGACCTCGCGCACCTTCACGACACCGGCGGAGGCGTCGCCAGCGCGTCTTCGATCATGTCCATTCCTACGACTGTCAGATCGTGGCCCATCTTCTCCTCCGCGTCTTCAACTATCGCCAAATGCGCGACCGGATGCGCTTGTCGCGGACTATCGCTTTCCTAGCAATCAGCGGCCCGTCGCCAGCATTTACGTCCTTCCACAGACTGTGCAGGTGGGGGCGTCGAACCTCGCCTGACCGCGGCCCTTGCCGGTCGTGAACTCGAAGAAGCCGCAGCAGCGAACCGGACCAAGCTCGACGCGAACGAGCTTAAGGATGTAGGCGGTTGCGTTACGGAGGATCTGCGGTGTCACTGGATCGCGCGTAGTGAAAGTTGAGACGATTTCCGGTTGCTCCAGCTGGGCATCGAGGCCGATCATTGCGGCGGTGACCATTCCAGCCCGGCGCGAACAGATAGGCAGGTCGATCGTTCGCAGGGAACAAGCGCATAGCGGCCGTCCGCAAGCTTGATTTGCATCCCCACTACTGGCGTCGGACAACCTCCCTTTTCTGACTTATCTCTTGTTTTGACGAGCGCAGCGGGTCGATTTCGATGCTCCTGCCTCCGAAACCA
>DATMBX010000072.1:0-8961 GCA_035558955.1 Solirubrobacterales bacterium | reverse complement strand
TGGACTTGAGCCGAGCGGTGTCCTGGGAAGTGGCAGCGATGCTCGGCGGCGAAACTCTGAGCGAGTGGGCATACCGACTGGCCCTTTCGCAGTTCCGCTCTTCCTGGACCTAAGCGACTCGCCAAAGGTCGGCCGGCACGACGATCCGAGAGCCGTCCGAAGGGTCCTTTGCCGCCGCGCTCCAAGCCGTGTGAAGCCTCCCCATTCCCACCTCCTCACGGGTACTGGCGGCGAGCGCGACCACCTCACGCAGCTCAGCGGTCGTGCCGGCCGGCTCGCCGGCAATCGCCGCGCGACCGAGCTGGTCTGCGCAGTAGCGGTTGTGGAAGTGGCGCTCGCGCACACCGACAGGGGGCTGGTGTCGTGGGTGATGCCCGCAGTCGCACGGGTATCGGCGGAAGAGGAAACGGGCGATCTCCTCGCCCGCCTCGCCGAGCGGGATCGCGCCCCGGATCACCGGGTGGAAGATATGGACGGCCCAGCCGGGATCCTCATCCTCCTCTTCGTCGAAGATCGAGGGCTGCGGGGGCTCGAAGGGCGGAAACTCAAGCCTACCCCTCCCCCAGCCCTGAAGGGCGGCCCCAACCTGGTTGCGCAGCGCCGCCTCCCAGAGGCCGCGAATCCCTGCCAGCAGGCAGAGCTTGCCGCTCTTCCGCTGAAGTGCCCGAGCGAGGAAGCGAACAAGCTGGTATTGCCGAGCGCTCGGCTCGAAGTTCCAAACCCAGATCCAGAAGATGTCCGCGTCGACCTCGCTGTAAGCGGCAACCAAGTTCGTGTGGGCACGCGGAGAACTGTGCAGGTCGCGGGCGTCGACCGCGAGGCCGGCAGCCACCCGCCGCGGCAGACCGGCGCCTGGGGTGGGATGGGTAGCGCCGGTGATGCGAACGAGACGGCAGAACTCGTGCGCCAGATCGAGATCGAGCCGGCGACCGCGGCCGAGCGTGAACGAGTCCTGGACGCGATGGACCGGAGAGAGCGGCATCGTCGCCCCGGCCCGCACTTCGGCATCGCGATGACGGGCGGCGAGGTCATTGACATCGGCCTCGGAGAGGACCGCCCGCTCCGGATCGAAGACGCCCCGCGGCAACCAGTTCAGGTCGCTGTGCTTGAAGCGCCCTCTTCGCCGAGGATGCTCGGGGTCGAGCTGGGTCAGCCAGGCCTCGGGGTCGAAGACCACGCCGAGCCCCGCCTCGTTCGCGGCGATTATGGTCTTCTCAATCGCGGGAGCGGCGAGCACGGAGGCCGCGATCGCGCCGATCGGGCTACCGTCGGGGAGGTCCCGGCCAAGGGGCGCCGTGGTGTGGTTGACCCACTGAACCAGGGGACGGGAACGTCTGGTCGTTTCGCCTGCCACATGGAAATGCTGGCGAGCGGGTCGGATGGCTTGGCTGGAAGGCGCCTTGAGAAGCGCCGTTATTCGCTGGAATTGCCCGGAGCGCTCTTTGCTTGGGCGCTCTCGTTCGATCGTCTGAGGCGATTCTTGACTCGGATCAACTCCGCCTCCAGCTCGTTGGAGCGATGAAGCGCGGTGTCCGCGTCGTTCCTGATGCCGGTCTGAACGTCGTTCATGTACGCGACCAGCCCGGTGACCGCGGCGAAAATGGTCACAGTCACGCCGATGATGGTTAAGAACTGAATCTGCTGTGACCGCTCGCGAGCGGTTTCCGAACGCTCACGAGCGGTTTCCGCCGCCTCAGCTGCGCTCTTTGCCAACCTCTCCGCCTGTCGTGCCGATTGCTCGGCTTGCTCGATCGACTCGGGGATCGAGCTGACGATCGGTTTGCCGCCGTTGGCGTGCTTGAGATAGTCGTCGAGGGTGGAGCGCTTTTCGCGCTTTCGTTCGGGAAACGACACGTAGCGACCGCTCCTCGGCTCGTCCTCCCCACCCCCTTCCCATTCGGCGTTGAAGCTGAGCTTGGTGAACTCCATCCAGAGAACCGCGTCAGAAGCCGGGATCGAGCATGTCGAAGACGTCAGATTGTGCAGCGGGATCCGCAGCCGGCCGCTGAAGCCGGGGTCGACGAGCGGGCCGGTGCCGACAAGGAGGCCCCGATAGACGTATTTGATGCTGAGGTTGAAACGCGCGGCGATGTAGCCGGGAAGCCGGAAGGTTGGCGACAGCGCCGCGTAGACGATCGAGTTGGGAGGAAGTTCGAGCACACCGGCGGAATCCAGCTCACGCACTGTCTTCTTGGGCTCGCCGTCCAACGCCTCGCTGGACTCATAGGACCAGTAGACGCATTCGCCTCCCAGCGCTATGCCGCAGGAAGCCGGCTTGAGGACCTCGTCGACCTTGAGCGGATTGAGGTCGAAGGGATGGATCATCCCGGTCGTCGCGATGTAGTCGAAGAGGTCCGCCGAATTGAGCAGGGCCGGCGCCACCTCCGGGAACGGATCCTTCAACTGCCACTTCTCGTACCGCTCCTGAGCCTCCGCTTGGGAGCGGGGCAGCTTGCTCAGGTCGAGCCCGAGTTGCTCCGCGGTGGTGTGTTCGGACTCCGGCTCGAGGCCGGAGCCGGAGTCATCCGGTCTCGAGGGCGGCACTCTGCCGCGGCCTCACCAGGTCGCCGGGACGCGGCCCGAAGCCAACCAGGTCGATCCCGTGGCCGGTCGCGTTCTCCACGCCGGCGATGAAGCGCTGAGCTTTCTCGGTGATGGTCCCGCCAGCGCAATTCCCATCGACATGATCGAGATGATTGAGGACGAGAAGAGAGGGTCGGTTGGCTCGTATGGCTTTGATCACGATCTCCGGCTCGAAGCGCGCAACCCGCCGGAGTCGGCGAGTGACCGAGGTCAGCTCTTGCGGCGGTTTGGGAAGGCCGGCCTCTTGGGCAATCGTCTCCCACTCGATCTCCTCGGCATCGAAGGGCCCAGAGCTACCGGCCACGCGAATCGGGAACGCCCGCAGAACCATGGCAACCTCGTCGACGTCCAGAGGGCTGAGCCCCGCCTCGGCGACGGGGGCCGCCGCGCTCGTGTCCCGCGACGTGACGTACGGATAGTGGGGCGAGTGCAGGAGAGAAAGGCCAAACCCCTGGGTGCCCTCGACCACAACCCGCCGGCGCCGATCGAGCAGACGGCGAGCGAAAGCGACCGAGTCGCCGACGAATGGGTGCAGATCCTCGCAGCCGAAGGCCAAGTCGCCATCCGCGGCGCGACCGATTCGACGAACGACCGCGGCGCCGGTGCCGCTGCAGGTCGAGCCGATGCGATCACCAAGACCGCTGTCGCGCTCGGCCTGCTTATCGGCGTCTGTGACAACGAAGGCGCGATAGTCGACGCAAACGCGCTCGGGACCCAGATTCAACCGGGAAATCTCGGAAAGCAGAATCTCCGGGTCCACGTAGGCGCCAGGCCCCAGCAAGCAGACGGAGTCATCCAGCAAGGCGGCCACCGGAAGCTGCTGCAGAACCTGGCGAGAGCCGTCTTTGGCAAAGCTCGTGTGGCCGGAGTTCGGCCCGCCAACGCGTATGACGGCGGCGGCATCGCGCTCCCGGGCAAGGTAATGGGCGACCTTGCCCTTGCCCTCCGATCCATATTGACCGCCCACGACAACCGTAACCGGCATCTCTCGCGTACCTCCTAGCTACTTCTCAGTGCACAACATCGTAGGCTCGTCCGCGGACGGCTTGCGGACCAGGGAGGAACATTGAAAGACCAGTACGTCGGCGACATCAACGACTTCGCCAAGTACCAGTTGCTGCGGCTTTGTGGCAAACACTTCGAACGCGTGATCGTCTCCTGGATGCTGACCGGCGCCGACGGTCGCAGCGATGGCGGCCGGACCGGCTACTTGCGGGAGATCGCCAGGGGCGCGGCCGACCCCGAGCTGTTCGAGATCTTGGCCGAGCTGGTCGAAGGCGACCGGCGCGCGCTGTCGGCCGTCGAGGCTTCCGAAGCGCTCCCCGGCTGCCTCTTTCATTCCGATGCGATGCCCGCCGGCCCGGAGCGAGCCACCTACTTCCAGTCCCTCGCCGAGCTGGCCGACCAAGACTCGCTGATCTTCCTGGATCCCGACAACGGCTTCGAGGTGGCGAGCGTGGCAAAGAGCGCCGGCAACGCGGAGCGCTACCTCTACTGGGACGAACTGGCCGTTCTGCGCGATACCGGCAGCTCAGTGCTCGTCTATCAGCACTTCCCGCGAGTCGATCGCGTCGAATACCTCGATCGGCTGACGTCGCGCCTGGAGCAGGAGCTGGGAGAGGGTTACCGGACTTTCGCCGCCCACACTTCGCAGGTCGCTTTTCTCTTCGGCGTACGCGAGGAGCGGGCGGCAAGCGTGGCTCAGGCGGTGGCGGACCGCTGCCGGGCGGAGCCGCTTCTGGCCTTCGCCGGTTAGCTGTGGTTACCCAAGCATCTGTAGGCCTCACCCCGCCGGGGAAATCGCTTCGATCCAGTCCCAGCGGCGGCCACAGAGATCGCTTGCCCGATCGGGCGGGACGGCGACGGTGAGGCCGAGGCGGTCGCCCTGGCGCGGCGCGGCCGCAATCAGAGAGATGTCCTGTGGAGCGGCGCCGAGCTGGTTGGCGAGGGCGAGCAGGCCGAGGCCTACGGTCTCCGGGCAGTTGGGGAGTGCGGCGGCATCGAGCGGACCGCCGATCGGCATGTGGAAGAGGAGACGAAAGGTGGCGGTAGGGGGAAGCCGCCAGACCTCGTAGTGCTCGCCCAACCAGATGCGTCTGTATGGGAGGGGTGGGCGGCTCTGCTCGGGGGAGCGGGGCAGGACGAGGAGCGAGTAGGCGAGCAGGGCTCTGAAATCGATCTGGTCGGTGTCGATCGGCTCTCCCTCTCTACTGGCGGCGCTGAGGGGAATCTCGCTCTGCCGCCCGGGGTCGGCGGCGTCGTCAGGTGGCACGTCGCGCAGGAAATAACGTGAGCCGTAAGGGGTCCGCTCGAATACGAGCGCCGGGCCTTGATCGTAGTAACGCTCGTTCACCTGCCGCAACTCGGTGAGCTGCCCGTAGGGGGCGAGAGAGACGCCGGAGGAGGCGAGCAGCGCGCAGGCTGTAAGCGCAGCGGCGAAGGCCGAAAACGCCACGGGACGCCGGGCCGAGGCGACCCAGAGGCCGAGGGCCACCGTGGCGGCGACGAAAGCGGCCAGCGTAGCGGTCGCCGGCCAGGCATCGGGCTGCAGCGGGAAGGACGGCGGCCAGGGCGCGAGCACAGCGAGGAGCGCGAGGGCCGCGATTCCGAGAGGCGCCCTCGCGGTGAAACGCATTGAGGGCGTAGTTGGCCCCGAATGCGTTTCACCGTGGCGCGGTTGAAGCGCAAGCGCGACGACCAGGGCGATCAGCGTCACGGCGGTCAGCTCCTGCACCCCTACCCATCCCGCATAGCCGAAGACCAGTGCCGGGACGGCAGCGAGGAAGGCGAACAAGGCCGGGCTGCGGGAGTCGAGCGCGGGGCCGTGGGGCCCCGCTACGAGCTGCCAGACGCAGAGGGACAGGAGCGCCCCCAAAGAGGCGAGGTAGGGCTGAAAGCTCCAGGCCACTTCACCGCCGAAGAGTCGTTGGGTGGGGGTGAGGGGCAGGACGGCGCCAACCGGCTCGCCGGCGGCGAGAGTGGCGTCGAGGTTCGCCTTGTATGTGGAGGGAGCGAGGTCCTCGAGGCTGCGGCCGTGCTCGACGACGCGCTCGGCGATCGCCAGCCAGGTGACAGTGTCGCCGAGGTCGCCGTACGAGGCAAAGATGGGATCGCCTGAAAGGACGACCGGAGCGGCGAAGAGAGCGAAGACGGCGAGCGCAGCGGCGAGCGGCCAAGGGCCCGGGCGGCCGAAGCGCCAAGGCAGCGTCGCGACCGCGCCTACCCCGGCGAGGAGGATCGCCAGCGAGGCCGCATAGTCCGCCGTGGCGCTTGCGAGCGTCATCGCCTGCATGACGACGATCAGTGCCGCCAGGCCGGCAGGCGCCACCAGCGCCCCGGGCAGGCGCCGGCCGGCCAGCGCATCCACCAGCAGCCCCAGGCCGGCGCATATAGCCAGCAGAAGTAGCGGGAAGATCACCCAGGCGAACATCACGAGGAGGTCAATCTCCATGCTTGGCGATGTCCAGCCGTCGGTGTCTCATCCCCGATCATAAGAACACGTAACTGCCTACGCCGAGCGCTAGGCGCCTAGACCACACATACAGATAGCTGAAGTCATCGCGCTGCCCGTGACGCGGGTTTTCTCCGCTTTCGTTAATCCTGACCTGAGCGACTGGCGTAGTTGTGGGTGGTGTAGTTGTGGGTGGTGTAGTTGTGGCGGCCGTATTCGGCGTGGCGGAGTCGCTGTTCCACCGCTCCAGGCAGCCGGCGGGAGGCGGGTCCGGCGGGCTGCCACCACCGACCGAGAGCGCCACCACGCCGACAACCGCCCGTCGGCATCAGCGCGCCGGCGGCGGCGATCGATAGGCGCCGATCAGCCGTAGCCCAACCCCAGCGTGAACCACTCGGTCCCCGAAGCGGGGGTTCCCCTGCCCACCGTGGCGCAGAATGTCGCCGAGGTGCAGGAGACGCCGCCTAGCGTGGGTGCTTGCTCTGAGGGGTTGGGCGAGCTTTGCACCGACCAATCCGACCCGCTCCAGGAGTGGATCAAGATTCTGCCGTCATTGGCTCCCACCGCGATGCAGGAGGTGGCCGAGCCGCAGGAGAGATCGCTCGGGGCGGTTCCGCTCAGCCCGCCGCCGGTTTGCGTCCAGTTGGTGCCATCCCATTGCAGAGCGAAGGGCGCGCCGATATTGAGGGAGTAGCCGGTGGCGATGCAGGTGCTTGCCGAGGGACAAGAGACCTTCGACAGCGAGGCGTTGGTGGACCCACTGGGCTGCGGTGTCGTCAGGGCGGTCCATCTGCTGCCGTCCCAGCGCTCGGTGAGGGGTCTGAATTTGGTGTCCACCGACTCCCGCCCGACCGCGATGCAGTCTGTGGTCGAGAGGCAGGTGACGTCTCTCAGGTCGGAGTTGTCGGAGGTCGTCGCCGTTGCCTGCACCGACCAGGAGTTGGTCGCCTCGTCATAGCGCTCGGCCAGAGGCTTGGTTTTCCCGTTGAGTTTGTAAGTTCCGACCGCGGTGCAGGCGTATTTGCCGGTGCAGGAGACGCTGGCGAGGGAGACATCCGTTCCCCCCTGAGGAATGGCGGGAGCGGCGGCGTTGGAGCTGATCCAAAGGGAGCCCACCTTGCTCCAGCGCTGGGCATAGGGGCTGGCGTCTGTCTTCTCGCCCACCGCCAAGCAGTAGGTGCTGGTCGAGACCGTGGCGCAGGAGACGGTGACCAGTTTGGCGTCTTGGGGGCCGGTGCGAGCGGTCCAAGTGGTGCCGTTCCAGGTCTGCGCCGCGCCGCGGCGCTCGTAGTCGTCATAGCCGACCGCCAAGCAGGAGGTCGCGGAGAGGCAGGAAACGTCGGCGAGGGAGCTCTTGTTCAGAGGTGTGGGGTTGGGGGTGGTTTGGAGGGACCACTCGCTCCAGGTGGTGAAGGTCTGGTCGTTGCCGTAGGTCGTGCCTTTGCCGTTGGTCGCAACAACTCGGAAGTGGTAGGTCGTTTTCGGATCGAGGCTTTTGATGGCCTGGCTGACCGCGACGTCGTCAACGCCCGAGCCGACGGCCTTCGCTATCGCCGGCACTCTGTTGCCGTAGGCGGTTGTGGTGCCATATTCGAATTGGTAGGTAGTCCAGGCGCCTCTTGGGTTGACCGCGCCATTGAGCGTCGCCTCGGTGGCGTTGACGGTTGAGGCGCCCTGAGTGTTCGCTTCCGGCTCCGCCGTGCCCTCGCCAAGCGGAGGGGCGCTTGGCGGCCAGCTGCAGCCACCTGTCGAACAGTGCGCCCGCCTCAGGAACGGCTTCTCGGAGGCCATCTGCTCGCCGCCGAGGAAAAGACGGCTGGACTCGATCTGTCCGCCTTGGTTGACCGGATTGTCGAAGGTTCCGTCACCTTTGCCTTCGTAGGTGAGCACTTCGCCCAGGTCGTTCACCGAAATGAGGTCTGGAGAGCCGTCGCCGCTGTAGTCGAGCAGGCCGATTAGCTCCTCGCCTCTGCCGTCGAGCAGGCTGGAGTCGATCGTGCTCGGGGAGGTGGTCTGGCCCCAACCCGGTAGGGCTCCGCCGGCGTCTGCGAGGCGGACCTTCAAGGTGCTGCCATTAAGGCTGAGGAAATCGGCGCGGCCATCCTCGTTTAAGTCCGCGAGGCCGATTGGCTCCTCGCCTGCGCCGTCATCCATCACCGCGTTTCCGCCGACAAAGGCTCCACCCGAAAACGTGCTATCGCTTTGGCCATACCAGTATCCAAACCCGCCACCGGCTCCCCTGTAGTAGGCCAAATCGGCGCGACCGTCGCCGTTGATGTCGTCGACGTCGACCGGGTACATACCGGTGCCGTCATAAAGGGCGGAGCCGTTTATCCAGACTGGGTTGGCCACGGCGGACCCGAAGGTTCCGTCGGCCTGGCTGGGGTAGGTGATGATCGTCGAGGCGGTATGGTCGAAACCGACCAGATCGCCCAGACCGTCGCCGTTTACATCAGCGACCGCGACCGGCTCGAAATTGCCGCCGCTCATCACCGGTCTTACTCCCGAGAGGACCTCTCTACCGGAAGCAAAAGTGCGATTGCCGCGGCCGTTGTGGACGTAGACGTCACCGGCTGAGTCAAGCGTCACCAAGTCAGCGCGTCCCTCGCCCGTAACGTCGACGGTGTCGATCAAGTAGTGGCCGATGCCGTCATAGAGAGCGGGCTCCACTTGCTCTGTGAGCGAGGTGATCGGGGCGGCAGCTTCGATGCCAGCGGCGGTGCCGCGGTAGACGTGGGCGGTTCCGAAACCATCGACGCTGACGAGGTCTGAGCGCCCGTCGCCGTTTACGTCTTCTTTACCCGCTGCTCTCGGCGGCCACGCGCACCCACTCGCCGAGCACGGAATGCGCCGCACGAATGGCTGCTCGGAGGCCATCTGCTGGCCGCCGACGTCCAGGCGGCTGGACTCGATCTGTCCGCCGTTAT
>DATMBX010000071.1:0-33202 GCA_035558955.1 Solirubrobacterales bacterium | reverse complement strand
GAGGAGATCAACACCGCTCGCAAGGCCAACGAGTCGCTGGGGGGAGTCTTCGAGGTCATGGCCTACGGCCTGGTGCCCGGCATCGGCTCCTACGTGTCGTGGGAGAAGCGCATGGACGGACGGCTCGCCCAGGCGATCATGTCGATTCAGGCGATGAAGGGAGCCGGCATCGGCGATGCGTTCGACGTCGCCGGCCGCGTCGGATCGCAGGCGCACGACGAGATCTTCTGGTCCGAGGAGCGCGGCTACTTCCGCGAGAGCAACCACGCCGGCGGCGTCGAAGGCGGGATGACCAACGGCCTGCCGCTCTCGGTGCGGGCCGCGATCAAGCCGATCTCCACCCTGACCAAGCCGCTGCGCTCGGTCGACACCGAAACCAAGGAGCCGGCGCAGGCCTTGCGTGAGCGCACCGACTCGACCGTGGTCCCCGCGGCGGCGGTCGTCGCCGAGGCGATGGTCTGCCTGACGCTGGCCCGCTGCTATCGCGAGAAGTTCGGCGGCGACCACATCGACGACGTGCTGGCGGCTGTGAACGCGTTCAAGAAGCGCATCGATTTCCGCGGGTGACCGCGTGAGCCGGCCCGCGATCGTCTTCATCGGCTTCATGGGGGCCGGCAAGTCCACCGCGCTCGCGGCCGCCGGCGAAGCCGGGCTGGAGGCCACCGAGGTCGACGACCTGATGGAGCGTGAGCTGGGGATGCCGATCGCCGAAGCGTTCGAGCGTGACGGCGAAGAGGCCTTCCGCGCCCGCGAGGCCGACGTCGTCGGCTCGTTGCTGGAGGAGGCCGACGGCGGGACGATCGCGCTCGGCGGCGGCAGCGTCCTCTCCGAGCGGGTTCGCGACGCGCTCGCCCGCCACATCGTCGTCTGGCTGCAGGTCGACGCCGCGGAGGCATGGCGGCGGATCGCCCGCAGCAATCGCCCCCTGGCGAGAAGCGCCGAGGATGTGGCTCATCTCCTGAACGAGCGGCTCCCCTTCTACGAGCAGCTCGCCGACGCGATCGTCACCTCGGGCGACCGCGCCGCGATCTCCCGAGCCCTGCCCCCGATCCAGGCCCTGGCCGAGTTGCCCGAGGGGACTCGGATGCTGTGGGCGGCCAGCCCCTCCGGGGAGTACCCGGTCTTCGTCGGCAAGGGATTGCTCGGCGCCGATTGGTGGCCGCTGCGCGGCCGCCGCTTCTGCGTCAGCGACAGAAACGTCGGCGAGATCTACGGAGACTCAATCGGCCCCCTTGCGGCGCAAATCGAGGTTGGCCCCGGCGAAGGGGCGAAGACGATGGCCGAGGCCGAACGCGTGCTGCGTGAGCTGGTCAGGGCCGGGATGACCCGCGAGGACCATGTCGTCGCGCTCGGCGGCGGGGTCGTCGGCGATCTCGCAGGCTTCTGCGCCGCGACTTACCAGCGCGGCGTGCCGGTCATCCAGGTTCCGACGACCCTCGTCGCCCAGGTCGATTCCGCTTACGGCGGCAAGACCGGCGTCGATCTGCCCGAGGGCAAGAACTACGCGGGCGCCTACCACCTCCCCGCCGCGGTGCTCGCCGACACGTCGGCGCTGGCGAGCCTGCCCCGCGAGGAGCTGGCGGCCGGCTTCGTCGAGGCGCTGAAGACCGGTCTCCTGGCCGGCGGCGACCTCTGGGAGCGGGTGCGGTCGATCAAGTCGCTGGATCCCTCCGACCTCGACGACGTTGTTTTCGCCTGCGCTCGCTACAAGTGCGAAGTGGTCGCCATCGACGAGCACGACGCGGGCCTGCGCGCGGCGCTCAACCTCGGTCACACGGTCGGCCACGCGATCGAGGCGGCGAGCGGCTACTCCCGCTACCGCCATGGCGAGGCTGTCGGGCTCGGCCTGCTGGCGGCGCTGCGCCTCTCCGACGCGCAAACGCTGCGCGAGGAGTCCGAGGCGATCCTCTCCCGCCACGGATTGCCGGTCGCGCTCGACCCGGCAATCGACGTCGAGGCGATCCTCGAAGCGCTCCAACGCGACAAGAAGCGGACCGCCGCCGGCGTCGGCTTCGTCCTCCTCTCCGAGCCCGGCGCCCCCCGCACAGGGCAGATTGTCGATCCGGATAGGGTCCGGGCCGCCGTGGAGGAGCTGCGCAGATGACTACTTCCCACAACCGCGTGGCGGTTCTGCACGGGGTCAACTTCGACATTCTCGACCGCCGCGATCCCGCGATTTACGGCGGCCTCTCGCTCAACGAGTTGGAGATGAAGGTCAAGAGCTGGGCGCGGGAGCTGGGGCTGGAGACGATCTTCTTCCAGACCAACTCCGAGGGCGAGTTCGTCGAGTACCTGCACCGGTTGCCGGAGCTGGCCGACGCGGCGCTGGTCAACGCCGGCGCCTGGACTCACTACAGCCGCGCGATCGCCGACGCGCTCGACGTCGCCGGCATGCCCGCTGTAGAGGTCCACCTCTCCGACGTCGAATCCCGCGAGGGCTGGCGCAGGGAGTCCGTCTTCGACGGCCTGGTCCTGAGCAAGATCTCCGGCAGGGGCCCGGATGGCTACCGCGACGCGCTGGAAGAGCTGGCCCGCGAGCTCGGCTCAACAGACGATTGATGCGCGGCCGGGGAGATCGCCTGGCGGGCCTGCTGGCCGAGCGTGAGGTCGACCGGATGCTGGTCACCGACCTTGTCAACGTCCGCTATCTGACCGGCTTCACCGGCACCAATGGAGTCTGCGTCTGCGGGGCGGAGGAGCGCCTTTTGCTGACCGACTTTCGCTACACCGAGCGCGCCGCCGAAGAAACCGAAGGCTGGGGATGGGAAGTCGTGACGATCGCCGACGATTGGCTGGGCGGGATCGCCGAGCGCCTGTCGGGTCGTGTCGGCTTCGAGGACGACCAGATGTCGGTTCGCACCCGGGAGCGCCTGGGGGCGAGACTCTCCCAGGAGGTCGAGCTGGTTCCCGCCGGCGGCACGGTCGAGAAGCTGCGCCGGGTCAAGGACGCGGACGAGCTTTCCTCGATCGCCGCCGCCGCTGAGCTGGCCGACGACGTTTGGCGCTGGAGCCTGGAGCGTGGGCTCGCCGGCCGCACCGAGCGCGAGGTTGCCCGCGCCGCCGAAGCGCGCATCCGCGAGCTGGGCGCCGACCCGTCTTTCCCGGCGATCGTCGCCGCCGGGCCCAATGGCGCCCTGCCCCACGCCGAGCCCGGCGAGCGGGAGATCGAGCGAGACGAGCTGGTCGTCTTCGACATGGGGGCGAAGCTCGACGGCTACTGCTCCGACGGCACCCGAACCTTCGCCACCGGCGATCCAGGCGAGGAGGCGCGGGCGGTCTATGAGACCGTTCGCGAGGCCCAAGCCGCGGCCCTCGGCGCGGTCGAGGCCGGTGTTGGTGGAGAGGCCGTCGACGCCGTCGCTCGCAAGGTCATCGACGGCGCCGGTCACGGCGATCGGTTCGGCCACGGCGTCGGCCACGGGGTCGGGCTCGAGGTCCACGAGTCCCCGCGCGTCTCGCCCCGCTCCGAAGACGTGCTCGAGGCGGGCGAGGTGGTGACGGTCGAGCCTGGTATCTATCTCCCTGCCAAGCTGGGGGTGCGAATCGAGGATCTCGTCGTCGTCACCGAGGACGGCCACCGCAACTTGAGCGCCCTTTCCAAAGAGCTCCAGATAGTCGACTAGATGACTGACCACGCGGATTCAGACTTAAGCCAGGAGAGCGTCGCTGCCGATGAAGCGGTTGTGGCTTCGACTGCTCACACCGTTCGCACCGCTCGGCATCGTGCCGGCGACGATCCCGCGCCCGCGCTGCCGCAGTCGATGGAGACCCTTGCGGCGATCCACAAGGATGCCCGCCGCGAGCGCCTGCTCGACATGGAGCGCCGGGTGCGTCGCTACCGCACCGCATGCTTCGCGATCCTCGCCGTGGCCCTGGCGTCGGCCGGCCCGGAGGTGGGGTGGGGATGGATCGTTCCGCTCGCCCTCGGCCTCTGCGGTTTCGCCGTCGCCGATCGCTTCATGTACAACAGCGAGCGGCCGGGGCTTTGGATCGCCGGCGCCTGGGGCGCCCTGCCATTGCTGCTGGCGGGAGCGGTGATCGCGACCGGCGGACCGACCAGCCCGGCGTTGGTGTGGTTCGCGCTTCCCGCCGTCACGCTCGGCGTCCGCTTCGAGCCGCGCGGAATGGTGATGGGGACGGCCTACATCATCGCCCTCTTCCTGCTCAGCACCGTCGCCGTCGATCCGGCCGATGCGGCCGACCATAGCCAGACGCTGACCGCCGCCGCCGCGCTGATCCTCAGCACGGTGATCCTCTCCGGCGCCCTGGTCGAGTCCGATCGCGCCCACCGGCGCCGCTCGACGCTCGACCCGTTGACCGGGCTGTTCAACCGCAACGCGCTGGAACAGCGCCTCGCCGAGTTGGACGGCCAGCCTTCGAATGCGGAGGAAGGCCTCTCTCATGCGTTGCTGCTCTGCGATCTGGACCATTTCAAGCGAGTCAACGACCAGCTGGGCCACGCGGCCGGCGACGCCGTCCTCCAGGACGTCGCCTATGTGATGCGCGCCACGCTGCGCGCAGGCGACTCGATCTACCGGGTCGGTGGGGAGGAGATCCTGGTCGTCCTGCCGGGCGCGGACCGCGAGGACGCGATCGAAATCGCCGAGCGGCTGCGGGTCGCCGTTCGCGAGCGTCGACCGGTCGGCGTGACGGTGACGGTCAGCATCGGAGTCGCCGTCTCCCAGCCGGAGAGGGTCAACACCGACGATCTCATCGCTCGCGCCGATGCGGCCCTCTACGCTGCCAAGGCAGGCGGACGGGACGCTGTGCGCGTCGACGTCCCCGCCCCCGAGCCGGTCAGCGGCTGAGGTCTACGTCCGCGTTGAGGCGCGCGGCGAAGGTCGCGACCAACTCGACCGCGGCCTCGACGTCGGCCAGGTCGACCATCTCGACCGGGGAGTGCATGTAGCGGAGGGGGATCGAGACGAGACCGGTTGGGATCCCCGAGCGGGAGATCTGGATCGCGTCGGCGTCGGTGCTGGTGCCCCGCCCGCTCGCCGCGATTGTGTGCTCGATCCCCGCTTCTTCCGCCGCCTGGATGAGAAGCTCGAAAACCTTCGGGGAGAGGGTCGAGCCGCGGCCGATTACCGGCCCTGAGCCGAATGTGTGGCTGCCAAGCTCCTTCTCGTCGACACCGGGAGCGTCCGTGGCGTGCGTGACGTCGACCACGATCGCAAGGTCGGGGCGTACCTCGAAGGCGGACGTGCGAGAGCCGAAGAGGCCGATCTCCTCCTGCACCGCGGCGATTGCGACAAAGCTTCCGGCGAGCCTGCCGCGCTCGTGGCAGCGGCGCAGGGACTCGAGGGCGACGTAGGCGCCGAGGCGGTTGTCCATCGCCCGGGAGACCAGCCGGCTGCCGGCCATCTGGACCGGCTCGGCGGCGACCGTCACCGGGTCCCCGACCCGGATCGACGCGGCCGCCTCATCGCGGTCGCCCGCGCCGATGTCGATGTGCAGGCCCTTCAGCTCGACGACCTTCTTGCGCTGCTCGGCTTCGAGCAGGTGAATCGGTTTGCGGCCGACCACCCCGGGAACGAGGCCATCGGGCCCGCGCACCTCGACCCGCTGGCCGACGAGGATCTGCGGGTCCCAGCCGCCGATCGATTTGAAGTAGAGGAACCCCTTCTCGTCGATGTGGCTGACGACGAGGCCGATCTCGTCGATGTGGCCGACGACGGCGAGCAACGGGGCAGCGTCGCCGACTCGGGCGATCGAGGATCCCAGGGCGTCGCTCGACAGCTCGGCAAACGACGCCGCCTCACGCCAGACCTCCGCCGCCGGCCCCTCGTATCCGGAGGGCGCGGCGCTGCGCAGCAGCTTGTCGAGCAGCTCAGGGGTGTCCATTCGCGCGCAGTCTAAGCGGGCGAATGTTCGACCGCGTCCGGACGGCGCACCCGATGGCGCCCCTCGCCGTACTTGCGAGTCTCGTAGGCGATCATCACCCAGACCAGGGCGTTGGCGATCGCCAGGCTCGCCAGGGCCGGCAGCTCGACCGCGACCGGAACCAGCGCCAGAAGCACGACCGCCAGCAGCAGGCGCTGGCGGTTGATCGTGTGCACGTGGCGGTAGCGGAAAGCGACGTGACCGAGCAGGTAGGCCGCCAGTCCCCCCATCAGCGCGAAAGCGATTTCGGCTCTCAGGTGCTCGTCCACGTGCCCGATCGTTCTCTTCATGCCGAGGGCGACGAGGACGATTCCGGCGACCATCGGAAGGTGCAGATAGGAGTAGGAGTCTCGCGCCATCGTGTTGCGCTCCCGTCCCTCTCTGGCCTCGACCAGGCGCCGGCCGGCTACCAGCGCGACGACGTCGAAATAGACCCACCACATCGCGGCGGTCAGCCCGACCCCCAGCACCGCCGCGGAGATCACTCCCCAATCGACGACGCCCGCGGCGCCGACGCCGATCGCGACGATCGACTCGCCCAGCGCGATGATCACGACCAGCCCGTGGCGCTCGGCGAAGTGCTCGGGAACCAGTCTCCAGCCGTCGGGGCGGATGAAGTACGGCCCGGCCATGTCGAGGAAAAGGGCAAGCGCCCACAGCGACCCCTGGGCCAACCCGTCGAAGAACGAGGCCGCGACGAGCAGGCAGACCGCGACCGCGGTGCTCAGCGCCAGGCCGAGCACCGAGCGGCGCAGCGCGTCGTCCTCGGGGCTGGCGAGGATGAAGAGGGCGATGTGGGCGGCGCGGACGAAGCCATAGGCGAGCGCGAAGGCGAGCGCCAGTTCGTCGAAGGCCTCGGGAATGCAGAGCGAGACGACGAGCAGCCCGGCCATCGCCGCGAAGATCACCAGCCGCACCGCGCCCTCTTCAGGATCGATGACGCTGGTCAGCCAGGCGTAGCCCACCCACGACCACCAGACCACGCCCAGCACCAGCAAGCCCTGAGCCAGTCCATCCCAGGTCGGGTGATGGGACATCAGCGCCGTGCACTGGGTGATCGCCAGCACGAAGACCAGGTCGAAGAACAGTTCCAGCGGCGTAACCCGCTCGCCTTCGCGCATCACCGCCGTGAGGCGGGAAGCGGGCGTTCCGGACGAGGATGCCATCACGGCAATCTTGCCGGATGGGGTAGGCGGCGTTCAGCTGAAGCGCGAGGGCGTCAGTCTGCAGTAGCGGAAGTCGAAGTCGTAGACGACGTTGTTGGCGGCGAGGGCGCTGCTGCGCAGCTTCACTTCGCCGAGGATCGCTCCGCGCAGATTGTCGGCCTTCAGAGCCTTGCCCATCTTGCGCAGGTTCTGCTCCACGACTCGCAGGCGCGCGATCCATCTCGTAAGTCTCACCTCGAATTCCGGCGGGCGGGGGACCGCCTCGATCGTCTTCGTCGTGGCGCCGAACGCGTTCGCGGCGCGGATGAACTGGCGACCGGCGGCGGGCCTCTTGCCATGGTTGGCTTTGTAGCGGGCGCCGGCGAGGATTCTTCTGTTGGCGATCGTGTTCCGTTCGCAGACCGGCTCGACCTGGGCGGTGTACTCCTCCTGCGTCGGTCCCTCGGCGGCATGGCCGATCGCCGCGAAGGCCAGCGTCGCGGCGAAGATCGAAGCGAATGTCCGGAGTCCCCTACCCATGTCCCTGTGCCTAGAGAGTAGGGACTGCCGCGGCCGGGCCGCCTCTCGTAGGATTCGCGATCTTGATTTCCACCAACCAATTCAAGAACGGCAGCCATATCGAGATCGACGGGACGATCTTCCGGATCATCGATTTCCAGCACGTCAAGCCGGGCAAGGGCGGCGCGTTCGTGCGGACCAAACTGCGCAAGATCGAAGACGGCTCGGTGCAGGACAAGACCTTTCGGGCGGGGGAGAAGTTCCGCCCGGTGCGGACCGAGTCGCGCAAGATGCAGTACCTCTACGACTCCGGCGACGCGGCGGTCTTCATGGACAGCCGCGACTACGAGCAGATCGAAATTCCTCGCGAGCTTGCCGGCGAGGCGATGCAGTGGGTGCTGCCCAACGCCGAGGTAGATGTGCTCTTCGTCGACGAGCGGCCCAGCGACGTCCAGGTCGCCAGCGCGATCGATATGAAGGTCACCCGGACCGAGCCCGGCGTCAAGGGCGACACCGCCTCCGGCGGCGGCAGCAAGCCGGCGACGCTGGAGTCCGGGGTGACGGTCCAGGTCCCGCTTTTCATCGAAGAGGGCGAGACGATCCGCGTCGACACGCGCAACGGCGAGTACGTCTCGCGGGCGTAGCGTCCCGAGGCGCGCCAGAATAGGGCGTCCATGCGCCGATCCGACCAGCGCCGCGACGCCATCTTCGCCTGCTACCAGCGCGATGTGACCGGACGCCCTCTGGGGGAGCTGGTGGCGGATTCCCGTCCCTTCACCAAGGAGTTGGCGGCTGGGGTCGAGGAGCATCGCAACGAGCTCGACGCCGCCATCGCCCGCCACGCCAGAGGCTGGGAGCTGGACCGGATCGCGCCGCTGGACCGCAACGTGATGCGGGTCGCGCTCTATGAGATGGAGCACGGCGAAGTGCCGACCGAAGTGGCGATCGACGAGGCGATCGAGATCGCCAAGGAGTTCTGCGGCGCCGACGCCCCGAAGTTCATCAACGGGGTGCTGGGCGCGGCGGCCCGAGAGCGGGAGGGCGTCAAGTGAGCCGCCTGCGTGAGATCTCCGATCGATTGAAGGCGATCGCCTTGGAGCTGGAGGCCGGGGAGACGAGCGACGAGCGGGCGGGAGAGCTGGCGCGCGAGGCGGCGGAGCTCTCGGCCGAGGCCGTCGAGGAGGCCAACCGCCGCTCGCGCGAGGCCGAGTGAGCTACCCGGAAGATCTTCGCTCGGCGGTCGATTCGGCGCTCGAGGAGCTGCGGTTCTCTGCCACGCCCGCCACCGCTGGGCTCGAGGAGGCGATGCGTTACTCGCTGCTGGCCGGTGGCAAGCGGGTTCGGCCGGTCTTGGCGCTGGCGACGGCGCGCGCCCTGGGCGCCAACCCCGAGCGATTCCTTCCCACCGCCTGCGCGATCGAGTTGATCCACACCTACTCGCTGATCCACGACGACCTGCCGGCGATGGACGACGACGAGCTGCGTCGCGGGCAGCCGACGTCCCACGTCAAGTTCGGCGAGGACGTCGCGATCCTCGCCGGCGACGGCCTCTTCGCCGAGGCGGTTCGTCTCTTCTGCGAGCAGCCCGGCGACCCCGTCCTGGTGCTCGCGGCTCTGCGTGAGTTGGCCGCCGCCATCGGCGTCGACGGGATGGTCGGCGGCCAGTACGTAGACGTCGCCGGCGCGGAGGCCGACGCCGAAGGCCTGCGCGCCCTTCACGCGCTGAAGACGGGACGGTTGATTGCCGCCAGCGTCGGCGTCGTGCTGGCCCTCGAGGGTCGGGGCGAGCCTGAGACAATTCCCTACCGCCGGTTCGCCGGCGAGTTGGGCGTCCTCTTCCAGATCGTCGATGACATCCTCGACGTGACCGAGAGCGACGAGCGGCTCGGGAAGCCCCGTGGAAGCGACGAGCGACATGGCAAACTCACCTATGTCAGCCTCTTTGGGCTGGAGCGGGCACGCGAACTGGCCGCCGAGTCCCACGCGAAAGCGACCGGGGCACTCGCCGAGGCAAGCGGCGACACCGGCGATCTGAGGCGGGTCGCCGACTACATCTTCACCAGGAACGAATGACCGAGAAAGAGCACAGCCCCGAGCAAGAGCCGCAGCCGCTGCTGGGCGGGATCGACTCGCCCGCCGACCTGCGCGAGCTGAGCGACGAGCAGCTGCAGCAGGTGGCGGGGGAGATGCGCGCCTACATCATCGACACGATCGGGCAGATCGGCGGCCACTTCGGCGCCAACCTCGGCACCTGCGAGCTGGCCGTCGCCCTGCACAGCCTGCTCGACTCCCCCCGCGACAAGATCCTCTGGGACGTCGGCCACCAGGCCTACCCGCACAAGATCCTCACCGGCCGCCGCGACGGCCTGTCGACGATCCGCCAGTACGAGGGCCTGGCGCCCTTCTGCTCGATCTTCGAGTCCGAGCACGACATCATGGGCGCCGGCCACGCCTCGACCTCGATCGGCTATGGGGTCGGCTTGAAAGAGGCGATGCGCAAGGGCATCGGCGAGGACGGCAAAGTGGCCGCCGTGATCGGCGACGGGGCGCTGACCGGCGGCGTCGCCTACGAGGCGCTGCACGCCGCGGGCGGCCTGCAGACGCCGATGGTGATCGTCCTAAACGACAACGGGATGTCGATCTCCCCCAACGTCGGCGCTCTTTCGCGCTACTTCAACCGGGTGCGGCTCAACCCGCGCCTCTACCACGCCCGCGAGGGGGTGGAGGACCGGTTGACCAAACTGCCGCTGGGGCTCGGCAAGCGGATCGAGCGCCTCGGCCCGGAGATCAAGTCGGCGATCAAGGCCTACTGGGCTCCCGGCCTCTTCTTCGAGGAGCTCGATCTCGCCTACATGGGGGTGATCGACGGCCACGACGTGCCCGCCCTGCGCGAGGCCTTCCGCGAGGCCTTCGAGGCCGATCGCCCGGTCGTCGTCCACGTCCACACGGTGAAGGGCAAGGGATTCGCCCCGGCCGAGGAGGGCGGCTTGGAGGGGATGGAGAAATGGCACGCGGCGAAGCCCAACTCGATAGTCAACGGCGCGCCCGCCTCAAAGCCTGTCCCGGTGAAGGAATCCGACTCGCCGGACGCGATCGCCCCCGAGCGCCTGGAGAAGCCGCCGGCCGCCGGGGCGCCGCCCCAGTACACGCAGGTCTTCGCCGATGCGATGGTCGAGGAGGCGCGGCGCGACAGCCGCGTTATCGGAATCACCGCGGCGATGGCGGGGGGAACCGGCCTGCAGAAGCTCGCCGATGAGGCTCCCGAGAGCTACTACGACGTCGGCATCGCCGAGCAGAACGCGGTGCTGCTTGCCTCGGGGCTGGCGATCCAGGGCGCGAAGCCGGTCTGCGCGATCTACTCCACCTTCCTCCAGCGCGCCTACGACCAGATCATCCATGACGTCTGCCTGCAGGAGCTCGACGTCACCTTCGCGATGGACCGCGCCGGCCTGGTCGGTGACGACGGGCCGACCCATCACGGCGCCTTCGACGTCTCCTACTTCCGCCCGCTCCCCAACGTCATCGTGATGGCGCCGCGCGACGAGGCGATGTTGGTCCACATGCTGCGCACCGCGATTGCCCACGACGGCCCCGCGGCGCTGCGCTACCCGCGCGGGGCGGGAGAGGGCGCCGAGCTTCCGATTGAGGCGAAGGAGATCCCGATCGGCACCGGCGAGCTTCTGAGAAGCGGCGAGCGGGTGGCGCTGCTCGGCTACGGCTACGGCGTCGCGGTGGCGCTGGAGGCGGCCGAGATCCTCGCCGGCCACGACCTCAACGCGACCGTCGCCGACGCCCGCTTCGCCAAGCCGCTCGACGAGGAGCTGCTCGAGCGCCTGGCGCTGAGCCACGACCTGGTGGTGACGATCGAGGAGAACGTGTTGCCGGGCGGCTTCGGCTCCGGTGTGCTCGAACATTTGGAAGACGCCTTCGCCGACCGCCCCGCCGAGCGCGCCCGAGTCCTGCGAGTCGGTCTGCCCGACCGCTACGTAACCCACGGCAAGCCGGCGCTGCTGCGCGAGGAGGCGGGCCTCACCGGCGAGTCGGTAGCGGACCGAGTCCTCGCCGCCCTCGGCGACCGCGAGCCCGTCGCCCCCTAATCATTTCTAGGATTGCGCCAAAGCGCGCAATCGGCTAGCCTGCCGATGTCTCTTCTGGGGTTACCACAGGGAGGAAGAGACATCTCTACGTATGTGGATCCGCGCGGTAGGGGAACCGCGCGGCTTCCATATCGGTAGCCGCGCACGAGTGCCGTCGAGCACAAGTCGCGGTCGCCGTACCAGGATGTAGACTAATCATCTACATGGCTGCTGCCAACACCACCACGATCCGTGTTCCGACTCAGACTCGCGACCGGCTGAAAGTGCTGGCTGCTCGTCGTGGAGAGTCCGCCAGCGATGTTGTCGCGAAGCTGGTCAGCGCCGCCGACGAAGAGGCCATACTGGCCGAGGTCGAGGCGGGTTTCGAGAGGCTGGCCGGCGACCCCGATGCTCTCGCCGCCTATCGGGCGGAGAGCCGTGAGATCGAAACAGCCTTCGACGGCCCAGCGCCTGAGTGGTAACCGCCCGCCCGCAGCAGGGCGAGGTCTACTGGACCGATCCCGACCCGACTCGGGGGACCGAGCAAGCCAAGTCACGACCCTTCGTGATCGTCTCGGTCGACCAGCTGAACCGCGCGAGCCTCGGCCTCTCGCTTGCCGTCCCGCTAACTCGAACGGACTTCGACAGCCCCCTTCACCTGCCAATCCCCTCCTCGGAGGGTGGACTGAGAGCAAAGAGCTTCGCGATGCCCGAGCAGCTAAGGGCAATCTCCCACGAGCGCCTCAGCCGCCGACTCGGCACCCTCCGCCCGAAAACCCTGGAAGAACTGCTGAAACGCTGCCGAGTCCTCCTGCGCTGATCGCTCGCACAACAGATAGCGCCCCTCCGGGGAGGAGGGGCGCTATCTGGGGTTACTACAGGGAGGAGAGATATGTATCTCTATATATGTGGATCCGTGGGAGGTAGGTGGGCTCTTGAGTGCCGCGGGCGCTCATCGTGGGAAACGATGGGGGCCATAGAGGCGGCGTTGAACCCAACCAAGAAGTCTGGTGCTGCGTTCATCGTCAACCTCCCTTGCATCCTTTAGGGAGCATACGAACGTATGTGCGATTTTAGTGTGACTGGGGTCACAGACCTGCCAAAGAACAGCAGCCAAACAGAAAAATCCGGTTAAGAAGCCGTTTCCGGGCCGAACGAATGGCTGCTCGCCGGCCGGACGAACGGCCGATTCGCCGGGCGGCTGTACCGTTCCAGCCGTGAAGAAGGCCCGGATAGACGCGGTTTTGGCGGAGCGGGGGCTGTTCCCGTCGCGCTCGGCCGCCGCCGGCGCGGTGCGGGCGGGCGAGGTGCGGATCGGCGCCGACGGCCCGGTCGCGCTGCGGCCCAGCCAGCTGGTCGAGCCCGAGGCTGCCTTTGTCGTCGACGAGGGACGGCGCTTCGTCTCGCGCGGGGGGCAGAAGCTTGAGAACGCGCTCGACGCGCTTGGGATCGACGTAGCCGGGCGCGACTGCCTCGACGTCGGCGCCTCGACCGGCGGCTTCACCGACTGCATGCTCCAGCGCGGCGCGACGCGGGTCGTCGCGCTCGACGTCGCCTACGGGCAGATCGCGCAGTCCCTGCGAGACGATTCGCGGGTGACGGTGATCGAGCGACTCAACGCGCGCGAGCTGGAGCCCGACGACCTGCCCTTCGCGCCGGAGCTGGCGACGATCGACGTCTCCTTCATCTCGCTGGCCAAGATCCTTCCCGCCGTGTTCCGTTGCCTGGCGCCGAGGGGCGAGATCTTGGCGATGGTCAAGCCGCAGTTCGAGCTGGGTCGCGCCCGGGTCGGCAGGGGGGTCGTGCGCGACGCCGGCGACCGCCGCGAAGCGATCCTGGCCGTCGCCCACGCTGCCGGCGAGATCGGCCTTCCAGTCACCGGCTTCGCCTCGTCCGGCCTGCCTGGGCCGAAGGGCAACCGCGAGACTTTCGTCCGCTGCGGTGGGGACAGCGACCCGATTGACGACCCGGAGGCGGCGATCCTGGCGGTGGAGCCGTGAGCATGCAGCGGACCGCGGTTTTGATCACCCATCCCAAATCGCCCAGCGGCCACCATTGGGCCGACGCCGTCGACAAATCCGACGGAGCCGGCCCGTCGACGGCCGGTGAGGCGGTTGAGGTTGCGGTCAAGGTGGCGCGGGAGGCGGGGTGGCGGCTTGTCGCCACCCCAGATGAGCTGGCCAAGCACGGCGATACGGCGGCGGGGATTGAGGTCGTTGACCCGATGCCTCGCCAGGCCGACCTATGCCTGGTGCTCGGTGGGGACGGCTCGATCCTCTATGCGCTGAGGCGTTTTGCCCGCTCCGGCGTCCCCGTCTTCGGCGTCAATTTCGGCACGGTGGGTTTCCTCGCCGCGGTCGAGCGCGGCGACGCGGCGGAGGGGATCCGCCGCGCGCTCTCCGGCGAGACCGAGGCGATCGACCTGCCCGGGCTCGAGGTCGCCGTGGACGGGGAGCGTCGCGACGCCCTCAACGACGTCACCTTCGCCCGCCGCCCCCACGACCGGGTCGCAGAGTTGAGCTACAGGATCGCCGGCGAGGAGGTCGGCCACGTTCGCTGCGACGGCCTCGTCGCCGCCACCCCGGCGGGCTCCACCGGCTACAACCTCGCCAACCAGGGCCCGATCCTCGCCTGGGGGGTGGAGGGCTACGTCGTCTCCTACATCGCTCCGCATTCGTTGACAGCGCGCGCCCTTGTCGTGGCTCCCGGCGATGTCCTCCACGTGGGCAACGCACCCGGCCGCGAGGCGGTCGACGTCGCCGTTGACGGCGAGCATGCCAGCGAGCTGGCGCCGGGCGCCGAGCTGGAGGTGCGCTTCGCCAACGGCGTCGGGCGGCTGGCGCAGCTGCCGGGGTCGAGCTTCTACCAGCGCATACGCGAGAAGTTCGGGCACCTCGCGGTCTAGCGGGAAGAGTCCGTCGCCTCCCGGTGCTAGACAGAGCGCATGCTTCGTGAGCTGCGGATAGAGAACCTGCTGCTGATCGAGCGGGCCGAGTTGCGGCTTGGCGAGGGTCTGAACGCGATCACCGGGGAGACCGGGGCGGGGAAGACGGTCCTGGCGCATTCGTTGGATCTGCTGATGGGCGGGAAGGCGCGGCCGCAGATCGTCCGACCCGAGGCCGAAGAAGCCTGGGTCGAGGGTGTCTTCGACTTGCCCGAAGGCCTGCTGGACGAGCCGGAGATGGCGGAGATCGCCGAGCGGCTGCCGGAGGGGGCTGACGAGGTCGTGCTTGGGCGGCGCGTCTCCGCCGGCGGGCGGACGAATGCCTTCGTCGCCGGCCGCGCCGCTTCGGCTTCCGACCTGAAGCTGCTCGGCGGGCGGCTGCTCGCCTTCTACGGACAGCACGAGCATCGCAAGCTGACGATCTCCTCGGCGCAGATGGAGGTGCTGGACGGGTTCGCCGGCGCCGCGCACCTGGAGGTGCGGCGGGAATATCGCGACGCGCACCGTGAGTGTGGGCGCCTCACCGCCGAACTGGCCGAGTTGCGCGAGCGCGACGGGTCGCGGGAGCGCGATCTGGACCTGTACCGCTACGAGTTGTCGGAGATCGAAGAGGTGGCGCCGGACCCGGCGGAAAAGACCGAGCTGGCGGCCGAGCGCGAGCGACTGCGCCATGTCGAGGGGCTGCGCGAGGCTGCCGCGGGAGCGCATGCCGGCGTCGCCGGGGCCGACGAAGATGGGGGTGGCGCGGCGAGCGCCCTCGCCCAAGCGGAGGCCCTGCTGCAAGGCGCCGCGGGGGTCGATTCCGAGCTCGACGCGCTCTCCGGGCGCATCAGCGCGCTCGCGGTCGAGGTGAGCGACGTGGCATCGGGCCTGCGCGACTATGCCGAGGCGCTGGAGGTCGACCCCGGGCGGTTGGCCGCGGTCGAGGAGCGCCTCGACGCGCTCGACCGACTGGAGCGCAAGCACGGCGGCAGCGTCGAGTCCGTGCTCGCCCACGCCGAGCGCTGCCGCGAGGAGATCGCGCGCCTGGAAAACGCCGAGGGGCGCGATGCCGAGGCGGAGGCCGCGCTTGCCGAAGCAGAGCGACGGCGCAAGGAGTTGGGCGAGCGCCTCTCCAAGGGTCGCGCCAAAGCGGCGGGGCCGCTGGAGAAGAAGGTCGCGAACGAGCTGGAGAGATTGGCTATGCCCGGAGCGACCCTCGATGTCGTCTTGGAGCCGCACCCCGACGGCTTCGGCGCCCCCGGTCGCGAGACGGTCGAGCTGCGGGTGGCGCCCAACCCGGGAATCGACCCCGCGCCGCTGCGCGACGCGGCCTCGGGCGGCGAGCTGTCGCGGGTGATGCTGGCGCTGAGCGGGCTCGGCGCGGGGGCCGGCGCGGGAACGCTCGTCTTCGACGAGATCGACGCCGGGATCGGCGGCAATACCGCGCGGGTCGTCGGCGAGCGTCTGCGGGCGCTGGGCGAGGGTCGCCAGGTCCTCTGCATCACCCACCTGCCGCAGGTCGCCTCCCTGGCCGAAACCCACTTTCGCCTGGAGAAGGACGTCGGGGGCCGGCGGGCGACGGCGACGGTGCAGCGACTCGACGGCGAAGGCGTGGTGGAGGAGATCCGCCGCATGCTCGGCGGTGAGCGCAGCGACGAAGCCGCCACTCTCCATGCGCAAGAACTGCTAAAGGCCGCCTGACCAAGCAGAGCGAGGACGCAGGGAGCGTGGCGTGCTTCGCACGCGAGCGACTGAGGACGCTGCTATGCGCCGGTCAGGGGGCCTTTGGTTAACCTGAGCCGGTGGCAACCGCCAGTCGCCGTCGCTTCCCTGCGCTGCTCTCGCGTCGTAACGGGGCGTCCATGGGCGCGGCGATCGTCGGCACGGCGCGTCTCGGGAGACGGACCAAGCACCTGGTCAAGCGACTGGACCCCGGCGAGGTCGCCGTCATCGACCACCTCAATATCGACCGGATCGCCGCTGAGGAGCTGATCGCGACCGGAGCGCGAGCGGTGATCAACGCCTCGGAGTCCTCCGACGGCCGCTACCCCAACGCCGGCCCGTTGCTGCTCGCTCGGGCCGGGATCGCACTGATCGACGTCCCCGGCGAGGAGGCTTTCGAGCTGCTGCGCGATGGCGAGGAGGTGCGGATCGAGGGTGGCGTCGTCAGCGTCGCCGGAGAGGAGGTGCTGCGCGGCCGCCTGCTCGGGGTCGAGGAGTTGGAGCGCCGCTTCGACGAGCAGCGCGAGCGGGTTGACGAGGCCCTCGCCGAGTTCGCCGAGAACACCGTCGCCCACGTCCGCCAGGAGACCGACCTGTTGACCGGCGGCGTCGAGTTCCCGCCGACTCGCGCCTCCTTTCGCGACCGTCACGTGCTGATCGTCGTCCGCGGCGATCGCCACCGGCGCGATCTGAAGGCACTGCGCGCCTACATCCGTGACGTGCGGCCGGTAATCGTCGCCGTCGACGGCGGCGCCGACGGGGTTCTGGAGGCGGGGATGAAGCCCGACCTGATCCTCGGCGACATGGACTCGGCGGGGGACGCCGCGCTGCGCTGCGGCGCTGAGCTGATCGTCCACGCCTACCCCGACGGGCGGGCGCCGGGGCGCGAGCGGCTGCTGGAGATGGGCCTGGAACACACCCTCGTCCCCGCCGCCGGAACCAGCGAGGACGTGGCGATGTTGATGGCCTACGAGAAGGGGGCGGCGTTGATCGTCAGCGTCGGCGCCCACTTCAACCTGATCGAGTTCCTCGACCGCAAGCGGGGCGGCATGTCGTCCACCTTTCTCACCCGGCTGCGGATCGGCGAGAAGCTGGTCGACGCGAAGGGGGTGAGCCGCCTCTACGCGCCGAGCTCCCCATTCGGTCCCGCGGTCCTCTTCCTCGCCGCCTTCGCGATCCTGCTGGCGATCGTCGTCATCACCTCGCCGGTCCTGGGCGACGTAGTCGAACTGGTCTGGCTGAAGATCAAGATTTGGCTGGGGCTCTAGCCCGGCTCTAGGCTTCCCGACTTATGGGCTATAGCGCGCGCTATCACGCGGTCTCGCTGATCGCGATTTTTCTCGCCCTCGCGATCGGGATCCTGATCGGCGCCGCGCTCGGCGGCGACACGCTGACAGACACCCGCAAGAACCTCGAGAACAGCCTCACCGGCAACCTGCAGGACGCGCGCGACCGCGCCGACGAGCTGAGCGGGGAGCTGGGGCGGGCCAACGAGTTCGCCGACCGCGTCTACCCGGTGCTTGTCCGCGACCAGCTGGTCGGGAAGCGGATCGGCCTCGTTGCGCTGGGCGATTTGCCCGGCGATGTATCCGACGCGATCGAGGAGGCGCTGGGGCCGACCGGGGCGCGGCTTGTCGGGGTCGGGGTCGTGCGCGAGCCGGTCGACCTGGCGGCACTCGCCGGCGACCTCTCCAAGACCCGCTTCGCCGACATTCGCGACAACCCCGACAGTCAGACCGCTTTCGGCGCCGGGGTGGGACGGCAGATCGTGATCGGCGGCGCCCTCCTGGAGCGCGTGCGCAGCGACCTCTTCGCGCGGGCGAGCGGCAACTTCGGCGGTCTCGACGGCGTGATCGTCGTGCGCGAGCCGCCGCAGGACATGGGACCGGCGCAGCGCGCCGCGGCGGCGCGGCTGGAGTCGGCGCTGATCGGGGGCATCGAGGCGACACGGGCGCCGGCGGTGGGGGTCGAGCGATCGACGGACGAGACGTCGTCGATCTCCTTCTTTCAGGGCGACGGCCTCTCCAGCGTCGACCACGTCGACCTGACCGCGGGACAGCTGGCCACGGTCTTCGCGCTGCTCGGAGCGGAGGGCAGCTTCGGCGTCAAGGGCAGCTCCGACCGCCTGCTGCCGGATCTGCTGGCGCCTCGCAACGGCAGATGACCTGGGTCGGCTTCCCGGTCGCGATCGCGGTGGCGCTGCTGGTGGTGCCGGCGGGGGTGCGCGGATTGGTCGACGCGGGGCTCCTGCGGGAGAACTACCGGGGCGCCCGGCTGGCCTTCCCGCTGGGGGCGGTGCTGGCGACCGCGGCCCTGGTCGCGCTGGCCCCGCTCGCCTTCCTCGACGACCGGGCGGACCTCGACCTGCTCGACCCGGACCTGCGGCGCTGGCTTCCCTACCTGCTTGGCGTGGCCTTCCTCGGCTTCCTCGACGACTCCCTGGGACGGGGCGAGGCGGCGGACGCGCCGCGCGGCTGGCGCGGGCACGCGCGGGCGCTGCGCGAAGGGCGGCTCTCGACCGGGGCGATCAAGGCGATCGGCGCGCTGGCATTGGCCGCCTACGTGGTCTCGGGCCGCGGGCTGGAGTCCTGGGCCTACCTGGCCGACGTCGCCCTGCTGATCCTGGCGACGAACCTCTTCAACCTCCTCGACCTGCGGCCGGGGCGGGCGGAGAAGGGGCTGGTGCTGCTGGGGGTCGGGCTCTGTCTCGGGGCCTGGACCCTCGCCCCGCTCGACCTGCTGGGGATCTTCGCGGGGCCGGTCTTGGTCGGCTCCTGGTTCACCCTGCGCGAGCGGGCGATGCTGGGGGACACAGGGTCGAACCTGGTCGGGGCGATCGCCGGAATCTGGCTGCTGACGACCCTGGGGGGCGACGGGCGGCTCGTCGCACTCGCCCTGGTCGCCGGATTGACCATTTACGGTGAATTGCGCTCGATCTCCCAGACGATCGAATCGGTTCCGCCCCTGCGCTGGCTAGACTCGCTCGGCAGAGAATGAGTCGACCCAGTCAAGGAGACACGAGGTTCATCTTCGTCACCGGCGGAGTGGTCTCGGCTCTCGGCAAGGGGATCGCCGCCGCCTCGATCGGCCGCCTGCTCGTCTCTCGCGGCTACCGGGTCCAGCTGCAGAAGTTCGACCCCTACATCAACGTCGACCCGGGGACGATGAGCCCGTTCCAGCACGGCGAAGTCTTCGTCACCGAGGACGGCGCCGAGACCGATCTCGACCTCGGCCACTACGAGCGCTTCACCGACGAGAACACCTCGCGGGCCTCGAACGTCACCGCCGGCGCCGTCTACAACTCGGTGATCAAGCGCGAGCGTCGAGGCGACTACCTCGGCGCCACGGTGCAGGTGATCCCGCACATCACCGACGAGATCAAGAACCGGATCCTGATCGTCGCCGAGTCGCAGTCGGTCGACTTCGTCCTGACCGAGATCGGCGGCACGGTCGGCGATATCGAGTCGCTGCCCTTCCTCGAGTCGATTCGCCAGCTCTACACCGACCTTGGCCCGAGACGGGCGATGTTCATGCACTTGACGCTGGTTCCCTACGTCGGGCACGCGGGCGAGCTGAAGACCAAGCCGACCCAGCACTCGGTCAACGAATTGCGGCGGATCGGCATCCAGCCGCACGCGCTGGTTTGCCGCTCCGAGGGGCGCTTGGACCGGGAGATCCGCGAGAAGATCGCGCTTTTCGCCAGCCTTCCGGTCGACGCGGTGATCTCCGCCAACGACGTCGACAACATCTACAAGGTGCCACTCGTCTTTCGTGTCGAGGGGGTCGACGACCTGGTTCTCGACCACTTCGGGATGGAGGCGCCGGCTCCCAACCTCGCCGAGTGGGAGGCGATGGTGCGGCGGGCCGACGAGGCCGAAGGCAAGGTGCGGATCGCCCTTGTCGGCAAGTACGTGCAGCTCGCCGACGCCTATAAGTCGGTGATCGAGGCGCTCGAACACGGCGGCTTTCACCATGGGGTCAACGTCGAGGTCGAGCTTGTCGACTCCGAGGACCTCGATCCGGAGAAGCTGGAGGGCGCCGACGGCATCCTTATCCCCGGCGGCTTCGGCGAGCGCGGGATCGAAGGCAAGGTGCAGGCGGCGAGGATCGCGCGCGAGCGCTCGATTCCCTACCTGGGGATCTGCCTCGGGATGCAGATCGCCGTCGTCGAATTCGCCCGCTCGGTGGCCGGAATGGAGGGCGCCAACTCCGCCGAGTTCGACCCCGAGACGCCGTTCCCCGTGGTCGACTTGCTGCCCGAGCAAAAGGAGGTCTCCGAGATGGGGGGCACGATGCGCCTCGGCGCCGACCCGGTGAAGCTCCACGAGGGCACGCGGGCGCGGGAGATCTTCGGCGAAGCGGTCATCTACAAGCGCCACCGGCACCGCTACGAGGTGAACAATCAGCTGCGGCGTCGGATCGAGGACGAGGGCATGGTCTGCGGCGGCACCTCGCCCGACGAGCGGCTGGTCGAGATGGTCGAGCTGCCCGACCACCCCTTCTTCGTCGCCTCCCAGTTCCACCCGGAGTTCAACTCCCGCCCCAACCGTCCCGAGCCGCTCTTCCGCGAGTTCGTCGGCGCGGCGGCGCGGCAGGCCGGCGAGCGACCAGCCAATGGGGGAGAGTTGGAGGACGATGGACCGGTTGCACGAGACGTTCGTTCGGCTCTGCGAGATTCGTAGCCCTACCGGCGAGGAGCGCGAGGTCGCCGACTCGGTTGCGGCGGAGCTGCGGGCGCTGGGACTGGAGGTGAGCGAGGACGATGCCGCCGGCCCGGCAGCGGCCGGTGCCGGGAATTTGCTCGCCCGGTTGCCCGGGCGCGGCGAGGGTTGGGTGATGTTCTGCGCCCACCTGGACACCGTTCCCCACAAGGGCCAGATCGAGGTCGTGCGCGGCGAGGACGGGGTTTTTCGCAGCCGTGGCGAGACGATCCTCGGCGCAGACAACAAGGCGGCGGTGGCGGTTTTCATCGAGCTTGTAGCCCGCTACGCCGGCGAGCCGCCTCCGGTCGGGATCGAGCTGCTGCTGACCGTCGCCGAAGAACAGGGATTGCGGGGAGCGAAGGCGTTCGACACCTCCGTGCTGCGCTCCAGAGTCGGCTTCGTGCTCGATCATGCCGGGCCGGTCGGCGAGGTGGTCGTCGCCACGCCGACCCAGCAGAAGATCCTCGCCGACTTCCACGGCGTTGAGGCGCACGCGGGCATTCGACCCGAGGACGGCAGCAGCGCGATCGCCGCGGCCGCCGCGGCGATCAGCCGCATGGAGCTGGGCCGGTTGGATCCGGAGACGACCGCCAACGTTGGGCTGATTTCCGGAGGGACATCCGGCAACGTGGTGCCGGGGCACTGCTTCGTCCACGCTGAGGCGCGCAGCCTCGATTCCAGCCGTGCTGGGGAGGTGGCGGCGTCGATCTCCGACGCCTGCGCCTGGGGCGCGAGTGAGCATGGCTGTGATGTCGACGTGCGAATAGAGGAGCTGTTCCGCGGGTATCGCCTACCGCCGTCCTCTCCCGCGCTTGCGCTGGCGGAAGGCGGCCTCCGCGCCGCCGGGCGGGAGCCCGCTCGGGTGGCGATCGGGGGTGGCAGCGACGCCAACGCGTTGCGGCTCGGAGGCTTCGACTGCGTCCTCCTCTCCAATGGCACCGAAGCCGTGCACACGGCCGACGAAAGCGTCTCCGCGCGCAACCTCGATGCGATGCTCGACGTATGCGAGCGGATCGTGGCGGCGGCGGGGTGAGCGGCCGGCTGAAGCTGCGGCGCGGAGTCGTCATCGCCGAAGGCCCGCTGACGGTCGAGGTCGGCGGCGAGCGCCGCCCGGCCTGGGCGGACACGGCGCTATTGGGAGAGATGCGAGAGGGCGACGAGGTGATCGTCAACACGGCCGCGCTGGACCTGAGACTCGGCTCGGGCGGCTTCGACGTAGTCCACGTCAACCTCACCCGCGGCCTGGAGGCGAGCGGCGACAGCCGCGAGCACGTGATGAAGCTCAACTACACCTCCCTCCAGTACCCGGTCGACCCCGCCGAGGGGTGCAACGCTCTATCCCCTCATAAGGGGGACAAAACGTTGCACCGGGTGGTGCCCGTGGTGGTTCTGCCGCTGCACGGGCACCTGGCGCCGGCGGCCTGGGCGGCGGCGCAGGGGGATATGAAGCTCAAGGTCGGCTATGTGCAGACCGGGGGAGGGGCGTTGCCAGGGTCCCTTTCCCATGACGTGAAGGAACTGCGCGAGCGCGGTTTGCTCTGCGGGCAGATCACCGCCGCGCCCGCATACGGCGGCGAGCACGAGGCGCTCAGCGTCACCGGGGCTCTCGACGCCGCGGGCCATCTCGGCTGGGACGCGATCCTCGCCGGCCCCGGGCCGGGGATCATCGGCTCCGATACGCGCCTCGGCCACGGTGGCATGGCGGCCCTCGACACCGCCCACGCCGCTCTGGCCCTGGGCCTTCCAACCTTGATCTCTCCCCGCCTCTCCAGCGCCGACCCTCGCGAACGCCATTGCGGCGTGAGTCATCACACCCGCACTGTCTTGGACTTGCTTCTGGCTCCCGTCGAGATCGCGATCCCCGAAGGCGAGGAAGAGATCGCCGCGGCTCTCGACCTCGCCGCCGCCGGGAAGCACAGATTGCAAGTAGGGAAAGCAGATCTCGACGGCTACGTAGAAAGCAGCCTCCCTTCCCGGACGATGGGACGCGATCTCGCCGAAGACCCCCTCTTCTTTGCGGCGCCGCTCGCCGCAGGGCGAATCCTGACTTCGTAGCTCCGCACAGTCCCTTGCGAGCCAAGGGTTGCTCTTCGACAGGCAGAACCTGCGTTCCATGGCGATCGCCGTCGCACCCCAGTCAGCTTCACTCGCGCGCTTCGAAGGGCTGGTCCTCGACTTCCTCTCCTACCTGGAGTTGGAACGCGGCCTCTCCCGCAACACCCTCAACGCCTATCGCACCGACCTGCTGCAGTACGGCGAGTACCTCGCCGAGCACGATGCCGACGCGCTGAAGGCCCGTCCCGCCGACATCGGGGACTTCCTCGCCGACCTGGCGACCGGAAACGGACGTCCGGCCTGCTCTGCGGCGACGATCCACCGCAAGGCCGCCTGCCTGCGCTCCTTCTATAAGCATCTGCGCCGCGACGAGCTGATCGCCGACGACCCAACTGCGGCGCTGAGCGCGCCGCGCCGCGCCAAGAAGCTTCCCCAGGTCCTCAACTACTCCGAGGTGCAGAAGCTGCTGGCGGCGCCGCGCGGCGACGAGCCGACCGTGGCCCGCGATCGGGCGCTGCTGGAGGTGATGTATGCCTGCGGGCTGCGCGCCTCGGAGACGATCGGCCTGGAGATCGCCGACGTCGACCTTCGCGAGGGTTTCCTGCGCGCCCGCGGCAAGGGCTCGAAGGAGCGGCTGGTGCCGCTGGGC
The DNA here is from genome assembly GCA_035558955.1 of Solirubrobacterales bacterium. GTDB lineage: Bacteria > Actinomycetota > Thermoleophilia > Solirubrobacterales > 70-9 > DASVDE01. The sequence continues at coordinate 9,524 of DATMBX010000071.1, read as the reverse complement.
CGCCAGGCGATCGCCGCGATCGGCGTCTACATGCGCAGCGCCCGGCCGAAGCTGGTCGGCGAGCGCCACGAGCCAAAGCTCTTCGTCAACTTCCGTGGCGGGCCGCTGACCCGCCAGGGCCTCTACAGAATCGTCCAGCGCCACGCCCGCGCCGCCGGGCTCGAGGGGCAGATGAGCCCGCACACGCTGCGTCACAGTTTCGCCACCCACCTGCTCGCCGGCGGCTGCGACTTGCGCGCCGTGCAGGAGATGCTCGGCCACGCCGACATCGCGACCACGCAGATGTACACGCACCTCTCGGGCGATCAACTCAAGGACGTCTACTTCAGCGCGCACCCCCGAGCCGTCGACGACTGACGGCTGCATCACCCGGTGCGGCTGTGTCTCCTTTATGCCGGTATGCGAAACAAAGGGGACACAGCGGTTGATAGAACCGGGCTGTGCCCGAGTTGCCCGAGGTCGAGACCGTCTGCCGCCAGCTGGCGCCGGAGCTGGAGGGGCGACGGATCGAGCGCCTGGAGGTCTACGACGCGCGCTGGTGCCGGCCGGCGCCGCCGGCGGAGTTGGAGGCGGCCATGCGCGGGCGCGCGATCGAGGGGCTGGAACGGCGGGGCAAGTACCTGCTGTTGAGACTCGACGGGGCGCAGACCCTGGTCATGCACCTGCGAATGACGGGAAACCTCATCTTGGTCGAGGGCGAGGCCATGATCGATCCCTCCGAGGGGAGGCGGCTGTACGAGGGGGAGCGCTCGGCCTCGGAGCGCCACCTGCGCGCCCGTTTCGTCCTCGACGACGGTCGCGAGGTCTGGTTCACCGACCCGCGCCGTTTCGGAGAGGCATTCCCGATCGACGACGGGGATCTGGGTAGACGCTTCGAGAGGCTCGGGCCGGAGCCGCTCTCCGAAGAGTTCACGCCGAATGTCCTGGGAGAGATGGCGGCCGGGCGCACCGCACCGCTGAAGTCGTTTCTGCTCGACCAGTCGCGGGTCGCCGGGGTAGGCAACATCTACGCCGACGAGGCGCTGTTTCGGGCTCGACTGCACCCACTCTCGCCCGCCGGGTCGATGAAACCCGAGCATCTAGAGACGCTGCGCGACGCGATCGTCGCCGCGCTCGAGGCCGGGATCGACGGCGGTGGCGCCTCGATCGACGACTACCGCGACGGGCGCGGCGAGAGAGGCACGATGCAAGACGAGTTCCTCGTCCACACCCGAGAGGGGGAGCCCTGTCCTTCCTGCGGCGGGCCGATCGCGCGGATAGTGGTCAGTGGCCGCTCGACCTACTACTGCCCCAGTTGCCAGACGCGCCTGCGGCGGAGGCCCCGTCGCCGTCCGGTTCGCCGGTCAACTTAGGAGGGTGGCCGGCAAGACCCTGAAGACCGAGGCGATCGTTCTGCGCAGCATTCGCTACGGCGAGGCCGATCGCATCCTCCACCTCTACTCGACCGCGCGGGGCCGGATCAACGCGATCGCCAAGGGCGCCCGGCGGCCGAAATCCCGCTTCGGCGGCCGTCTGGAGCCGTTCTTCCGCCTCGACCTGCTCCTACACGAAGGGCGCAGCGAGCTGCTCACGGTCACCAGCGTCGCCACGGTCGACGGCTACCCGCGGCTGCGTTCCTCCGGCCCGGCGCTGAGCGCCGGCGCCCGCGCCTGCGACGCGGTGCTGCGCCTGCTCGACTCGGCCGAGCCCAATCCGCCCGCTTACAACCTGCTCTGCCGCTACCTGGCGATGCTCGACGATCCGTCGCTGACGCGGGCGGCCGGGATCGAGACGGCGCTTTCCTTCCGACTGAAGCTGGCGCTCGCCGCGGGCTTCTCTCCCGAGCTGGCCTCCTGCGCGCGCTGCGGCGAGGCCGAGCACCTGACCGGCTTCTCCGGAGCCGCCGGCGGTGTGGTCTGCGCCGGCTGCGAAGCGGGATCGTTCGAACTTTCCGAGGAGGCGCACCGCTTCATGGTCGAGGCGATCGCGAGTCCTCTCGCCGAGGCGCCGGAGGCCGGCGAGGGGGCGCTGCGCCAGGTCGAAAGGGCGGTCGGCGAGACGCTCGAGCACCATGCCCACGTGCGCCTGCGCGCCGCGGCATAGGATCGACACGTGGACCACACGACGCCGCTGGAAGAGCGAGTCCGCGCCTGGGAGGCCGAGTTCCTCTCGGACTTAGGGACGCCGTCTTACCCCGCTCGGCGCCAGCGTGAGGAGCCCGACAGCCCGCTTCGCACGCCCTTCCAGCGCGATCGCGACCGCATCGTCCACTCCAAGGCCTTCCGCCGTCTCAAGCACAAGACCCAGGTCTTCGTCGCCCCCGAGGGCGATCACTACCGGACCCGCCTCACCCACACGCTGGAGGCCTGTGGGATCGCCCGCACGGTCGCCCGCGCCCTGGGCCTCAACGAGGATCTGACCGAGGCGATCGGCCTCGGCCACGACCTCGGCCACCCGCCCTTCGGCCACATCGGCGAGGAGGTCCTCGACGAGGCGATGCGCGAGCGCTGCGGGGGCGGATTCAAGCACAACGAGCACTCGCTGCGGGTGGTCGATGCGCTGGAGCGCGACGGGCAGGGGCTGAACCTGACCGAGCAGGTCCGCGACGGGATCCTCAACCACACCGGGTCGCGCAAGCCGGCGACGCTGGAGGGGCGGATCGTGAAGCTGGTCGACCGCGTCGCCTACATCAACCACGACATCGACGACGCGCTGCGAGCGGGGATCCTCGACCCGGCGGACCTGCCCGCGGCCGAGATCGAGCTACTCGGCCCGACAGGCTCGGCGCGAATCGACACGCTCGTCCGCGACATAGTCGCCCGCTCCCCGGCCGAGGGCGACATCGCGCAGAGCGAGGAGATAGGCGGCGCGATGCTGCGCCTGCGCAAGTTCATGTTCGACCGGGTCTACCTGGGGCGGGACGCGCGGCGCGAGCACGAGCGGGTACGCCGCACGGTGCGAGGGCTCTTCGACCACTACATGGAGCACCCCGAGGAGGCGCCGGAGTCCGAGCCTGACGCGGACGAGTGCCGCCGCGTCGCCGACTACGTCGCCGGGATGACCGACCGCTACTGCATCGCCAGGTTCACGGAACTGTCAATTCCCGAGGCCGCGCGCTTCTGAGCCACCGCGCGGCGCTACGGTGAGCCCATGGCGCTGATCTCAACCGAGAGCCTCGAGCGGGTCAAGCAGACCGCCGACATCGTCGAGGTCATCTCCGCTCACACCGACCTGCGCCGCCAGGGTGCCCGCTGGGTCGGGCTCTGTCCCTTCCACGACGAGCGCACGCCATCGTTCTCGGTCGATGCGCAGGACAAGCTCTACCACTGCTTCGGCTGCGGGGTGGGGGGCGACGTGATCAAGTTCGTCGAGGAGAAGGAGGGGCTGGGCTTTGCCGACGCGGTCGAGCTGCTCGCCGACCGCTACGGGGTCGAGCTGGAGCGCGAGAGAGAGGACCCGCGCGCCGAGGCGCGGCGGCAGCAGCGTCGCCGCTTGGAGGAGTTGCTCGACCGCACCGCCGCCTTCTACGCCGGCTTCTTCTGGGACTCCGACGAGGCGCGCAAAGCGCGCGAGTACCTCGCCGAGCGCGGGTTGGGGGAGGACGTGCTGCGCGCCTTCGGCGTCGGCTACGCGCCGAGCGCCTGGGACAAGGTCTTGGTGCGCGGCCAGCGGGCCGGCTTCAGCGTCGACGAGCTGCGCGGTGTCGGGTTGGTCCAGCGCGGGAAGGGGGGAGGCGAGTACGACCGTTTCCGCTCCCGGATCATGTTCCCGATCCGCGATCGGCGCGGGCGGACGCTGGGCTTCGGCGGGCGGGCGATGCGCTCCGACCAGGGGGCCAAGTACGTCAACACCGCCGAGACCGCCTTCTTCCACAAGAGCAGAATCCTCTACGGGATCGACCGCGCGAAAGCGGCGATCGCCAAGGCGGGCCGGGCTGTCGTGGTCGAGGGATACACCGACGTGCTGGCGCTGCACCAGGCGGGGGTCGAGGAGGCCGTCGGGGTTATGGGGACTGCGATCACCGAGGAGCAGGTGGCGACGCTCTCCGGGATGGTCGAGGAGGTCGTGCTCGCCCTCGATGCCGACTCCGCCGGTCAGGAGGCGATGCTGCGCGCGCAACGGGTCGCGGCGGGGCGGAAGATGCGAATCCTGGTGGCGGCGATGCCGGCGGGAGAGGATCCGGCGGAGATGATGGCCGCCGAGGGCGGGGCGGAGCGCTTCCGAGCCCTTGTCGACGGGGCGGTAGAGCTGGCCGCCTTCCAAGTCGGTCTGGTGCTGGACCGGACCGACGTCGGCTCTCCGGCGCAGCGCGACCGCGCGCTGAACGAGGTGGCGCCGATCCTGGCGGGGATGGGGGAGTCGGTCAGCCGCGACGACCTCGTGCGGCGGGTGGCGGAGCAGCTCGACCTGGAGCCGGCGATGGTGATGGGCCGGTTGGTGGCGGCGCGCCCGGCGAGCGGCGGTTCCGCGGAACCGCGGGCGCGGGGCAACGGGACTCCCGCGCCCGCGCCAAGGCGGCGTCCCGCCGAGCTGACCTCACGCGAGCGGCGCGAGCGGGCCCTGCTGGCGATGTGCATCGCGCTGCCGAGAGAGGGCGGCGACTACCTCAAGCGCCTGACCGAGGAACACCTCTCGCCGACCGGCGCCCGCGCCGCGGCCTGGCTGCGCGAGCATCCCGAGGACGCGGCATCCAACCTCCCGCACGACGACGACGAGCTCGCAGGCCTGATCGCCGAGCTGGTCATCCTCGCCCACGACGAGCCCGCCTCTGCCGAGGCGATGGAACTCAACTTCCTCCTCCTCGAGCAGCGCCGCCTCGAAGCCCAGATCGCCGAGGCGGGGGAGAAAGACGACTACGAGCGCCGCGCCACCCTAAGCCGAGAGCGCGCCGCCCTCGTAGAACGCATAGCCCGCACTGAGCGCGTCACGGGTTGATCGGTAAATTCCGTTTCGCCGGTCCGGGGTAGCTCAATCGGTAGAGCACTCGGCTGTTAACCGAGTTGTTGTGGGTTCGAGTCCCACCCCCGGAGCTTATTTCGCGGCGGCCTTGCGCCGGGCCAGCTGCTCGATCAGTTCGGCGCCTCGCTCGGCGCCGTCGTTGTCTCGGTTCCAGGCCGCCAATCTCCCGGCGCGCTCGGTGAATGAGGCGTCGCTCAAAAGGCGACGAGCCGCCCAGCGCAGCGGGCGCCGGTTACATAGGCGCCAGGGGAGGGAGAGGCCTACCTTCGCCCAGTCGACTCGCATCGCTGTTTCGCTCATGTCGCCGGTGAAGGGGCAGATCAGGACTGGGGTGCCGGCTCCCAGGGCGCGGGCGATGGTGCCGTGGCCGCCGTGGGAGACGACCAGCGACGCCGCCGGCATCAGCTGGCTGTAGCTGAGCCAGTCGACCAGGGTCGCGTTGGGGGGTACGTCGATCGGGCGCTGGGGGACGACGCGGTTTGTCGTCGCTACCACGCGCACCGGCTCGTCCGCCAGCGCCTTCAGAGCGGTGCGCACGAGGTGGTTGTTCGAGTCGTGGGCGGTGCTTGGGGCGACGAGCACCAGCGGCGCGTCGCCCGGCGGCAGCTCGATGTCGGGGTGGGGAACCTCGAAGGTCATCGGCCCGGTGATCTCGATCCCGCTCGGCCAGCGGCGCGGGTACTCGAGCTGCGGGAAGGTCGCGACCAGAGCCAGATCGGGACTGATCCCGCCGTGGAAGTGCTGCACCGGGGGCAAGTCGAGGCGCGCCCGTTGCAGGTTGAGGTCACGCCGCCCGTGCTCAAGGCCGACGTTCAGCGCCCGCTGCCCCGCTCGCCAGATCCCACGTCCCAGTGGGGTGCGCGGCGGTCGCAACCCGATCGCGAAGAACGGCATCCCCGGCTCCACCACCGGGTAGATGTGCGGGATCAGCGTCGCCAGCGGCACCCCGGCCTTCTCCGCCGCCAGCGAAGGCGCCAGGGTGAGGATGTCGCTGACCGCGACGTGGGGACGGAAGTCCTCCAGCAACGGCAACAGCGCTAGCGCCGCCTCCGCCGCGTGGTCGCCGTCGGCCGAGTCGGGGTCTGGCGGCGGGAACATCCGGTATTCCTCGGCCGCGGTGAAGCCTAGTCCGGCCCCTTCGACTGCCTCGCGCCGCTCTTCCCAGGTCTCGACGACGACTTTGTGCCCGCGCCCGGCCAGGGCCCGACCTAGGGCTATGGCAGGAAAGACGTGCCCCGGGTCGCCAAAGGCGGCGACCAGCACCCGCAGGCGCTCTCCGGCTTGCGCCTGCGGCGCGCCGGCGGGCGCGTTAGGGAGTGTCGAGCCCTTCACTTGGCCTAGTAAAGACAATCTCGGGCACATGGCAGTTGCGTGAAGTGCGCAGAAGGAAGCGGACGGCCTCACCCAGGTCCTCCGGGCGGATCATCTCCTCGCCCGGCACCTGCCCCTTGGCGAACTCGGTCATCGGCGTGTCGACGAAGCCCGGTGCCAGCGCCGTGCACTGGATCCCGTCGCCGCCCGCCTCGCGATGGGTCGACTGGGTGAAGTTGATCACCGCGGCCTTGGTCGCCGCGTAGATCGAAAGCCAGGCCTGGCCGCCTTTGCCGGCGATCGAGGCGGTGTTGACGATCAGCGCCTTGCCGTGCTCGGCGCCCGCCTCGCGCAGCATCGGCAGGCCCTCGCGAGTGCCGAGGATCAGCGCCCGCAGGTTGACCGCGAGTTGCATGTCCAGGTGCTTGGTCTGGATCTCCGCCATCGGCGCGCCGATACCGACCCCGGCGTTGTTGACCAGCACGTCGAGCCGTCCGTAGGCCTCGCGATGCTTGGCGAAGACGCCGACGACGTCTTCCTCCTCGGTCATGCTCGCGGCGACGCTCTGCACCTCGAGGCCGTCGGCGCGCAGACCCTCAGCCGCGGTCTCCAGCTTCTCCGGGCGACGGGCGGACACGGTCAGCGCGTAGCCATCCTCGCCGAGGGCGCGAGCTATCGCCAGTCCGATCCCGCTCGACGCCCCCGTGATCAGCGCTGCTTTCTCCGCCAATTTGCTCTCCTTCCGCTCTCCTACCGGTCGCGGGGCACCCTATATGTCGTGCCTGGGGGAGGAAGCTGGGGCGCCTTCCGTCAATAACATGCTTCGGATGCACCTCCGTCGAGTCCCCCTCGCCCTCGCCTGCCTACTCGCCGCCGGGAGCCTGGTGGCCGGTTGTGGCGACGGGTCGGATTCCTCCGGCGAGTCCGGGTCGGGCACCGCCGAGAGCCGCCCGGCGCCGCCGAAGAGCGACTTCCCCAGCGCCGAGGGGAAGACCCTCGGTGAGGTGCTCGAGCCCGCCGGCCCCTCCGACCTCGTCGTCTCCCCGGCCGCCCTGGCCTTCTACAAAGGGGAGAATCGCTACCCGTTCGGCGTCTTTCAGCGCGACGGGAGACAGGTCTCCGACGCCAAGATCGCCCTCTACTTCGCCTGGGTTCCCAGAAGAAGGCCGCAGAGAGCCGATGGCGCCTCCTCGTCCTCAGATCCGAGAACGGCGGTAAGAAGGGCGCTCGACCAACCGGCCGTCGGCCCCTTCCCGGCATCGATCGAGAGCCTGCAGACGCAGCCTGCCTTCCGCGCCCAAACCACGACCAACGATCCCGATGCCGCCTCGGTTGTCTACGTCACTCACGTCGACTTCCCCAGAGACGGCGAGTGGCGGATCGCGGCCCTGATCGAGCGCGGCGACGAGACGACGGCGACGCTTCTGCCGAGTGCCGTGGTCGGCGAGTTCTCGAGCATCCCCCGCGTCGGGGAGAGGGCTCCGCTTATCCACACGCCGACCGCGGCGGACGCCGGCAACGACCTCTCCCAGATCACCACGCGGATCCCGCCGGACACCCAAAACCGGGTCGATTACGCCGACGTTCTCGGCGTAGAACCGATCATCCTCTTGTTTGCGACCCCCCAGTTCTGCCAGAGTCGGGTCTGCGGCCCCGTCGTCGACGAGGCGGAGCAGGTCAAACAACTCTACGGCGACAAGGCGGCGTTCATCCATATGGAGATCTACAACGACAACGATCCCGACGAGGACGTGCGCCCGCAGGTGAGAGCGTTCCACCTGCCGACCGAGCCGTGGCTGTTCGCGATCGACCGCCAGGGCACGGTTCGCGCGACGCTGGAGGGAGCCTTTGGCGTCGATGAGCTGACCCGGGCTGTAAGAGAGGTGACGGGGGGATGAGCGACAAAACCGAGAAAAAGGCGCCGGACCCCGAGCTGCTGGAGTCCTTCGCGGCCGAGGCGCGCCGCCGCTGCGACGTGATCGCGGCCGGCCTGGCGACCGAGACCAGCGACTTCGAGACGATGCGCGCCGAAGCCCACGCCCTGAAGGGCACCGCGGCCGTCGTCGGCCTGCGCCGCCTCGCCGAGCTGGCCGGGCTGATGGAGTCCGACCTAGCCGAGGCGAAGAAGACCGGCATCATCCGCGGCGGCCGCGCCCACCAGATCGCCGACGCCGCCAGAGCCCTGGCCGAAGGCGCCGCGGCGGCCGCGCAGGGACAGGAGGAGCCCCCCGACGTGGGCCGCTCCCTGGCCCAGCTCTTCAGCGCCTGAGTCCCGTGGCGCAACGAGTCCTCGCACTCGGCGCCGGCTTTGGGGGGCTCGAGCTGTGCACGACTCTGTCGGAGGCGCTCGGCGAAGAGGTCGACGTGACCCTGATCGACAAGAGCGACTCATTCGTCTTCGGGTTCTCCAAGCTCGACGTGATGTTCGGGCGCAAGCCGGCGGAGGCGGTCCGCCTCCCCTACGGCGACTTCGCCAAGCCGGGGGTGAGGCTGCTGCGGGAGACGGTCGTCGCGATCGATCCGAAGGCGCGGTCCGTCACCACCGACGCAGGTGTCCACGAGGCCGACTTCCTGGTCGTCGCGCTCGGCGCCGACTACGACGTGGACGCGACGCCAGGGCTGGCCGAGGACGGAAACGAGTTCTACTCCGTCGCGGGCGCCGAGCGGGTGGCCGGAGTGCTGCCGGAGTTCACGGGCGGCCGGGTGGTGGTCGGCGTTTGCGGGGCGCCGTTCAAGTGCCCGCCGGCGCCGAGCGAGGCGGCGCTGCTTCTGCACGACTACCTCTTGGATCGAGGGATCCGCGACGAGAGCCAGATCACCTTCCTGATGCCGCTGCCGAGCCCAGTGCCGCCGTCCCCCGAAACCTCCGAGGCGCTGCTCGCCGCCTTCGCGGAGCGCGACATCGACTTCCGTCCCGGCGCCCGAATCGTCTCCCTCGATCCGGCGGGCAAGGTCGTCGTGCTCAAAGACGGAGACGAAGTGCCCTACGACCTCTTCCTCGGGGTCCCCAAGCATCGCGCGCCCGACGTGGTCATCGAGAGCGGGATGACGGAGGACGGCTATGTGCCCGTCGACTCGGCGACGCTCGAGACGCGGTACCCCGGTGTGTACGCGGTGGGGGACGTGGCCACCGTTGGGGTGCCGAAGGCCGGCGTTTTCGCCGAGGGGGCGGCGCGCGTCGTCGCCGAGTCCCTGATCGCCCGCATCCGCGGCGGCGAGGACGCAGATACCTATGACGGCCTCGGCTCCTGTTACATCGAGTTCGGCGCGGGCCG